>OZ244070.1:0-457500 GCA_965215605.1 uncultured Binatia bacterium (SeqCode) | reverse complement strand
GAAATACCACCCTTACTCATCTTGGGTTCTAACCCGTGGCTGTAATCCAGTCAGGGGACATTGCATGGCGGGTAGTTTGACTGGGGCGGTCGCCTCCCAAAATGTAACGGAGGCGCGCGAAGGTCGGCTCAGGCTGAGTGGAAACCAGCCGTCGAGTGTAATGGCAAAAGCCGGCTTGACTGCGAGAGAGACATCTCGAGCAGGTGCGAAAGCAGGTCATAGTGATCCGGTGGTCCCGCATGGAAGGGCCATCGCTCAACGGATAAAAGGTACGCCGGGGATAACAGGCTTATACCCCCCAAGAGTTCACATCGACGGGGGTGTTTGGCACCTCGATGTCGGCTCGTCACATCCTGGGGCTGAAGTAGGTCCCAAGGGTTCGGCTGTTCGCCGATTAAAGTGGCACGCGAGCTGGGTTCAGAACGTCGTGAGACAGTTCGGTCCCTATCCGCCGTGGGCGGAGGATACCTGAAGGGAGCTATCCCTAGTACGAGAGGACCGGGATGGACGCACCTCTAGTGTTCCGGTTGTGGCGCCAGCCGCATCGCCGGGTAGCTACGTGCGGAAGGGATAACCGCTGAAAGCATATAAGCGGGAAGCCCACCCTAAGATTAAGTATCCCGGGTCGTAAGACCCCTGAAGGCCCCTTCTAGACTAGGAGGTTGATAGGCCGGATGTGGAAGGCCAGTAATGGTTGAAGCTTACCGGTACTAATTGGCCGTGAGGCTTGACCATATTCACCACTGCTACTCCGCAGTTTTTACCGTCTTCAGTTTGTCAGCTTGATGTTGTCAATTCGATTTCCAGGTTAACGGACAAGACCGTACCTCACGAGGGTGCGTCTTCCAGGATTTCTCGGTGGCGATAGCGGAGGTGTCACACCCGTTCCCATCCCGAACACGGTCGTTAAGCCCTCTAGCGCCGATGGTACTATGGGGTCCCCTCATGGGAGAGTAGGAAGCTGCCGGGATTTTTCAAAGGACCCGATCTTTCGAGATCGGGTCCTTTTTTGTTCGAACGTGGCCCGCGCCAGGGAAAGACGAGGGTGTAGGGGCGGGTTTCAACCCCGCCCGTGTCGGCACCGCGCGGTCCCTTGATTGTTGCATTCGTTCGAGTGATGATGGGTCGCATGACCACCGTGAATCAGGCGGTGAAGCTTGTCCTGGGGTCGGTGTCGCGGTTGCGATCCGAGAAGGTCGGTGTGGCCGAAGGTCTGGGGCGGGTGCTCTGCGAGGATGTCCGCTCGGGGCGTAACGTGCCCGCTTTCGCCAATTCGGCCATGGACGGGTTCGCGGTACGCTGGAGTGACGTGGACGGAGCCTCGTCCGGCGCGCCGGTGTCCCTGGAGGTACGAGCGGAGGTGGCCGCGGGTGGGGTGTCCCGCAAGCGCGTGCTTCCCGGGACCGCCATCAGGATCATGACGGGCGCTCCGGTTCCGGCCGGGGCCGACGCCATCATCCGGGTCGAGTACACCGAAACACGTGAAGACCGCGTCGCGATATTCCGAGCCGACGGCCAGGGCAGCCATATCCGGCCGTCCGGTGAGGATATCCGGAAGGGTCAGGTCGTGCTGGAACCCGGAAGGGTGCTGGCGGCCCCGGACATCGGCCTTATGGCATCCATCGGCAAGGCGACGGTGCGCGTGCGGCGGCGTCCGGTGGTGGCCATCGTCGCCACCGGTGACGAGCTCATCGGCATCGAGGACAGGCCGGCTCGGGGTAAGGTCGTCAACAGCAACGGCTATACCCTGGCTTCCGCGGTTCGCGAGATCGGCGCGGTCCCCAGGTCCTTCGGGATCGTGGGCGACAGCCGCCGGCGTCTGGCGAGCACCTTCAGGAAGGCGTTGGCCTGTGACGCGGTGATCACCTCCGGCGGCGTTTCCATGGGCGACTACGACTACGTGAAGGACGCTCTTGCCGATGCCGGCGTGCGCATGCTCTTCTGGAAGGTCGCCCAGCGGCCCGGCCATCCCATGGCGTTCGGCCGGGCGGGTCGGAGGCCGGTGTTCGGACTGCCCGGCAATCCGGTCTCGTCGCTGGTTTCGTTCATCCTCTACGTTCGTCCTGCCTTGCTCAAGATGATGGGGCACGAAAGCCTCTTCATGCCGGTAGTGCGCGCGAAGATGGCCCACGACGTCAGGACGGCGCCGGGCCTCAAGGAGTTTGTCCGGTGCCGTCTCGAACAGGAGAACGGGCGGTTTCTTGCGTCCAGCACCGGGACGCAGAGTTCCGGAGTCCTGCGCTCGTTGTCCCTGGCCCAGGTGCTCGTCGTCGCGCGCGAGGACCAGGCGCTGCTGCGCAAGGGCAGCTACGCCCCCGCCATCCTGCTCGATCACCAGGGCCGTCTCGGGCAAAAGGAGATGGGCTTCTGAGCGGAGGCTACAGGGTCGGCCAGGGCTTCGACGTCCACCGGCTCGTGGCCGGCCGGAAACTGATTCTCGGCGGCATCGAGATACCGCACGAAACCGGCCTGTCAGGCCATTCTGACGCCGATGTGCTGCTGCATGCCCTCATGAACGCCCTGCTTGGAGCTATTGGCAAGGGCGACATCGGCACCCATTTCCCGGACACGGACCCGAGATTCAAGGGCGCCTCGAGTGCACATCTCCTCGGCCACGTTCTCGGCCTCATGCGCGAGGCCGGTTTCGGCATAGTCAACGCCGACGTCACGGTCGTCGCCCAGCGCCCCCGGCTGGCGCCGCACTTCAACGCCATCAGGGCCCGCCTGAGCGAGTTGCTGGAGGTGCCCGAGTCCGTCGTCAATCTCAAGGCAGGCACCATGGAAGGCATTGGCCCCATCGGCGAGGAAAAGGCCATGGCGGCCATGGCGGTGGTCTTGTTGGAGGCCGTTTAGCCTGCGGGGCGACGCGGTCGTCAAGGCGGCAAACCGGTATTGCCAACCGGCCGGGTGTTTCATAATATGCACCAACCAGTGCAATCAATCACCGAAGACCACGCTGCTGGCGCGGTGACATGCTGCGTTCGTTAAGGAGGCGACCATGGCTGACGACGCAATCGAAGTCCTGTTGGAAGAGGGAAGGACCTTCCCGCCGCCGGACGAGTTCAAGCAAACCGGAAACCTCAACGACCCCGCGGTGTGGGAAAAGGCCGAAAAGGACCCGGAGGGGTTCTGGGCCGAGCAGGCGCGGCAGCTTGACTGGTTCAAGACCTGGGACAAGGTGCTGGAGTGGGACTGCCCCTGGGCCAAGTGGTTCATCGGCGGCAAGCTCAACGTCTCCTACAACTGTCTCGACCGGCACGTCAAAACCGGACGCAAGAACAAGGCCGCCATCATCTGGGAGGGGGAACCGGGAGACGAGCGGGTGCTGACCTACCGCGACGTCTGGCGCGAGGTGAACAAGTTCGCCAACGTGCTCAAGGGGCTCGGTGTGCAGAAGGGCGACCGCGTGGCGCTCTATCTCGGCATGGTGCCGGAGCTCCTGATCGCCATGCACGCGTGCAACCGCATTGGCGCGGTGCACAGCGTCGTGTTCGGCGGCTTCAGCGCCGAGTCCCTCAGCGACCGCATCAACGACGCGTCCGCCAAGGTGCTGGTCACGGGCGACGGCGGTTACCGGCGGGGCACGATCATTCCCTTGAAGAAGAACGCGGACGAGGCCGTCGAGAGTTCACCCTCCATCGAGAACGTGGTGGTGGTGCAGCGCGTGGGCAGCGATTCCGGCGCTACCATGAAGGAGGGCAGGGACCATTGGTGGCACGAATTGATGGCCGATGCGCCGTTGTGGTGCGAGCCCGAGCACATGGACAGCGAGGACATGCTCTTCAGCCTCTACACCAGCGGCACCACCGGCAAGCCCAAGGGCATCGTCCACACCACCGCCGGCTACCTGCTGGGCGTCTACCTCGCCAACAAGTGGGTCTTCGACATGAAGGAGGACGACGTCTTCTGGTGCGCGGCGGACATCGGCTGGGTCACCGGCCACACGCACATCGTGTACGGCCCCATGGCAAACGGCGTCACCCAGGTGATGTACGAGGGTTCGCCCGACTGGCCGGACAAGGACCGCTTGTGGCACATGGTAGAGAAGTATGGAGTCACGATCTTCCATACCGCGCCTACGGCCATCCGCACCTTCATGCGCTGGGGGACCGAGTTTCCGGCGGCCCACGACCTGCGCAGCCTGAGACTCCTGGGATCGGTGGGAGAGCCCATCAACCCCGAGGCATGGATGTGGTACCACGAGCACATCGGCCACGAGAAATGCCCGATCATGGACACCTGGTGGCAGACCGAGACCGGACACCCGCTGATTACCCCTTTCCCGGGTGTGACGACGCTGAAGCCCGCGTCCGCCACCAAGCCGTTCCCCGGCGTCGAGGCGGACATCGTGGACGAACAGGGCAACTCGGTGCCCCTGGGGGGTGGCGGGTACCTGGTGCTGAAGCGGCCCTGGCCGGCCATGCTGCGCACCGTGTTCAACGATCCCGACCGGTACGTCGAGACCTACTGGAGCCGCTTCCCGGGCATGTACTTCGCGGGCGACGGGGCCAAGCGCGACAAGGACGGCTACTTCTGGCTCCTGGGCCGGGTGGATGACGTCATGAACGTGTCCGGGCACCGCATCAGCACCATGGAGGTGGAGAGCGCGCTGGTGGACCACCAGGCGGTGGCCGAGGCTGCGGTCATCGGCAAGCAGCACGAGGTGAAAGGGCAGGGCATCTGCGCCTTTGTCTCGCTCATTGCCGGCGTCGACAACACGCCCGAGCTGGTCGATGAGCTGCGCGGCCACGTTGCCAAGAAGATCGGCGCCATCGCCCGTCCGGACGAACTCTACTACGCAGCCGAGCTGCCCAAGACCCGCAGCGGCAAGATCATGCGCCGGCTGCTCCGCGACATCGCCGACGGCAAGGCGCTGGGTGATACCACCACCCTGGCGGATCCGACGGTGGTGGCGAAGCTGAAGGAACAGTACGAGGACGAGTGATTCGGGACCCTGCGCCGCGGGACGCCATGTCCGATGCAGGGGCGGGTTTCCGACCCGCCCCTGTCCACCTCGCGCTGCCGGGCGATACCGGCGCCCGCGCGCCCCTTCAACCGGTACGCATCAGCCGAACACCTGAAAGTACATCTCGGAGAGAGAGGGTTCCATCACCGCAGCGGTTTCCATTTCCTTCTGGATTGCCGGCCGTAGCGGCTCGTAGAGACGGCTCACTTCTGCCAGAATCTCGGTCTCGTCCATCTTCGTGAGCCGGCCTCCTTCCACCACCACCTCTCCGTTCACCAGCACGGTGTCCACGGAACTGCCGTTCTCGCAGAGGACGAGCTGGGTGATGACGTCGTTCAGCGGCGTGAACGCGGTGGTGTCCCGTTTCAGCAGCGCGATGTCGGCGAGGCGGCCGGGCTCCAACACGCCGCAGTCGAGGCCGAAGGCCCGGGCGCCCCAGCGGGTGGCCATGGACAGGGCCTGCCGGGCGGTGATCCAGTGGTTGAAGTCGTGGTCGCGGGTGTTGTGGATCAACGCCGCCAGCCGCATGGCGTCGAACATGTTCTGGCTGTCGTTGGAGCAGGCGCCGTCGGCTCCCAGGGCGACCCGGCCGCCCGCCGCCAGGAAGTCGGGTATGGGTGCGAGGCCGCTGCCCAGCCGGAGGTTGCTGGCGGGGTTGTGCACCGGGGTAGCGCCCCGTTCCACGATGATTTCGACGTCTTCGGGCTCGATCCACAACGAGTGGGCGGTGGAAAGGTTGGGTTTCACCACCCCCAGGTCATCCAGATGTTTCAACAGGGACGTTCCGTAGAGTTTCGGCCCCATCAGGGACTGGGACTTGGTCTCGGCCAGATGAATGTGCAACGGCGCGTTCCATCGTTCGGAGATGGCGGCGGCGCCCAGCAGCAGCTCATCGGTGCAGCGCTGTACCGCGGAGGGCCCGGGGCAGCAGGTGGTCAACCGGCCCGGGTCGTGCAATTCGTCCATGAAGGCTTCGATCTCGTCGAGCCAGCCCCGGGTGTCCCTGGTCTCGGCTTGGGTCATCCGGCTCACCTCGTCGCCGGTGTCTCCCTTGGGCGCATTCAGGGGTATGGTGGCCTCGTAGGGCCGGTCGGTGACGGTGAGGGGCACGATGTGCCGTAACCCCAGGTCCCGCATGGCGCGGATGGCCTCGCCGGCGCCGGTGTAGAGGCTGTTCTGGTTGCCGAAGAAATGGTCGAGGTTCGTGGTGCATCCGGTCTTGAGCATCTCCATGCCGCCAAGCAGCGCGCTGATGTAGAACATCTCATCGCCGCAGGCGCGCAGGGCGGCGCGCCAGTAGGCGCGCCATATCTCCAGCGGACGCGCCGGCATCAAGCCGCGGAAGATGTTGGCCGGCGAATGGTTGTGGGCGTCGACAAGTCCCGGCATCGCTATGAAGCGCCCGCCGTCGATGACCCGGTCAAAATCCTCTCTGGGACAGCCAGACGCGGGGCCCACGTACCGCAGGCGATTGCCGTCGACTACCAGCGACCCGTCCTCGATCACCTCGTCCCGTTCGTTCATGGTGACGATCAGCGCGTGCTCGATGAGTTGTTTCATGACGATGGCCTTTCCTCTTGCGTTGGAAACCGTCCGGATCTCTCCGCCGCCGCGGTCACGGGGCCACCCGGCGTAGAGCGAGTCCCAGGAGCAGCACGACGACGCCCAAGACCGAGTTGATCGCCAGCAGGCGCAGCCACGGGTTGCGGCCGTCGAGAGGGTGCTCCAGGCAGCCGTGGTACCGGAACGCCTGGAGCCCGTGATTCAGCGCCATCACGGCCGTCAACAACGTCTTGGCCGCCAGCACGAAGACGGCGCCGGAGCCCGGCGCCGTACCCTGCAGCCAGAGCCCTCCGACGCCTGACAGCACGGCCAGGGGGGCCGCCGCCGCGACGACCGCATTCACGCCGGCGGCGGCCCGGCGCATGAACCCGACCCTTTCCTCGGACGGGAGGCCACGGGTTGCCGGATACAGCATGCCCAGGACGAACAGGTTGGCGCTCACCCATACGCTGAAGGAGAGGATATGCACCCAAGGCACGAGGGTCTGCAACGGTATTTCCTTCCCGGCCTGCGACAGGCCGCCGGACACCCTGGGGTGCCTCCGCACGTTTATATCGGACCGCGCCGGCCGCTGCTACTTGATGAATCTTTCGGGGTTTACCCACGCACGGAGTCACCCTTGATACGCCCCGACACTTGTGTTAGCAAAGAGCGAATTCCACGAGGAGGGTTTCGAACTCGCCATGATGAGCTGGTTGCCGGAGAACGTGTCCACCTATGGTGGTCAGATCGACTACCTCTTCTACCTTATCTACTACATCACCGCCGCCGCGCTGATCATCGTCACGGTGCTGATGGTCGCGTTCCTCATCATGTACCGGCAGAGGGCGGGCCGAAGGGCGGTTTACTCCCACGGCAACACGGCCCTGGAAGTCACCTGGACGGTGGTTCCCGCCGTGATCCTCCTTCTGCTCTCGTTCATGAGCATCTCCACCTGGGGCGAAATCAAGATCTACGCCCCGCCTGCCGAGTACGAGGTGAAGGTAATCGGCAAGCAGTTCAACTGGGACGTGATACATCCCGGCCCCGACGGCAAGCTGGACACCAAGGACGACATCAAGATCGAGAACGAGGTGCACGTCCCCGTGGACAAGGTCGTGCACGTCCAACTCATGGCGTCGGACGTCATTCACAGCTTCTTCGTGCCCAACTTCCGGGTCAAGCAGGACGCCGTTCCCGGACGGAACATCCTGGTGTGGTTCGAGGTCACCAAGCCGGGCAAGTACGAGCTTCCCTGCGCGGAGCTGTGCGGCTTCGGCCACTCGGGCATGCTTGGTTGGGTGTTCGTCCACACCCCGGAAGACTACGAGAAATTCCTCAAGGAAAACCAGGGCTGATCCCGCCAGCTGCGGACGCGAGAGCAGCGCGTCCCTGACGGCGGAGGAGGAACATCAAGGATGAGCGAAGCAGCGGCATCGGCGCATGCCGATCACGGACACCACGAGCCTGCGGGGTTCTGGTCACACTACGTATTCTCCACCGATCACAAGATGATCGGCCGGCAGTTTCTCTTTCTGGGCCTGTTCATGCTGATCATCGGCGGTACGCTCGCCATGCTGATCCGCTGGCAGCTCGCGTGGCCGGAGACCGAGGTTCCCGGGCTGGGCTGGGTGCCCGAACCTACCATGTACGAGGGGATTATCCCGCCGAACACCTACAACATGTTGTTCACCATGCACGCCACCATCATGATCTTCTTCGTGGTGATGCCCGTCATGGTGGGCGGTTTCGGCAACTTCCTGATCCCCATCATGATCGGCGCCAAGGACATGGCGTTCCCGTTGCTCAACATGCTGTCGTTCTGGGTGGGAGCGGTGGCCGGCGTGATCATGGTGGCGAGCTTCTTCGTCGTCGGCGGGGCCGCGGCCGGAGGCTGGACGTCCTATACGCCACTCGCCGGCGATGCGGTGTTCACCGGGGTCAACTGGGGCATCAACCTGTGGGTCTTGAGCCTCTTCGTGCTGGCCTTCTCGTCGCTGATGGGCTCCATCAACTACATCACCACCGTCGTCAACATGAGAGCGCCGGGTATGACCTACTTCCGCATGCCGCTCTCGATCTGGTCCCTGTTCATCACCGCCATCCTCCTGCTGCTGGCGTTGCCGGTCCTCACCGCGGCCCTGGGCATGCTCTTCTTCGACCGCGTCTTCGACACGAACTTCTTCCTGCCCGCGGGAGGCATGCCGCTCCTGTGGCAGCACCTGTTCTGGTTCTTCGGCCATCCCGAGGTCTACATCCTGGTGCTCCCGGCCATGGGCGTGACCTCCGATATCCTGTCGGTGTTCTCACGCAAGCCTATCTTCGGTTACCGGGCCATGACCTATTCCATGATTGCCATCGCTTTTCTCTCCTGGATCGTGTGGGGTCATCACATGTTTCTCAGCGGGATGAATCCGCTGCTGGGAACGGCCTTCATGCTCACCACCATGGTCATTGCGGTTCCCTCGGCCATCAAGACCTTCAACTGGCTGGGCACCCTGTGGGGCGGGTCCATCCGCTTCACTGTGCCGTTGCTGTTCGCCATCGGCTTCGTCTCCAACTTCGTCATCGGCGGCCTCAGCGGCATCTTCATGGCGTCCACCCCGGTGGATATCTTCATCCACGACACCTACTTCATCGTGGCGCACTTCCACTACGTGGTGGCCGGGATCATCTTCGCCATGTTCGCCGCCATCTACTTCTGGTTCCCGAAGATGTTCGGGCGCATGATGAGCAGCACGTGGGGCATCGTGCATTTCATCGGCACGTACATATTCTTCAACCTCACGTTCTTTCCCATGCATTTCCTGGGGGTGGGCGGCCACATGCGCCGGATCTACAACCCCATGCAGTACGAGTACCTGGAACAGTTCGGGGACATGAACGTGTTCATCACCATCAGCGCGTTCTGCCTCGCCATCTCTCAGATACCTTTCCTCGTCAACTTCATCGGCAGCCTCTTCGTAGGCGAGAAGGCATCCGAGAACCCATGGGAAGCCAACACGCTGGAGTGGTCGGCGCCCTCGCCGCCGCCCCACGGGAACTTCGTGACCACGCCGCAGGTCTACCGCGGCCCTTACGAGTACAGCGTTCCGGGGGTCGAGGAAGACTGGCTGCCGCAGGACCGGCCGCTCGCCGCCGCTGCCGCCACGGGTCACTAGGGGGTACACGGGGATGGCCGACGCCTGGCTCCATCGGTTGGCGCTGACCACCGCCGGGACCACCCTGTTTCTGTTGTTCGTGGGCGCGCTGGTCACGAGCAAGGGCGTGGGCTTGGCGGTGCCGGATTGGCCCACCACCTTTGGCCACAACATGTTCCTGTTCCCCTGGGAAGGGATGGTGGGGGGCGTGTTTTACGAGCACGGCCACCGCTTGGTGGCCTCCGGCGTCGGGTTTCTCACCCTGGTGCTGGCGGTGTGCCTTTGGCTGCGGGAGCCGCGCGTGTGGGTTCGCCGGCTCGGGGCCGTAGCGTTGCTGCTGGTGACGGTTCAGGGCATTGTCGGAGGCCTTCGCGTGGTGTTGCTCGAGCAGGATTTCGCCATCATCCACGCGTCGCTGGCCCACGCCTTCTTCGGCCTCATCGTTGCCATGGCGCTGTTCACCTCCCGTTCCTGGCGGGAAGTCCGGCGGACGCCTCCGGCGGGCGGCTGGACGATGTTCCAGTGGTTCTGTCTCGCCACGACGCTGTTGATCTATGTGCAGAGCCTGCTCGGAGCCGTCATCCGCCACACCGGCACGGCCGTAACGCTGCATGTGCTGATGGCGCTGTTGGTGGCGGTCCAGACCGTCCTGTTGGTGGTGAAGGGACTCCAGCTCGGTGACGAGGCGCCGGTGTTCAGGACGCTTTCGCTTTTTCTGGGACTGCTCCTGACGGTGCAGACCGCGTTGGGCGCCGGCGCCTACGCGGCCCGCTTCCTGTCGTTCGGAGTGATGTGGCAACCAGGGATGATCGTCGCCGTCACCACTGCCCACGTGGTGACCGGGGCGCTCATGTTCGCGCTGAGCGTGCTGATGACCTTGTGGGCGTTCCGGGTTCTAGGCGCGGGCCGTCTCCCGGCGGTGGACGGGATTGTCTCCGAGAGGGCGACCGCGTGACCCTGCGAACCGAAACGGTTGTTGTCGGCTCCGCTCACGGCCGAAAGCTGGTCGATTACCTCGAGCTCACCAAGCCGCGGCTCGTGCTGATGGTCCTCATGACCACCCTGGTGGGTTACTACATGGGCTCCGAGCCCTTGCCGGACTACATCGTGCTCTTCAACACGGTGCTCGGCACCGCCCTCGCGGCGGGGGGCACCCTGGCTCTGAATCAGTCCCTCGAACGCGACATCGATGCGGCGATGGATCGCACCCGACACCGCCCGATCCCCGAGGGAAGGGTCCAGCCACTGGAGTGCGTTCTCTTCGGAGCCATCCTGGTGGCCTCCGGGTTGCTGCTGCTGCTAGTGGCCGTAAACGTGCTTAGCGCGCTTCTGACCGCCATCATCTCCGTCACCTATCTTTTTCTGTATACGCCGTTCAAGCAGAAGTCCTCCCTGTGCAGCCTTATCGGCGCGGTGCCCGGAGCCCTGCCGCCGGTCATCGGCTGGACCGCCGCACAGGGAACCCTCGGCCTGGAGGCCGCGATCCTGTTCGGGATACTCTACCTCTGGCAGATTCCCCACAACCTGGCCATCGCGCGGCTCTACCGCGACGATTTCCTGAGCGCCGGCATTCGCTTCCTGCCCGTGCTGGACGAGGAGGGGAAAAGCACCGGCCGGCAGGCCGTGAGCCATTGCCTGGCGTTGCTGGTGGTGAGCCTGATGCCGACGCTCACGGGTTTCGCGGGGGGAATTTACTACTTCGCGGCCATCCTGTTGGGAGCCGGATTTCTGGTCTACGCGGTAAGGCTCGCAGTCTTGAGGTCGGTGAACAGTGCGCGTCATTTGCTCTTCGCCTCGCTGTTCTACCTGCCGCTGCTGTTCGTCGCCATGGCCCTGGACAGGATACCGATCTGATATGGAACCTATCGCGGAGAGTCGGGATCGACGGAGGAACGGCCGCCTGGGACTCGTGATCGCCGCCGTGGCGGTCAGCTACATCGTGGCGACGGTGGTCTTTCTGGTCGTGTATTGACGGAAGGCATGGAAGATACGGATGGCAAGGGATGCCACGGCGAAGAGCTTGAGCGGCGACGGCGCGGAGACGCTGGCGCCCGCGCCGGCCTTCGGGGGCGGTCCGCCGCCGCCTTCCGGAACGGAGCCGGTGATCAGCAACGCGAGACTGGGGCTGATGATGTTCATCGGCGCGGAGGTGATGTTCTTCGCCGGCCTCATCGGCGCATTCCTGGTGTTGCGCCTGAGCAGCGAGGTCTGGCCGCCGCCGTCCCAGCCGCGGTTGCCGGTATGGATCACGGGGTTCAACACGGTGGTGCTGCTCTGCAGCGGGCTTGCCGTGCACCGGGCATCGCTGGCCGCGCGGCTTCGGGACCCGTTGCGGCTGTCCGGGTGGCTGCTGGCGACCGCTGTTCTGGGCGCGTTGTTCCTCTGCATCCAGGGGTACGAGTGGGTGCGGTTGATCGGGTTCGGGCTGACCATGCGGAGCGGTCTGTACGGTTCCACCTTCTACGCCCTCATCGGGCTGCACGGACTCCACGTCCTCGGGGCGCTCGTGTGGGTGGCCGTGGTGTGGTCCCTGGCGCGGAAGGGACGCTACGCTTCGGACCGTGCGGCGGACGTCGAGTTGTGTGCCATGTACTGGCTGTTCGTGGTGGCGCTGTGGCCGGTGCTCTACGGACTCGTTTACCTGTACTGAAAGCGCGCGTATGGCCTCGACGGACAATCGACTCGTGGCGCGGGTGGCGGGAATGACCACCGTTGCGGCCATGGTTTCCGTGCCCTGGACCCCACGGGGCCTTGCCGCCGAGACCGAGCGGATCGCCGAGGCCTTCAACTGGACCGTGGTGTTCCTGATGGCCATGCCCTACGCCACCCTGGCCGGTTGCGCGGGCTGGATCATCTATCGTTACACGCGCGCGCAGAAGGCGCGCGAGGGCGGGCAGGCCCGGCTACATATCGTCGGAAAAGGAGAATGTTAGATGAGCGAGGCAGCGACGTTACATCGAGAGCCCGCGGAGTCTCCACTCACCCCGGAAAGCTGGGGCAAGCTGGGCATGTGGATCTTCCTCTGCGGCGACGCGATGACCTTCGGGACCCTCATCGTGACCTTTGGCATCATGCGTATGGCCGCGACCGACTGGCCGGTGCCGGCGGAAGTGCTGGGCATCAACCTGACCGCGTTCATGACGTTCTTGCTGATCTGCAGCAGCGTGACCATGGTGCTGTCCCTTTCCGGCATCAAACGCGGCAATATGCAGGAGTTCAGAAAGTTCATGCTGCTGACGATCCTGGGAGGCACGGCCTTCCTGGCGTGCCAGGTCTACGAATGGACCCATCTCATTCATCAGGGCGTGACCATCTCCGCGAACAAGTTCGGCTCGCCGGTGTTCGGCGACACCTTCTACATCATGACCGGTTTTCACGGCATGCACGTGTTCGGCGGCGTCGTCTACCTTATCGTCGTGTTTGTGGGCGGCCTGACCGGCCGGATCACCCAGGCCAATGCCTCGGTGGTTGAGATCGCCGGTCTCTACTGGCACTTCGTCGACCTGGTGTGGATCCTGATCTTCACCTTCGTCTACCTCTTGTAGGAAACGGGAGAGCATCCATGGCAGATACAGCAGCTCATAACGAAGCACACGCGGAACCCAAATACCTGGCGGTATTCGGCTGGCTCTTCGTCCTCACGGTGGTGGAGGTGGGGATCATCTACCTGCCGATACCCCAGCTCATGATCGCCGCCGGCCTGGTGCTGTTGGCATCGGTGAAGGCCGCGCTGGTGGCCATCTACTTCATGCACCTCAAGTTCGAGAAGGTCGTGATCTGGTGGATCGCAATTATACCGGCGATTCTCTGCGTCTTCCTGATCTTGATGCTGATTCCGGAGCTGGCCTGACCCCATCGTGATACCGAGGGCCGGAGCGGAGCGGATTGGGCAGGCTCGGAAAGCGCAGCCCCTGAAACACCAACGCCTCCATTGATCACGGTCACGTCGCTTCCTCACCTGAACGCGCTGCTCAACTCGGTCAGTGCGATTCTTCTCCTCACTGGCTACTGGTTCATCCGGCAGCGCAACGTCGCGGCTCATAAACGGTGCATGCTGGCCGCGCTGGGCAGTTCCGGGCTGTTTCTGATCTCGTACCTCGTCTATCACTTCAGTGTCGGTTCCGTCCGCTTCCAGGGGCAGGGCTGGATCCGCATGGTCTACTTCGCCGTCCTGGTGTCCCACACGGTCCTGGCCACGGCCATCGCGCCGCTGGTCGTCATCACCGTCGTGCGGGCACTGAGGGAACGCTTCGACAGACACCGCGCCATCGCGCGCTGGACCCTGCCGCTGTGGATCTACGTGTCGGCCACCGGCGTCGTGGTGTATTGGATGTTGTACCGGATGGATTTCTCGTAGGGGTGAGTTTTCAAATTTGGCCGCGTGGCGTCTCCCGGCGGCCGAACCCCTACCGACCCTTCGGCGTCGCGTAACGCATCTCCACTTCGAACGCCGCCACGGCGCGCAAGGCGCTGGCGACGCCCGGCGCCGCGGCCACGATGGGGTTGCCATGGAGCAGGCCGTCATTGGCGAGGAAGTCGTTGGTCCAGCCGCCGGCCTCTCGAACGAGCAAGATCCCCGCGAGACAATCCCAAGCGTTGATGTGTGCTTCCAGGTAGCCAAGCACACGGCCGGCGGCGACGTAACAGAGCATCAACGCGCCCGAACCGCTGCGCTGGTACATCCCGCCGGCTTCGAGCAATCGGCGGATGCTGTCAACCGCCGGCGCCGGCGGGGTCCGGGTGGAGTAGCCGATGTCGACCGCGCCCTGGGTCAGACTTTCGGCGGTGCTGGTCGAGATCGGGGTTTCGCCGCGGAAGGCGCCCCGGCCGCGGCGGGCCGAGAACATCTCGTCCGCGTTCGGGTCGTAGACCACGCCGAGCTCGATTCGGCCCTGCCGCACATAGGCGATGGAGACGCACCACGCCGGCACCTGGTTGATGAAGTTCGCGGTTCCGTCGATGGGATCGACGACCCAGAGGCCGCCGTCGTCACTACCCGCAAGCGCGGCGCCGCCCTCTTCACCGAGAAATCCGTCATCGGGGAAGATCGCGTGAACGCGGTCCCGGATGAGCGCCTCGACGGCGTTGTCGGCCTGGCTGACGAAGTCCTGTCGGCCCTTGGAGCTTATTTTGAGCCCGGCCGGATTGCGGAAAGATGCCAGCGCCGCCCGGCCCGCGTCGTGTGCGATCTCTTTCGCCGCCCGGAAGCGATCGGCCAGCGCTCGATCATCCATATCGGTGCCGTACCCCTTGCGGACTACGCCTTGTTCTCGAGCAGCGTGACGCCGCGGTCCCGGAAGGCGATGCCGACACGGGATCCCGCCGAGATCAACGCGTCGAACTGGTAGTCGGCGACGAAGATCTCGCCGAGGCCGGTGTCGATAGTGTATTCGACGTGATTGCCGAGATAGGTGGCCTTCGACACGGTCCCGGTGAGTGCGGCGTCTTCGGCGCTCGCGTTCAGGATCACCGCTTCCGGTCGAACGGCGATCTTCACGGGGCCGGCGGGAAGGTCCCGGTGCGGCAGACGGAGTTCGGCCCGATCACCGACGCGGACCGTTGCGCGGTCGCCGTCGCGGCCGGTGATCTCGGCGTCGATGACATTGGCGTCGCCGATGAAGTCGGCGACAAAGAGGTCGCGGGGAGCTTCGTAGAGCTCGCCGGGCGCTCCCTCCTGCGCGATCTCCGCGTTGCGCATCACGATGATCCGGTCCGATACCGCCAGCGCCTCCTCCTGGTCGTGGGTGACGTAGACGGTGGTCAGGCCGAGGGTCTGCTGCAACTCCCTGATCTCCTCGCGGACCCGCCGGCGCAGCTTGGCGTCGAGATTGGACAGCGGCTCGTCGAACAACAGCACCGTCGGTTCGAGCACCAGGGCGCGGGCGACGGCGACGCGCTGTTGCTGTCCGCCGGAAAGCTCGCTTGGGAGGCGCTCGCCATAGCCGGCGAGGCCCACCAGCCTCAAGCCTTCTTCGGCCCGATCCCGGGTCTCCGCCTTGGCGACGCCGCTGACCGAGAGCCCATAGGACACGTTTTCGAACACGGTCATATGCGGGAACAGGGCGTAGGATTGAAACACCATGGAGACGTCCCGGGCGCTGGCCGGCAGGCGGGAAACGTCATGGCCGCCGATGAACACGCTGCCGGAGGTGGCCATCTCCAGGCCCGCAATGAGTCGGAGCGTGGTGGTCTTGCCGCAGCCGCTCGGTCCAAGCAAGGTCACCAGGGCGCCGTCCTGGACCTCGAAGGAGACCCGGTCGACGGCCACCACGGGTCCGTAGTGCTTGCTGACGTTCTCGAACCGGACCGCCGCGGTTTGGCTCTTGTCGCTCATGCCGCCCCTCCTCCCGTGCCGAGGGCGGTCACGTCCATGGACTCCGCCCGACGGCCGATGCGCCGTTGGCCTACCACCAACTGAATCAGCCAGATCACCGCTACCATGACCACGATCAGGACCGAGCTATAGGCGATGGCAAGGCCGTAATCGCCGTTCTCCACCCGGCCGATGATATAGGATGTGGCCATGTCGTAGTTGGCGCTGACCAGGAAGATCACCGCGCTGATGGCGGTCATGGCGCGGACGAAGCTGAAGACCAGGGCGGCCACCACGGCCGGCCGGAGGAGCGGCAGGACCACTCTGCGGACCGTGGCGAACGAGCTGGCGCCCAGGGTCAGCGAGGCCTCGTCCAGGCTCTTGTCGATCTGGGTCATGGCGGCGATGCCGGCGCGGACGCCCACCGGCATGTTCCGGAAGATGAAGCAGATGACCAGTATGATGCCCGTGCCGGTGAGCTCGATGGGCGGCACGTTGAACGCCAGGATGTAGCCGACTCCGATGACGGTGCCGGGTATCGCGAAGCTCAGCATGGTACCGAACTCGAATGCCTCCTGCCCGGCGAACTTCTGACGGATCAGCAGCCAGGCGGTAAGCAGACCCACCGCCGCGGTCAGGGGAGCGGAGACAACCGAGATGTAGATGGTCGTCCAGAAAGAGTTCCAGGCGGCGCCCGACCAGACCCAACCGCCTGCGCCGGTGGTGACGGAAAAGGCGTCGATGTAGTGCCGCAGGGTCAAGCTGTGATCGCGACCCCAGAGCTCCACAAAACCGCCGAACAGGATCATGCAGTAGATGATCGCGGTCAGCCCCGCCCAGGGCAGGGCCGAACCGTAGGTCAGCCAAGTCACGCGCTTGGGCAGCGGCACGTGCAGGCCGGCGTCGCCCTTGCCGGTCACCGTGGCGTAGGACTTCTGTCCCAGCCAGCGGTGCTGGGCCCAGAAGGCGGACAAGGTGAAGACCAGCAGAAGGATGGCCAGAACCGCGGCCCGGCCCTGGTCGTTCTGGGCGCCGACGATGGCAAAGAAGATGGACGTCGACAGGACGTCGAAGTTGCCGCCCAGGACCAGCGGATTGCCGAAATCCGCCAGGCTCTCGATGAAACCCACGAGGAAGGCATTGGCCAGCCCCGGACGCATCAGCGGCAGCGAGACGGTGGTGAAGGTGCGCCAATCGTCGGCGCGCAGGGTCTGGGCCGCCTCTTCCATGGAGGGACTGACGCCTTCGACGACGCCGATCAGGACCAGGAAGGCGATGGGCGTAAAGGCCAGGGTCTGAGCCAGCCATATCCCGGGGAGGCCGTAGATATAGCGCCCGGGTGTCGTTCCGGTGACGGCCTCGATGGCCAGCGTCACCGTGCCCGACGCGCCGAACAGCAGGATGATGGCAAGGCCGATGACGAAAGGCGGCGTGATGATGGGCAGGACGGTCAGCAGGCGGAGCAGTTTCTTGGCGCGGAAGCCGGTCCGGGTCGCCAGCAGGGCGAAGGCCAGCCCCAGGATCGTCGTGCTGGCGCCGACCGCGATGGCCATCAACAGCGAGTTCCAGGCGACGCCGCAGTTGACGCTGGCGGTGAGGCAGCCCAGTCCCCAGATGTCGCGGCTGAACAGCTTCTCGACGAAGAGGAAGGGCACGAAGTTGTAGTCGTTGTCCTGGAAGGCGCTGGCCAGGATGCGTACGACCGGGAAGAAGATGAACGCCGCGACGAGGGCGATGACCAAGGCGATGGAGCCCACGACGAAACCGTCGCCGTTGATCGCTCCGCGCGCGGCCAGTCCCTGCGCGAACAGGAAAAGAAACGCGGCCGACACCAGCAGGGCACCGTAGCCCATGCCGAACTGGCGATCGCCGAGGGGACCGAAGATCCCTTCCAGGGAGGCGTACTCCCAGCCGCCGATGCCGATCAGAAAGCCCTGGGCCAGGAGACAGATGGTGCCGGCGCCGCCGGCCGCCAGCAGGACGGTGGAGAAGAGCGGGTCCGTGCGCCGGCGCCACAGCACCACCAGCGGCGCCGCCAGCGGCAGCACCATCGGCGTCAGCCACCAGCGGCCGATCAGGAGGATTTGGAGAAGGGCCGGAGCCGCATCGGCTCCGGCCGGGTAGTCGAACAGCCAAGCGAAGGACCAGAACCCGTCCTCCACGCCGTACCAAGGGAGGAGCGCGAAGCCGCCCCACCCCACGGCAAGCCAAAGCGCGGCGGGCCGATTCATGGCCACAACGGATCAGACGCTCAACGCGGCAGCGTGGAAACCTCGTCGTCCCACTTCTTCAACAGACGCCGCCGTTCCGCCGAAGATCCGTACTTCTTGAAGTCGTAGTCGATGAGCTTGATCTGGCTGAGGTCGGGGGCCTGCGGCGGCGGAGTGGCCTTGGCGTTCGACGGCACCTGGTACGCCTTGGCCTGGGCCGCCATGGTCTGGATCTTCGGATCCAGGGCGAAGTCCACCCACTTCCTGGCGCTTTCCGGATTGCGGCCGCCCTTGATGATGCTCACCGAGCCGATCTCATAGCCGGTACCCTCGCAGGGCGAGACGATCTTGATGGGGAAGCCCTTGACCGCCTGGGTCACCGCGTCGTGCTGGAAGACGATGCCGACGGTGGTCTCGCCCCGGGCCGACGCCTTGATCGGGGCCGAGCCCGACTTGGTGTACTGGTTGATGTTCTTGTGCAGGCCCTTCATGAACTCGAAGCCCTTCTCCTCGCCGAAGACCTGGATGATGGTGGCCAGCGTCGTGTAGGCGGTGCCGGAGGAGTTGGGATTCGCCATCTGGACGTGTCCCTTGAACGCGGGCTTGGTCAGGTCCGCCCAGCATTTCGGCGCCGTCAGCTTGTGCTTGGCCAGGAGTTCGCTGTTGTAACCGGCTCCGAGAGCGCCGGCGTAGATGCCCACGGTCTTGTAGCCGGACTGCTCGGCCTGGCGCTGGGCCCAGTCCTGCAGTTCGCCCAGTCGCGGCGACTTGTACTCCTGGGTGAGGCCTTCCTCGGCCGCCTGCAGGTGTGGATCGCCGGTGCCGCCCCACCAGACGTCGCCCTTCGGGTTGCGCCTTTCCGCCTTGATCTGGGCGAAGGTTTCACCGGAGCTCTTCCGCGTCATGGCGACCTTGATGCCGGTGGCCTTCTCGAACTCCTTGACCATGAGCTGGCACCACTCGATCTGCGGGCTGCAGTACAGGGTCAACTTGCCGGCGGCAAACGCCGTGTTGGCAGCTCCCGCCACGAGGCCGGAGACGGCGAAGGCAAACATGAACAGGCCGAGACGTTTCATAGTACTGTCCTCCCAATGTCTTCGTGTTGACGCGCATGCCTGAGCGCCATTTTTCGAGCGTCCCTGGTGGACCTTGCAAGTCACGAAACCCATACCACACTCGGCGCGGCGTTTGTAACATTTTCGCAACACGCATCCGCTATCCGATCGTCCCCGTTACCCCGGCCCATGTTGAAACCCTCCCCACGGGGCTGCTATAGGGCAGACAAGTCGCCTGGTCCGTCAGGGAGCCATCTCATATGAAAACCATCGGTATCGTGGGCTGCGGAGCCATCGGCAAGGGCTTGTTGAAG
Organism: uncultured Binatia bacterium (SeqCode); assembly: GCA_965215605.1. Classification (GTDB taxonomy): domain Bacteria; phylum Desulfobacterota; class Binatia; order UBA9968; family JAJDTQ01; genus JAJDTQ01. Next base: position 437,960 of record OZ244070.1, on the reverse strand, counting down.
GCCATTGATTCAGGAGCCGTGGCCGCGGATGCATGCGTCACCAGCCGCACGGAGAGCTCTTGCAGGGAGTTCCTCGAGACCCTGGGGACCGCGGTGCCTTTCCTCTCTCTCGACGAGCTCGTCGTCCGTTCGGACATCGTCGTGGAGGCGGCGGGGGGAGCCGTCGTCCGCGAGTTGGCGCGCCGGGTGTTCGACGCCGGCAAGGACCTCATGGTCATCAGCGTCGGCGCACTGCTGGACCATCCCGAGGTCATCGAGCGGGCGCGCGAGACCGGCTGCCGGCTGCTGCTGCCTTCCGGCGCCATTGCGGCGCTCGACGGCATCAAGTCGGCGTGCGCCGGAGAAGTGGCCCACGTCACCATCACCACGCGAAAACCTCCCCATGGCCTGGAAGGTGCTCCCCATCTCGTCGAGAACGATATCTCGCTGGCCGGCTTGACCGAGCCGAAGGAGATCTTCTCCGGCACGGCACGGCAAGCCTGCCGGGCCTTTCCCGCCAACGTCAACGTGTCCGCGGCCGTGAGCCTGGCGGGCCTGGGGCCGGACCGCACGCGGATACGGATCCTGGCGGTGCCGGGGCTCGAGCGCAACTGTCACGACGTCGAGGCCGAGGGCGAGTTCGGCCGCCTGACCATGCATATCGAGAACGTCCCCACCGAGAATCCGCGGACCGGGCGGCTGACCGTGCTGTCCATGATCCGCTCCCTCCAGGATGCGCTGGACCCCGTCCGGGTGGGCACGTGACGATATGACCAACGTCGAGACCATTGTCCGCATGCTGGAGCAGGCGGGAGTCCGCTGGGTCTTCGGCATCCCCAGCGGTCCGGTGCTGCCGCTCATCGAGGCCCTGGGCCGGAGCCCCGTGGAGTTCGTGCTGACGGCCAGCGAGACCTCCGCGGGTTTCATGGCTACCACCGTGGGCCAACTCACCGGCGTGCCCGGGGCCTGCGCCGCCACCGTGGGCCCGGGCGCCACCAACCTCACCACCGGCGTGGGCTGCGCCTGGCTGGACAGCGCGCCGGTGCTGGCCTTCACCTGCAACGTTTCCAGCCCCTGGCTCCAGCGCAGGGTCCAGATGCGCATCGACCACAACGCGCTCTTTCGGCCCCTCACCAAGGCCACCTTCGCCCTGGGCTCCCACGACGTGCCGGACCTGTTGGCGGAAGCCTTGGCCGTGGCCGTCGCGGAGCCGCCCGGCCCGGTGCACCTCGATCTGCCCGAGGACGTGGGCGTGGCCCCGTGTGTGGGCGAGGCGCCGGCGCCCGCCCCGGCGCCGGTGCTGGAGGACGTTTCGGAGCAGGCCCGGGCGGCACTCGCGGCGGCGCTCTCCCGAAGCCGCCGTCCGCTGGTCATCACGGGATTGACCTTTGCCAGGAGCACGGCCGGGGCCTCGCTGCTGCGCTTCATCGAGGACCACCGCCTGCCGTTCGTGTCGACCCTGCACGCCAAGGGGTGCCTGCCCGAGGGCCACCCCAACTGGGTAGGGGTGATCGGGCGGGCCCGTCGCACCGACGTGCAGCGGATGCTCGACCGGGCCGACCTGATCGTCGCCGCCGGTTACGACCCCATCGAGATCAACTACGAGGAGTGGACAGGAGACACGCCGGTGTTCCACCTGGACACCACCCCCGCGGAGCCGGACCCGCGTGTCCGCTTCGCCTTCAACCGCGGCGGCGATCTCGATCGGGCGCTGCGGCGGTGGGAGGACCTGGCGCCGGTGGCCAACGACTGGACGCCGGAGGAGTGGGAAGCCCACCGGAACATGCTGGACCGGGAGCTCCGCCCGGAAGGGAGCCGGTTGGCGGCCCATTATGTGCTCGACATCCTGCGCGCGGCCCTGCCGGCGGACGGCATCCTGGCCTATGACGTGGGGGCCCACACGCACCAGATCGCCACCCAGTGGCGCACCGACCTGCCGCGCACGCTGCTGGCCACCAACGGCTGGTCGTCCATGGGTTTCGGCATGCCCGCCGCCTATGCCGCCAAGATGGTCCACCCCGACCGCGCGGTGGCGGGGGTGGTGGGGGACGGCTGCTTTCAGATGACGGCGGGGGAGCTTGCGGTGGCCCGGCGGCGCAACCTCGCGGTGCCGATCATCGTGCTCAACGACGGATGGCTCGGGCTCATGAAGGTGAAGCAGGAGCGCAGGGAGTTCCCGCTTTCCGGAGTGGAACTCGGCACCCGGGCGGACTCTCCGCCGCACTACTTCGGCGTCCCGTGCCGGAGCGCCACAAGTGCTGCCGAGGTCGAGGCCGCCATCCGCTGGGGGCTCGGTCTCGACGGCCCCAGCGTCATCGAGGCCTTCATCGACGTGGAGCCCTACTCCGCTACGGTCTTCGACTGACGCCGGCGGCGCCGGCCGGGTGCACGATGGCGCATCGTCACGAATTGCTGTAGGGTAGGCGCGTATGGCCACCGAGCCTCCCATCCGCAGGAACGTCTTCGTTCTGGCCACGTGCCAGATGCTGTTCGGGTCTTCGCGGACCCTCCTCATCGCCACCACGCCGGTCATCGCCTTGGGCATGGGCTACCGGGCGCTGGCCACCACGCCGGCGGCACTGGTGATCGTCGGCACGGCCATCGCCACCATGCCGGCCTCGATGTTCATGCGCGTCACCGGACGCCGTTTCGGGTTCATGATCGGCGCGGGCATCGGCGCCCTCGCCGGCGTCATGGTCCTGGTCGCCATCGTCCAGTCGCGGTTCTGGCTGTTGTGCCTCGCCGCCCTCACCTACGGCGTCTTCGCCGCCTTCGGACAGTACTTCCGCTTTGCCGCGGCCGACACCGCGCCCCAGGAGTTCAAGAGCAAGGCCATCTCCCTGGTGCTGGCCGGCGGCGTGGTGGCGGCCTTCATCGGCCCCTACCTGGCCAAGACCGGGGAGAACCTCGTGGCCACGGGCGAGTTCATGGGCTCCTATGTGTTCCTCGTGGGGCTCATGGCGCTTATCGCCCTGGCGCTGATCTTCCTCCATATTCCCAACCTCACCCCGAGCGAACGCGCCGCCGCTCAGCGTCCCCTGGCCCGGATCATGGTGCAGCCGGTATTCATCGCCGCCACCCTGGCGGCCACCATGGGGCAAGGGGTCATGAACCTGTTGATGACGGCCATCCCCATCGCCATGGTCGAGGCCGACTTCCAGTTCGCCGACACCGCGTTCGTCATAAGCTGGCACAGCTTCGGCATGTTCGCGCCGGGGTTCGTCACCGGATCCCTGATCAAGCGCTTCGGCGAGGTGCGCGTCATCCTGACCGGGGTGGCGCTGCAGCTCCTGTGCATCGGGGTGGCGCTGTCGGGCGAGGGCGTGATGGAGTTCTGGCTCTCCATGCTGCTCCTCGGCGTGGGCTGGAACTTCGCCTTCACCGGCGGCACGTCGCTCCTGACGGCGTCCTACAACCCGGCCGAGCGGGCCAAGACCCAGGGCGCCATGAGCTTCATCAACTACGCCTTCGTGGCGGTGGTGTCGCTGTCGTCCGGGGCGCTGCTGCACTTCTTCGGCTGGGAATGGGTGAACCTGAGCAGCATCCCGCTGCTGGCCATCGCGGCCGCGGCGACGTTGTGGTTCGCGCTCTCCAGGTCCCCGGCCGAACCGGCGCCCGCTTAGTGTTGCAGGAGATCGAAGTTGCAGGCGCGAGTCTCAGGACCCGGCTGTCAGTAGACGAGGAATGTCTCAAAATGAACACATATGCGCCTTGTGCGGACACACCGACGTAAAGGTCCAATGGCACCTCGGTACGCGGAACGTGCTCAGGTGCCAGGATTGCGGACTGATGTGGGCGGACCCGATGCCCGACGAGGACCAGTTAGCTCGACTGTATGACGGCGATTACTTCGAACGAAGGAACGAAGGTCCTGACGACGGCCATCGACTCGTGGGCTACCACGATTACGTCGGGCTCCGGTTTCTCAAGCAAATGGACCACCAGCGGGTCGCACGCAGGCTGATGGAACTGGCCCCCCCCCCCCCCGTCCAAGCTTGTTGGACATCGGGTGCGCAATGGGGCACTTCATGGACACCGCACAGGATTGTGGATTCGACGTAGAGGGCATCGACCGCAACGCGGATGCCATAAGCAAGCTTTCGGCCAAATACTGCTTTCTCGCGACTTGTACCGAGTTGGCCGACTTCAACGGCGGCCCCTATGACACGGTGACGATGTTGGATGTGGTCGAACACCTCGAAGACCCCTGGGGAAGTATCGCCAAGGCAGCATCGTTGGTACGAGAAGGGGGAGTCATGGCCGTTAGCACCCCTGACTTGGGTTCACTTGCCGCACGACTCCTTGGGGCGCGTAACGAACTGGTTCAGAAGGCGGAGTCCGGCGAGCACCTGACGTTCTTCACCCGCCGGACGCTGACTGCGGCACTCCATCGGGCGGGTTTTGATGTGATCCGTATCGACAGCTACGGCTTGACGACGGACTTTGCAACGGCAGCAAAACGTGTCGGAGCAGCGCTTCCCACGGTCGGCGCAATCGCTCGCGCAGCCGTCAAGGCCCTTAAACTCTCCCGGGCCTTCGTACACTTCAACCATCGCCTGAACATGATCGCCTACGCGAGAAAGCGGAACGGCAGAACCTAAACGTTTCCGTCACGCCAAACTTGATCCGTTCTGCTGCCGGGACCAGGGCCCCTGGCTCATCGGGAACGATTCGCTTTTCGACGGTCGGTCGGCTAACCTGAGATGCCGTATCCACGGTGACCGCAAGCGACGAAAGGACAAATGAGATGGCGACAACCGCAAACCGCAGGAACACGGCCGTCAAGGAGACGATGACCAAGAGCCAACTCCTGGAAGCCCTGTCCGAATCGACCGGGCTCCAAAAGAAGGATGTGGCCTCGGTGCTAGACCAGCTTGGAGTGGTCATCGAGCGTCACGTCAAGAGGCGCGCTGTGGGAACGTTCACGCTTCCCGGCCTGCTGAAGATCAAGGTGGTGCGCAAGCCCGCGACAAAGGCGCGCAAGATGATCTCGCCCTTCACTGGCCAGGAGATCACGGTGGCCGCGAAGCCCGCCTCGCGGGCGGTGAAGGTTCAGCCTCTGAGCGGGCTCAAGCGCATGACGGAGTAGGCCCCGGGACAACCCGCCCGCGCCCGTTACAGCACCGCCACCACTTCGATCTGAAACAGCATGTTGCCGCGCACGGGGGATTTGATGGCGTGGCGGGCAGGCCGGTCATGTTCGTCGGGGAACATCTCGAGCCACGGCTTGTTGATGGCGTCCCGGTACTCTTCCTCTTTCAGGTAGACCGTCATCCGCACGATGTCGTCGGGGCTGCCGCCGGCCAGTTCCATGAACTTGCGGAGGTTGTTGAACATCACCTCGGCCTGCCTGTCCGGGTCCGGCGGGATTTCACCGGTGGCGGCGTCCCGTCCCGAGATGCCGGAGGAGTAGACGATGTTGCCGATCCTGGCTCCCATGGGAATGGGAGCGTTGTGCGGGACACCCGGCAGCTCGATGCTCACTCGTTTGGACATGGAATGTATCCTTTCGATGCCGTCCCGGACTCCGCCGCTCAACCGGCTGTGGGCTCCGGGGTCCTCGTTCCTCTCGCCGTGATCGCCAACAGGACGGCGGCGATCACCATCACCACCAGGGTGCTGAGCCCCAGCGACCAACTGATGCCGATGTACGCGCCGGCAAAGCCCACGGTCACGCCGCTGAAGCTCCGCAGCCCCTGGGCGGCCATGTTGTAGAGACCGATCAGGCGGCCGCGTAGATTGACCGGCGCCTCGAGCTGCACCAAGGTCTGCGCCATGGAGAGGAAGGCGAGGTTGAGGATACCGGCGGTAAACAGGAACAGCAGCGCCAGCACGTATTGGGACGCGGTGGCAAAGGCGATCATCGCCGCGCACCACAAGATGGCCAGCACCATCGCGGTGGAGGGGCGCGCCTTCAGCAGCCCGCGCACTTCCAGCAACAGGCCGCCGGTCACGGCGCCCGCGCCGTTGGCGGCGAACAGCGCGGCGTACCCCAGGCTCAAATCACCGGCGCCGAGGGACAGGGCGAACGCCGGCATCAAGGCTTGGAACGCGTTGCCCACGAAGAATGCGTAGAAACCCACCAGCAGGATCATGGACAGCAGGACCCGATTGTTCGAGGCGCCCCACAGCGCCGAGAGCGCCTCCGACCAGCCTCCTCCCCGGCTCCGCCGTCCGGTACCGTGTCCGGTGTAGGGCACCAGCCGGCACCATACCAGCAGCGGAAGGTAGATGAGGGCGTTGACGCACAGCGCCAGCGCGGGCTTCAGCAACAACAGGACGCCGCCTCCCACCGCCGGGCCGAACAGGATCCCCAACTGCCGTCCCGTGGCCAGAAGCCGGATGCCGCTCTGCAGCGTCTCGGGACCCACCACGTCGTAGATCATGAGCTGGCGTGCCGGGTTCCACAGGGCGCCGCCGAGACCGTGGAGGACCAGCAGAATGACCGAGTGCCACATCTCGAGGCGTTCCGTGTAGAACAGCAGGGCCCAGGCGAGGCTCACCGAGATGAACAGCGCCTGGGACCACTCCATGACCCGCCGGCAGTCGAAGCGGTCCGCCAGCGCGCCGAAGTACCACGACAACGTCAGGGCCGGCAGCCAGTGGCTGATGACCGCAAAGCCCTGAAGGGTCTCTGACCGGAATAGCTGGTAAACGATCCCGTAGCTGATGACGTGCTCGATGTTGTCCGCCATCATCGACAGCATGTTGCCGACGAAGAACCACGCGAAATCCCGGTTCCGGAGCGCGGCGAACGCGGGCGGCGCCTGGGCGGGTGGCGGTGCGGGTGTGCTCATGAAGTGTCGAGGTTGTAAGACGCCGGTGCGACAGGAATCACTTTAGACGGGTTGCCGCTTCTTTGACAACCGGCGAAAGAAAGGAGGGGGGCAGCCTCTACGGCTGCCCCCTCCGATGATTGACGAACCGGGGTGCCTACCGGCGACCGCGGCCTCCACGGCCCTTCAGCATGCGTTCCAGCATGCCGTCCGCCTTTGCCAACTGTTCGGGCGTCAGGACCTCGCGAACTCCCAGCACCGCGTCGGTCCGTGCCCGCAGCAGATCTCCCCGGATCTTCGTGATGGCGGCCACCTTGGCGTCGATCTGGGCCTTGTCCACGGTCTCCAGCGAAACCATTTCCCGGAGCTCGATGCCGGCGACCCGGGCGTCGGCGCGCAGGCCGATCCGCTTCTTTCGCGCGTCCGTGAGAACGCTCTTGATCTTCGTGACCTGCTCGTCGGTCAGCTCGAGCTTCCGGGCCATGCGCTTGACCGACCTTTCCTGGCCGTGGCGTCCGCGCCGGCCTTCGCGTCCGCGCCAGTGCCGTCCGCGGCGCTCCTCGCCGTCGGCGCGGGCGATGCGGGGACCGTCGCCCCGACGCCCTTCGCCCTGCTGGCTCCAGGCGACGCCGCCGGAGAGCCCCACCAGGAGCAGGGGTACCATCATCAATGCCGTGCGCTTGCGATTCTTCATTTGTCGTTCTCCTTCTTGTTTGAGTGGTTCGATCCGGATCGCTGTGTCACGGATTAGACGCCCCCCGGTTCCCGGTCCCCCGTCAACTCCCGTCGCGCAGCGATTCGAGCCGGGAGATCATGCGCTCGCGTTTCTTCCTCCGCCACTCGCGGAAGTTGTCGGTGCGCTCCTCCAGCTTGCGCGCCTGGGCCTCGTCCAGGGACGGCCTGATCTTGCCGTGGAACTCGAGGATGATCCGGTCGGCGTCTTCGAGAGATCGGATACGCGCCTGGTACAGGTCGCGGCGGGTCTGGCTCAGCAGCGGGCCGATCTCGGCCATCTGCCGGTCCGTCAGGTCGAGCTCCCGTTGCAGCATGCGGATGTACCGGCCGCTCGAGCCGTGCCGCCGGCCGCCGCGGTGTTCCTTGCCGTCCCCGGCGTCATGCCAGGCCCGCCCCCACAGGTGCTTGACCGGGTAGACCTGCCCGACAAGGGCGCCTCCCATCAGCCCCAGGAGGAACACGCCCACCACTGCGATAAAGGCTTTGCGTTTCATGGTCTCCGAGCTCCTACCCACGCGATCAGGACCGCGTCGGGTTCGTCCGCGGACAATGCCTCCTGGCCCGATGCGTTCTCCAGCATGGCGACGGTGGCGGGGACCTGCTCCGGGGTCTCCGGCAGCATGTCACGCCACAGGCCGACGCCGCCCAGGCACAACACCACCAGGGCGAAGGCCGGTGCGAGCCGCCGGCTGAAGAGCAGCAGCGCGTCGCTGAGCGACGAGCGCCGGCTTTCTTCCTCGCGGATTCTGGCGATGACCCCCGGCCATGCCGGCCGTCCCGGGGCCGGTTCCGGCGCGGCGGAGAAGAAGCGCCGCCAGGTCCGCTCCTCCACGAGGGCCGCACGGCAGGCCGCGCACGACTCGGCATGTTGCCTGTGCGTGTCCGGAATGGTCCCCGCGACCATCGCGCCGGCGGTTTCCAGCCATTGCCTGAAATTTTTACAGGTCACGAATCACCTCCGACCAAGACATGCGGGGCCAACGCCTGCCGCAGGCGCTGGCGCGCCCGTGCGTGACGCGATTTCACAGTGCCCACCGAACACTTCAACATGCCGGCGACTTCCTTATAGGAGTGCCCCTCCATGTCCTTCAAGGTTGTGACGATGCGCAAGTGATCGGGCAGGCCCGCCACGGTGCGGGTCACCAGGCGGCCGACGGCGGCCTCCGAGGCTTCCTGTCTCTCTTCGTCAGGAGGCTCTTCGGCGGAGAGGATGTCGTGCAGGCCCCGGACGGCCTCTTCCCCGGGCTCCGCGTCCAGGGAAACCTTGCCCGCTTGTTTCTTGAGCTCGTCCCGCGCGCGGTTGATGGCGATACGCGTGATCCAGGTGCCGAACGCCGCGTCTTCACGAAACTTGCTCAGCGAGAAGTACGCCTTGACGAACACCTCCTGGACCACGTCGTCCACGTCGCCGTGATCCGGCCCGAGGAGCCTCCCCACCAGCCGGTGCACGCGCGCCTGGTGGCGCTCCACCAGGAGCCGGTAGGCGTCCGAATCGCCGTCCCGGACCCGTCGCACCACGTCCCTCTCCGTGTCTTCCAGGGTGAGGGGGTAGGGTAGCGCTCCTGTCATCCTCAATCGCCTGCCTCGCTCCCATGAACTGCTTTCATTCATTTAGACGATAGCGGGTTCCCGAGAAACGGCTCCGGCCGCCCTTGACGTGGATGTGGGTCAACCGCGGAAGGCGGGAAGAACGTCGGCGGCGATGCGCCGCATCTGCTCGGGCTGATCCCTGGACGCCAGCACGATCTGCATGGTGCGGACGCCCGCCGCCGCGAACTCTTCCAGGCGTTCGATGCACTCCAGGGCGGTGCCGCAGATCACCCACCGGTCCACGCTCTCGTCGTCGAATGGCATGCGGTGGTAGGCTTCGGGTTGTAGTGGCCGGCGGCGATCCAGATGGGCGGATGGGGCTGTTGGACCGGTTTGTATCCCAGCGATACGTCCCGGTAGCGGTAGTGGCGGCCCTCGAAGTTCACCGAGTCGAGCGTCCACAGCGCCTTCAGCACTTCCAGGCACTCCTCGAAGACCCTGCCCCTGACCCGCCGCTCGAACCCGGCCACCTCGCATTCCTTGGAGAGCAGTTCCGGCGGACCGGCGCCGGGTCCCACGCCCATGATGGTGCCACCCTTGGATACGAGATCCAGGGTGGCCCACTCCAGGGCCAGCACCACCGGATTCCTCATGTGCGGTTGCAGGATCCCCGTGGCCAGCTTGATGTCCTTGGTCCGCGCGGCGATGGCCGTCAGGGTCACGACGGGATCGTAACGGGGCTTGGCCAGGATGCTGTCGCCGACCCAGAGGGAGTGGTAGCCGAGATCTTCGGCCTCCACGGCCAGATCCAGCAACCCCTCCATGGAGAAGTCCGGCAGGAATACCGACGCGCGGTTGTTGGCGTAGAGGCCGAAGTCCAATCGGGGCGCGCGGGCCATGTCGTTGAGAGGGCGCTGTTGCCCGCGGGATCAGCCGGTGGCGTTGGCCAGGGCCACACGCCGCATGACCGGCCGGGCCAGGCCGGCGGCGGCCAGCACCACGCCGATGACGTCGGTCATGGCGCCCGGGGCGATGAGCATGATGGCGGCCGCGAACACGACGATCCGCTCGATCACTTCGGCACGGTCCTTGAAGTCGCCTACCAGCGCGTAGGCGTTGAGGATCACCCCCGCGACCGCCGTGGCCGTGGTCAGGACGATGTCCACGGGATGGCCCCGCATCAGCAGCGGCGTGCCGAACACGAAGGCGTAGGGGAGTATATACACGGGCAACGAGATCAGGCCGGCGAACAGACTGGTGCGCCAGAAGTCGCTGCCCGCCACGGTGGCACCCGCGTATGCCGCCAGTGCCACCGGCGGCGTCACCATGGACAGCATGCCGGAGAAGAAGATGAACAGATGCGCGGCCATGGGCCACACGCCGACCTTGATAAGCACGGGCGCCACCATCAGCGCCAGAATGATATAGGCGATGCTGGTGGGCAGTCCCATGCCCAGGATCATGGAGGCGAACATGGTCAGCAGCAGGATCAGCGTGAGGTCGCCGCCCGCCATGCCGATCACGAGACCCGAGAAGCGCGTGGCGAGGCCGGTCATCAGGATGGTGCCCATGATGATGCCGACGCAGGCCACCGCGGTGCCCAGGGTGACGAAGTCCCGGCCGGTGCCTTCGAACACCTGGATGCCCTTCTTGACGGCGGTCAAGGCTCCGCCCGGGAGGGCCGAGACGAAACGGTTGCGGTCCTGGAAGAACAGGGTGATGGCGGAGATGCCCAACCCCAGGACCGCGATGACGGCCATGGCCCGCAGCACCGCCTGGACCGGCGACATCCGCAGCAGCAGCAGCACGATGAGCAGGCCGATGCCGGCGATGAACGTCAGCCCCTGGGGCTCGCGCACCACGTCCCTGACGTTGGGCAGCTCGTTCGGCGGCAAGCCCGTGAGCCCGGAGCGCAACGCGTAGAAGTAGACGCCCGCCAGGACGCCGATGAAGTACAGTACCGCCGGAATGAGCGCGGCCTTGACGATCTGGAGATAGTCCACCGCCAGGAACTGCATCATCAGGAACGCCGCGGCTCCCATGACCGGCGGCATGAACTGCCCGCCGGTGGACGCGGCCGCCTCCACTGCGCCCGCGACGTGGGGCTGAAAGCCCACGCGCTTCATGAGCGGGATGGTGATGGAGCCCGTGACCATGACGTTGGCCACCGCGCTGCCGCTGACCGATCCCATCATGCCGCTGGAGACCACCGCCATCATCGCCGGGCCGCCGCGGTATCTTCCCACCAGCGAGCGGGTGAACTCCATGATGAACGACAACGCGCCAGTGGCTTCCAGCAGCTTGCCGAACATCACGAACAGGAACACGAATTTGAAGGTGATATAGGTGGCGACGCCGAAGACGCCGTTGCCGGACAGGTAGACGGTGGTGACGATGCGGTCCAGGTCAAAGCCGCCGTGGCCCCCCACCCATCGAGGCAGGTGCTGCCCGTAGAAGACGTAGACCAGGAACACCAGGGCCGTGACCACCAGGGCCCAGCCCACGATGCGGCGGGTGGCTTCGAGCACGACGATGACGCACACGACCCCCAATACCAGGTCGGTCTGGGTAACGAGTCCCGACTTGAAGGCGATCTCCTCGTGCTCGATGAACACGTACCCGAAGGTCGCCATGCTGAGTGCCAGCCAGAAAAGGTCCACCGCCACCTGGGCAGGCCGCTCGCGTTCCGTTGCTTGGGTGAGGAACACCAGAGCGAACAGCACCAGCAGGAACAGGCTGCGTTCCTGGAGGGGCGGCAACGGACTGAAGGCGTTCCAGACGGCGTACGCCGACAGTCCGATCGCCAGTATCCGGGTGAGGGCGCGGCCTATTGCTTCCAGAGCCCCGCCTCCTTCCAGTACCGCACGGCTCCGGGATGATAGGGCACGCCGATCTGGTTGGTGAGAACCGCGGAGTTCTTCTGGGCGTATTTGAAGTAGCGCACCTCACCCGCCAGGCTGTCCAGGTTCTGGTGGAGCAGCTTGATCGCCTTGTAGACGAGTTCCTCGTCCGCGTCGCCACGGACGACGAGGTGCGGACCGCCGATGTCCACGGTTTCGATGTCCTTGTCGAAGGTGGGAGTACCCTTCGGAATCGTGATTCGAGAGGTGTAGGGGAGCGCCTTCAGGAACTTGTCGATGGCGCCGGGCTCCGGCCCGAAGTAGGCCGCGCCCTTCTCGGCCGCCAGACGCAAGGCCCCGGGAATCGGGCTCAGGCCCGAAACGATGCCCGGCGCCGCCACGATGATGCCGTCGCCGAGTTGCGTGTACAGGTCACTCAATCCCGCGTAGACGCGCTTGATATCCTTGTAGTCTATGCCGTGGCCGTTGAACATGGGCTCCATGAACGCGTCCCAGGTCTTGCCGGTGCCGACGCCCACGCGCTTTCCCTTGAGGTCCTTGAACGAGCGCACCGGGCTGTCGGGCAGAGTCATGAACGCGAAGGAGTTCGGGAAAAGGCCCATGGCCAGTGCCACGGGATGCTTTTTGTCGAATTTCAGGACTCCGTGGTATGCGGGATACGAGTTGTTCGCCGCGACGACGCCCATGAAGATCTGTTTGCGGTCGATGAGACGGATGTTCTCGCGCGAGCCTTCGGTAACCGCCGCGGTGACCGGGATCTTGAAGTTCTTCTCCAGCAACTTGGCCACGGCGCCCGCCACGACGTAGAAGGCGCCGCCGATGCTGGCGCCGCCGATCTCCAGGCTCTTCGGCATCTCCGCCGCGGTGGCCGGTTGCGGACCGGAGGCCCACGCCATGGCCGCAACCACGACCGCCGCCAACAGCTCCTTCGGTCTTGTACGTTTCATGGAGTACCTCCTGGACGTTTGCGTTCCTGCACCGGCGGCAACGGACCGGAGCCGTTCAGCACACGCCGCGCGTGTCTGACAGCCCACGGTCCGATCGCCGGCACCCGGTTCGAGGGACGCCTACTTCTTCCAGAGTCCGGCTTCCTTCCAGTAGCGCACCGCACCCGGATGATAGGGGACCCCGATCTGGGTGGTGAGCACCGCGGGATTGATCTGAGCGTACTTGAAGTAGCGCACGTCCTCCGCCAGCTTGTCCAGGTTCTGATGAATCATCTTGATGACATTGTAGACGAGCTCCTCGTCGGCGTCCGCCCGGACGGTGAGCAGAGGGCCGCCGATGTCGAAGGTCTCAACGGCCTTCTCGAAGGTGGGCGTGGTCGCCGGAATGGTTTGCCGCGTCATGTACGGGAACTGCTTGACCATCTTGTCCACCGCCTGGGGCTCCGGAGGCAGGTACCGAGCGCCCTTTTCGGCGTGCAGGCGCAGCGCCGCGGGGATCGGGCTCAGCCCCGAGACCATGGTCGGCATGGCTACGATGTTGCCGTCGCCGAGCTGCGTGTAGAGGTCGCTCATGCCCGCGTAAACTGGCTTGAAGTCCTTCTTGTAGGTCAGGCCGTGGGCCGTCATCAACGGCACCATGAAGGCGTCCCAGGTCCGGCCGGTGCCCACGCCCACGCGGTTTCCCTTGAGGTCGGCGAACGAGTTGACGGAACTGCCGGGCAGCGTGTGAAGCGTGAAGGCGTTGGGGTAAAGGCCCATGACCAAGGCCAACGGATGTTTTTTCTTGAAGGTCAGGACCCCGTGGTACGCCGGGTACGAGTTGTTCGACGCGATGACGCCCATGAAGATCTGCTTGCGGTCGATGAGGCGTACGTTCTCGCGCGAGCCCTCGGTGACCGCCGCGGTCACTGGAATCTTCATATTCTCTTCCAGCAGCTTGGCCACGCCGCCGGCCACCACGTAGAAGGCGCCGCCGATGCTGGCGCCGCCGATCTCCAGGCTCTTCGGCATCTCCGCCGCGGCCGCCCGCTGCGGGCCGGATGCCCACGCCATGGCCGCCACCGCGACCGCGACCAGCAACCCTTTGAGTCTCGGACTTCTCATGAAATACCTCCTGAGTTGGTTGATTCGTGACGGGTCTGCATCAGCAAGCCCGCCGCCCAACGAAACCGCAAAATAGGATGGATGTATTCGGCAGTCAACCCAAAATTCAGAATGGACCGCCGCGGTAACCCAGCACCACCATCTTCGTGTTCCGTGGCAGCGCCGCCTTGCTGATGGCCAGGGAGCCGTCCGGCACGGTCCGGGTGGGGAACCCTTCGGTGAAGATCCCCACGCGCTCGAGATCGTCGCGGTAGTGCATGGGGATGGCTATCTTGGGTTTGAGTTGCCCCACCACCTCCCGGGCGGTACGGGGTCCCATGGTGGTGCGGCCGCCGATGGGGACCAGCGCCACGTCGACCTTGCCGAACTGCTTCAGTTGTTTGGGGGTGAGCTTGTGGCTCAGGTCCCCCAGATGGGCGACGCACAGCCGCCCGAGATCGTAGGTGAACGCCGCGCCCTTGAAGAGGTCGCCGTCCGGGCGGCTCACGTAGATGGGTACGCTCTGCACAAGCACGTCCTTCACCGTTGTCCTCACCTGGTTCCATTCGTACGCGTACCCCATTTCCCGGAGACCCCGGAGGATCAGCGGCCGGCCGCGCACGATGGGGATCCAGTTGTGGTTCTCGTGCTCCCGGCCGATGGTGACCACGTCCGCGGAGACGTCGGGCACGGGGTACCAGCCCGGCGCCAGGGGATCCATCACGACCCGGGTGCCCCGGCTGGTTACGAGCTGGAAGAAGCTGTGCCCGAAGTAGTGAAGGGTTGCGTCGGGTGTTGCGGCGTAGGCCGGGCGGAGGAAGCGGCTCGCGAAGCTTTCCTCCCTGCATGCGCCGAAGAGAGGGCCATGGGAGAGCAGCAGGAAAAGAACAGTGAAAGGCAACCAGAGCCGAAGCGCGCCGTTCATTTTCTCCAACCTCCGTTGGCGGACAGACGCCGCGTCGACGCACCAGAACCCACCAGCGTCCGGGAATGTGCCCATCCTCGCGCAATACTTTCCATTTGACAAGCCGCCAGCCCGTGCCCTAGAAGGGGCGTTGTATGTGTGGAAGGGCAGGGGGCTCGTCCGTGCGCATGCGTCAGGCTTCCGCAGAGTCAAACCCAGAGGAGGACATCTCTATGAAGGCACTATACATGACCGTCGCGCTGCTTTTTGCGTGCGTGACCGCAGCGTGGGGCCAGAGCGCAACCCTCAAGAAACTGGTCAACTACAGCGGACCCGCGGCCGACTACGAGAAGATGCTGCACGAGGGTGCCAAGAAGGAAGGCAAGGTGGTCTGGTACACCTCGCTCAGCGGCAAGTCCTACAAGACCATACAGTCGAATTTTGCCAAGAAATACCCCGACGTGAAGATCGAGGTCTATCGGGCGGGAAGCAAGGATATCGCGTCCAAGGTCCTCGCCGAGGCCAAGGCCAAGAAATACCTTGTGGACGGGATCGAGAGCACCCCGGGCGTGCTGCAGTTGTTCCGCGAGAGGAACATCATCCACCCCTATACCAGCCCGGAGCACAAGAGATGGCCGGACGAGCACCAGACCAAGGCCAAGAGCGGCGGGGTGTGGTGGGTCACCGACCGCGAGTCCTTTATCGGCCTGGGCTACAACACCGACAAGATGCCCAAGGACAAGTCCCCCAAGAGCTTCGAGGACCTCCTGGACCCGTCTCTCAAGGGCAAGATCGTCATGAGCGTTCAAAGCACCGGCGACCGGATGCTGGGACGCATGATCGCGGTCAAGGGCATGGAATACGTCGAGAAGCTCAAGAAGCAGCAAATCAAGCTCGTCAAGATCTCCGGCACGGCCACTCGGGACCTGATCATCGCCGGCGAGTTCGTGGTGTCGCCCTCGGTGTTCCGCAACCACGCGCTGGTGAAGATCAACGAGGGAGCGCCGCTGGGATGGAACGCCTTGGATGAAGTCCCGACCAACGCCGGAGGCTCCGGGGTGTTCACCAACGCGCCGCATCCCCATGCCGCGCTGCTGCTTACCAATTTCGTGCTGACCGACGGGCAGAAGCTCCTGCAGAAGTTCCATTACGGCATGGCGTGGTTGGACTATCCGTTCAAGCGGGTGTACCCCGAACGCGGCCTGAGCTCGAAGCAGTACAACAAGGAATCCAAGAAACTGAACAAGCTGTTGCGGTCCATCGGCCGCAAGTGACGGACTGCATGTGCGACCTTCCGTTGCGGCCCATCCGGGCGACCGCGGAACCCGAGGGCAGGACGCGAACCCTCCCTCGGGTTCCCGGTAGTCGCTGACGACCGGCGCGCCCGGGACGAGCCGTCACCAGGAATTGCTACACTTGAGCAGAGACGAAGCAGCGCTGAAGGAGTCCGGTTTGCCCAGGGGCGGGATTTCGGCATTCCTCGATGTCTTCCGTCCCAGCAGGCAGGGCCGTGACCATCCGCTGTGGTTGTTCATACCCTGCGGGCTCGTGCTCCTGTTCCTCGTCATTCCGCCGCTGGTCTTCATCGTCTATTCGAGTTTCGTTCCTTCCGAAGACTCGGACATCGTCGGCCTGACGCTTCAGAATTTCGTCGAGATTTTCGAGAGCATGTCGGAGTTCGAGACCCTGGTCTGGAACTCCGTCGTGTTCTCGGTGGGCAGCGCCGCCTGGGCGCTGGTCTTCGGCACCGCCATGGCCTGGCTGGCGGAGCGCAGCAACGCGCCGTTCCGCGCGGTAGCCTACGTGGCGGCTTTCGTGTCGTTCGCCGTTCCGGGGCTGGTGAAGGTCATCGGCTGGATCCTGCTGCTGGGGCCGGAGGCGGGTTTCATCAACGTGGCGGTGAACTCCGTCACCGGGATCATGCCCATCTTCGACCTCTTCTCCATGAGCGGCATGATACTGGTGGAGGGGTTTCTGTGGACCCCCATCGTGTTCCTGCTCATGGCGACGCCGTTCCGGTCCATGGATCCGTCCCTGGAGGAAGCCGCGGTGGTGGCCGGCAGCAACGATTGGCAGGTGTTCTGGAAGGTGACCCTGCCCATGGCCATGCCCAGCCTCCTCTCCGTGCTGATCCTCACCTTCATCCGCAGCATGGAGGCCTTCGAGATCCCCGCGCTGGTGGGTCTTCCCGCGGGCATCGAGGTCCTGACGACCCAGATCTATCTCCAGTTGATCGAGGGGTTCGTGCCCGAGTACGGTTTCGCCAGCGCCTACTCCGTGCTTCTCATCGGTCTGGTCGGCCTGTGTCTGATTCCCTACTATCGCGTCACCCAGCACGCGCACCGGTTCACCACCATCACCGGCAAGGGGTTTCAACCTCGGCGCAAGGACCTGGGACGGTGGCGCTGGCTGGGAGGGTTGGCGCTGCTGGGCCTGCCGGCGCTCCAGCTTCTGCCGCTCACGGCGCTCATCTGGTCGAGCTTCATGCCCTATCTGGTGGTGCCCTCGTGGGAGGCGCTCTCCATGTTTACCTTCAACAACTACGTGGAGGCGTTCAGCGACGACAAGATTCTGCGCTCCGTCACCAACAACGTCACCATCAGCATGGTGTCCGCCACCGCCTGCGTGGGCGTGGCGTTCGTCACCGCCTGGCTGGTGACCCGCACCAACATCAAGCTGCGCTGGTACCTGGACCGGTTGACCATGGTGCCGCTGGTGTTCCCGGGCATCGTCATGGGGGTCGCGGTCCTGCAAACCTACCTCACGGTTCCGATTCCCGTGTACGGGACCATCTGGATCCTGGTCATTGCCTTCTCGGCGCGCTATCTGCCATACGCCATGCGCTTCAGCCACGCCGGCCTCATCGGCATCCACAAGGAGCTGGAGGAGAGCGCCACCGCCAGCGGCGCGAGCTGGGGCAACGTGGCCCGGAAGATCATGATTCCGCTGATGATGCCGGCGCTTTTCGCCGGGTGGATCTACATCTTCCTCATCACCATCCGGGAGCTGTCCGTCGCCCTGCTGCTCTACAGCCCCGGTTCCGAGGTGATCTCCGTGGTCATCTGGGAGCTTTGGGACAACGGCCACGTGGGGAGCCTGTCGGCCTTCGCCCTGGGCATCAGCGTCGGCACCGTTCTTCTGGCCACCCTGTTCTACAAGCTGAGCCGCCGCCACGGCCTGGACGTCCGCTAGTGTCCTGTCCCACGTAACGAACAAGACAGGTAGGCTGGCTGGCCGCATCCTACCGGAGATCGTCCCGCCATGCCGACGAGAACTACACCGCCGTTTCGAGCCGACCATGTCGGCAGCCTCCTGCGCCCCGCCGGGCTCAAGGAAGCCAGGGTGCGGCTCCTGGGGCCGGACACGGCCGAGAGCAACCTGGGACCCCACGGGAACGAGGAACTGGCTCGGGTCGAGGACGGCTTCGTCAGAGATGTCGTCGCGCTTCAGAAGCGCGTGGGCCTGCGTTCCGCCACCGATGGAGAGTTCCGCCGCCGTAGCTGGTTCAGTGAGCTGATGATGACCTGGGACGGCTTCTCCGCCACCCGGCAGGGCGCTGCGTCGCCCTTCAGTTGGCGCAACGAGAAGAACCAGGAGCAGGACTTCACCGTGGTGTGGGTCAACGGCAAGGTGCGCTGGCGCCCCAGCGCCATCGTACCGGCGTTCGAGTTCCTCAAGGCCAGCACCGACGCCGTCCCCAAGGTGACCATCCCCGCGCCGCCGGTGGTCTACTGTTTCGCCGGTGGAGATCCGGGTGTGCTGGGTTCCGTCTATGACGACGTCGATGAGTTCTGGGAGGACTTGGTGGCCGCCTACCGGCAGGAACTGGCCGCCTTGGTGGACGCCGGCGCGCGTTACATCCAACTGGACGACGTCGCCATCCCGTTCCTGTGCGATCCCACCTACGAAGAGGTGTTCCGCTCCTGGGGCTCCGGCCCCCAGGCCGTGCTGGCCGAGTACGCGCGCCGCATCAACCAGGCCCTTGAAGGCCTGCCCGGCGACGTCACCGTCACCATGCACCAGTGCCGCGGCAACCGCGAAGGGCTATGGGCCGCCGCCGGCGGCTACGACCCGGTGGCCGAGGTGCTGTTCAACGAGATCAACGTCCAGGGCTACTTTCTCGAATACGACACCCCGCGGGCCGGTACCTTCGAGCCCCTGCGCCTTCTCCCCGACGGCAAGGTGGTAGCCCTCGGCCTGGTCTCCACCAAGGGCCCGGAACTCGAAACCGCCGACCACCTCAAGCGCCGAATCGAAGACGCCGCCCGCTACGCCCCCCTGGAACGCCTCGCCCTCGCCCCCCAGTGCGGCTTTGCCAGCTCCGTCAAAGGCAACCCCCTCACCGAAGCCGACCAGGAAGCCAAGCTCGCGCGCATGGTGGAAGTCGCCCACAGCGTGTGGGGGGACGCGTAGCGGGCATCCGCCCCGTTGAGTCGTCTGCGTCAAAGTCTACGAGGGCGCGGGACACCTTTTTTCCGAGCAGTAAGTTGAAGCCGGGTGCATGTGGAGCGCGTCACTTTACGACAGACCATGTTCCTTGTACGTAAAGTAGTACTCTATTTCAGGGCACATGGTGCTGCGTTTGGGAACGCTTGGTTAGTCAAGGTCGTTTCAACTTCAACTGCTTGCGGGAGCCATCATGACCACACGGGTCGCCATCAACGGATTCGGGCGTATCGGCCGTCTCAGCTTGCGCGCCATATTGCAAAGACACAGGGAGCGTCTCTCCGTGGTCGCCATCAACGACATCGCGGCTCTTGAAGTCGGCGCGCACCTGTTCAAGTTCGACACGAACTACGGCACTTTCCCGGCCGGGGTCGCGGTCGGCGATGGCGTTATGGAGGTGGACGGCGCCGCCATCAGCGTCACTCATGAACTGGAGCCGTCCCGTCTGCCCTGGAAGAAGATGGGGGTGGACGTGGTCATCGAGTCCACGGGTGTCTTCACCGACGCCGGCGCGGCATCGGCTCACCTCCAGGCCGGGGCGCGCAGAGCGGTGATCACGGCGCCGTCCGGGAACGCGGACATGACCGTTGTCCTGGGTGTCAACGATTCCCGGTACGACCCCGAAAAACATCGTGTCGTCTCCAACGCCTCCTGCACCACCAACTGTCTGGCGCCGGTGGCCAAGGTGCTCCACGACCGCTTCGGCATCGAGAGAGGCATGATGACCACGACCCATGCGTACACCGGCGACCAGCGCATCCTTGACGTGGCGCACAAGGACCTCCGGCGCGCCCGGGCCGCGGCCATGAACATCGTGCCCACCACCACCGGGGCCGCCCACGCCATAGCGCGCGTCATTCCCGAGCTCGAAGGCAAGCTGCGCGGGATGGCGTTGCGGGTGCCCACCGCCACCGTCTCGGTGGTGGACCTCGTGAGCGACCTCAAGAAACCGGGCACCGCGGACGACGTCAACGCCGCCCTGGCCGAAGCCGCTGAAGGACCCATGAACGGGATACTGGATTACTGCGACAAGCCGCTGGTTTCGAGCGACTTCAAGGGGAATACGGCTTCTTCCATCGTCGATGGACTCTCCACCGTCGCCGTGGACGAGACAATGGTGAAGGTCCTGTCATGGTACGACAACGAATGGGGCTACAGTTGCCGTGTGGCCGATCTGGTCGCCATGATGGCCGAGAGAGAGACGGCGTCACGGTGAAAACGAAAATGCCATGAACCGCTACCCGCGCAACACCCGGCCGGCGTCGACACGGACGCCGTAGTCGCGAGCGGCGCCATCGGGCGTGATGTAGCCGCGGTCGAGGTCGCGCTGGATCAACTCGACGGCGCGCTCCTCGGGCGGTCCCCACCCGCCGCCGCCGCCGGTTTCGAGGATCACCCGGTCGCCGGGTTGGAGCTTGTAGTTCTGCGCCTTGCCCATGCTCTCCGTCTTGCCCGATGCCTTGATGATGGTGACGCAGCCCGTCTTCGCCGCCTTGCCGCCGCGCACGCCCCATGGCGGACACTTCCTGCGGTCGAGGTTGGTGTTGAGGGTGCAAGGATGGAGGATCTCATATTCCTTGCGGAAGCCGAGCCCGCCCCGGAACTTGCCGGGCCCGCCCGAATCCTCGCGCAAGGCAAGCGAACACACGCGGAACGGCAGCAGGGACTCCTGCAACTCCATGGGGATGAGGCGCGTGTCGCCGTGGGCCATGGTCCGGAACGGCCCGGCGCCGTCGTGTCCGTCGCCCGCGCCTCAGCCCCCGTGGCCGCTGTCATGGCCGTGAAAGCGGCTTCCGTCGGCCCAGCGGCCATGCATCATGAACCCCGAATGAGTGCCGAAATGGGCTCCGGTCGCGAGACGCGGAAGCGCGTCCGAGAGACAGTCGATGACCGTGGGAAAGGGCGCCGAGTAGTTGGACATGGGAGCGTCGGGCCGGGCGCTCAGGATCTTGCCCTCCGGCAGGATCAGCTTGAGCGGACGGAATACGCCTTCGTTGGCCGGCTCCCGCGGAGTGATCAGGTACTTGAAGGCGACCCGCGCCACGGTGACGCCGCCGCCGAAGTAGCCCGAGTTGAGCGGCCCCGGCACCTGGTCGGCGAGGCCAGAGAAATCGATGGTCATCTCCTCGCCGTCGACGACGACCTTGACCCGGATGGGCACCGGCTCGGTGCCCAGGGAGTCGTCGTCCAGGAACGCTTCGCTTTCATAGGTCCCGTCCGGGATGTCCCGGATGCGCGCGCGTGACGACGCTTCGCCTTGGGCCATGATCGTCTCCACCGCGGCGAAGTAGGTGTCGGCGCCATACTTGTCGGCAAGCGCCAGGGTGAGATCGCGCCCCAGGAAACAGCCGGCGAGCTGTGCCGAGATGTCGCCCATGACGTCCACCGGCATCCGCGTGTTGTTCTCGATGATGCGGTATACTTCCTCGACGGGCTCCCCTTTTGACCAGAGCTTGATGATGCGGAGCTGCAGTCCTTCCATGAAGATGTCGGTGGAGCCGTGCATCACCCCGCCGATGTCGATCCAGTGGACGTTGAGGGCGAAGAACCCCAGCAACGTCCCGCGGTCCGGGCCGCCGTAGATGGGCGTGTACATCACCGTGTTGTTGAGGTGCTGTCCCTGCACCGCCGGGTGGTTGCAGACCACCACGTCCCCATCGAAGAGCCTTTCGCGCCCATATATCTTCAGGCCGTCGCGCACCGCGGTGCCCACGGCATCGGCGACGAAGGGCGGCATGCCCCCGGTCGACTGGGCCACGAGCTGCCCGTTCACGTCCACCAGTCCGACGGCGAAGTCCTTGTACTCGTAGACGTAGGAACTGAACGCCGTGCGCGTGATGTTGGCGTCGATCTGGTTGGTGATGGAAACGACGCCGCAACGGATCACCTCGAGGGTGATGGGGTCGATTCGGGAAGAGGTTCCCGGGACTTGTGTGGCGGTTCTGCTGCTCATCATTCTTCTCTGGGTGCGCCGCTCGTGATTCCCACGTCCCTCTCCGCCATTCCCGCGAAAGCGGGAATCCCCTCCCAACTCCTGGATTCCCGCTTTCGCGGGAATGACGGTCCGCGGCTAGCCGCAACCGATACGGATTTCGCCCATTCGGCCGATTTCGAAGCGGTCGCCCGGCCAGATGAGCGTCGTCGAGCCGTACTCTTCGATGATCGCGGGCCCTTCCGCCGCGAACCCCGGCTCCAGTGCGTCGCGGTCGTAGATGGCCGTCTCGGCCGCACCTTCGTTGCCGTTGAAATAGACCGGCCGGGTATGCGGGCTCGTTGGCGCGCCTGACGGTTTCCTGCGCCGCAGGTCGGCGATGTCCGGCCGGCGGAGTCTGGCGAAGGCTGACAGGTGCAGGGCCTGAAGCTCCGTCGCCGCCTTCGAATCGGCGTGGCCATAGCGCCGCTTGTAGTCGCGCTCGAAGGCCTCTCTGATCTCGGTCACGGTGCGCAAGCCGGTGATGGGCACATGAATGTTGGCCTTTGTCCGTGGTAGCGCATCTCGGCCTTGCGTTCGAAATAGACATCGCGGGCGCCGAAATCCCGGCGAAGGGCATCCGCGGCGTCGGCCTCCATCTTGCGGAAGCCGGCGTCCATCCCGGCTGTCAGCGCATCGTCGAGGATGCCGGTAAAGGTCTCCGACGTGTCGATCCGCGCGTCCGCCAACAGCATGCCGATGGCGGAGAAGTTGCCGGGTTCCGGGGGGATGACGACCGTCGGGATGGACAGCTCGCGCGCCAGCGCGGAGGCATGCAGCGGCCCGCCGCCGCCATAGGCGAACAGCTCGAAATCGCGCGGGTCGAGTCCATGTTCTACCGAAACCTGGCGGACCGCGCCGGCCATCAGCACGGTGGCGATGGAGACGATACCGTCGGCCGTGCGGATCAACCCTTCCTCGCCGCGGTAGTCGAGCGGCGCGGCAGTCTTCGCGGCGATGGCGTGGCGGGCGGAATCGAGTCCCAGGGTCAACTCGCCGCCCAGGAACCGGTGGGGGTTGAGCCGTCCAAGCACAAGATTGGCGTCGGTGACGGTAGGCTCGGTCCCGCCGCGTTCGTAGCACACCGGGCCGGGCGTCGAGCCGGCGCTCCGGGGTCCGACATGGAGCCGGTCCTGGTCGTCCAGCCACGCGATGGAGCCGCCGCCGGAGCCGACCTCGACAATGTCGATCACCGGCCACTTGATGGGGAAGCCCTGGACGTAGCCGTTCACGTAGTAGACCGATTCGACGGTGAAACGCCCGTTCTCGACCAACGCGCATTTCGCCGTGGTGCCGCCCATGTCGAAGGCGACGACGTTGTCGATGCCGAGGGCCTCGGCATAGGCGCCGGCGCCTATGCAGCCGCCGATGGGTCCGGACTCCACCAGTCCGATGGGGTGGCGGCAGGTGCGGTCCACCGACAACAGTCCGCCGTTCGATCCCATCATGAAAAGCGAGCCGTCATGGCCCTTCGCGCGGAAGTCATTCTCCAGACGGCGGACATAGGCATCGACCTGTGGTCCGACGTAGGCGTTGGCGGCGACGGTGGAGGTGCGCTCGTACTCGTACCATTCGCGCGTGAGCTCGGTGCTGTAGGTCACGTAGACCCCGGGGAGCGATCGCTTCAGGATGGCGGCCGCCTGTTCTTCGTGGGCTGGATCGAGATACGAATTCATGAAGAAGACCGCCACCGCCTCGATCTTGAGCCGCTTCAGATCCTCCGCCAGCGCTCTGAGCGACGCCTGATCCAGCGGTACCAGCACCGTGCCGTTGGCGTCGATCCGTTCGGGCACCTCGAAGCGCAGCTCGCGCGGGATCAGCGGCTCGTCCCTCTGATAGTGCAGGTCGAAGGGGTCGGGACGGTTGGCACGGGCGATTTCCAGAACATCGCGAAAACCCGCCGAGGTTACCAGCGCGCACTTCGCCCCGCGACGCTGTATCAACGAGTTGATGACCAGCGTGGTTCCGTGATTGAGGAAGCCGGCATCGGCGGGCGCCAGGTTGCCCTTGTTGAAACAGTCAAGGATGCCCTCGACGAAATCATCGTAGGTGGTTGGACTTTTCGTGTACGTCGCGGCGCCGGTCTCGTGATCGAATGCCACCAGGTCGGTGAAGGTGCCCCCGATGTCCACGGCGACGACGTACGGCATCAGGTTCTCCAATGTATGCGGATGAGCTGTGGCAACTGCCCATGGAACCAAGCAGGCTGCCCCTATCCGATCGGATGGCGCGCCAGGAAATCCTTCAGTGCCTCCAGCGCGCCGGTGCCGTCCCAGAAGGTCATGTGCCGGACCCCGGGTATGAGCGCCAGCTCGGCTCCGGGTATGGCTTGGCCCAGTAGCCGCGCGGTGCCCACCGGGGTGCTGCCGCGCCGCTCGACCTCGTCGTCTTCGCCGCAGAGCACCAGTGTCGGCACCTTGACCTCCGGGGACCTGGCCAGGGCATCCCAGCTCAGACGGGCGAGCTCGTGGCGGCGAAACATTTCCACCGTGGACTGTCCCGACCACAGGGCATCGGACAGGGCCGCGGCGGCTTCGCGGTTGGCGTGATAGAACGATGGGTTGAACGCCATGCCGTCGTTGTCCACGTGGGAGCGTATGTATTGCTCGAATCCCATCTCCTGGATCTCCCCGGCGGCATCGGAAGACAGTTCCCGTGGGTCGCCGCCGAGGGTCCTGGACCCCGGGCCGCTGGCGGACATGGTGAGGGTGGCCACGAGGTCGGGCCGCTGGATGGCCAGGGCCTGGAGGACCTGGCTGCCCATGGCGAAGCCCACCACGTGGCACCGTGAAATGTCGAGATGCGCCAGCAGCGCGGCGCAGTCCTCGGCGAATTGGCTGACCGTATAGCCGTCCTCGGGTTGGCTGCTGCGGCCGGTGCCGCGGCAGTCCATGATCACGGTCTCCCAGTTTTGGCTCAGGGTGGGGACCACCTGGAGTTTCCAGGGGTCCGACGGCCACCATGATGCCGGCACGAACAGCACGGGCTCGCCGGCTCCCTGCCGCTCGTAGTAGATGTCCAGTCCGTCCAGCTCGGCTATTGGCATTTCCGTTCTCCGTTTCCTTTCCCCGTCGTGCCGGGCATCCCGGTGAGGCCGATGCCCGCGCGTTCCACCCGCCAGCGACGATAGAACCCGCTGAGCGGTTTCGCAAGCCTATTCGCGGAGCGGCACGGCGGCGGAGGCGTCGGAACGCAGGAGCCGGAGGATCTCCCGCCGCGGGAACCCGTCCACCGAAAGCCGCGTCTTCCGTTGGTAGTCCCGGATGGCGGCGCGGGTCTTGGCGCCGATGATCCCGTCGATCTCACCGATGTCGTATCCCCTCGCCGCCAGCAGCCGCTGCAACTCCTTGCGTTCCGGTTCCGCCATGGGGCCGATGCCGTCGGGCCACGTCAGGCCGGTCGCTTTGCCCTGCAACCGGTCGGCGAGATGCCCCACCGCCAGCGCGTACTTGTGCGCGGGGTTGTAACGCATGATCGACCGGAAGTTTTGGCGCAGCAGGAAAGCCGGCCCGCGCGCCCCCGCCGGCAGGTAGAGGTAGGCCAAGTCCCGGGAATGGGAAAAGACCCGGTTGTCGGCGCGCCGAAGGCCGGCACGTGCCCAATGACGGAGCTCTGTTTCGTTCTTCGAGCCGGCGAGTCCGGCGTCGAAACCTTCCGGCAGGACCACCTGATGTCCCCAGGGTCGTCCGGACAACCAGCCGTTTCGCCGCAGGTAGTTGGCCGTGGATGCGAGCGCGTCCTGCGGCGTGTCCCAGATGTCGCGGCGGCCGTCGCCCGTAAAGTCCACCGCGTATGCTTCGTAGCTGGTGGGGATGAACTGCGTGTGGCCCATGGCCCCGGCCCATGAGCCGGTCATCCGGTCGAGGGTGATGTCGCCCGTCTTGAGGATCTTGAACGCCGCCAGCAATTGCTTGCGCCCGAACCGCGCCCGACGTCCCTTGTAGGCCAGAGTGGAGAGCGACCGAATGACGTTGCGCTTGCCGCGAAGCGCTCCATACAGCGTTTCCATGCCCCAGACGGCCACCAGCACGTGGCGGTCCACGCCGTATCGCCGTTCGATTTCATCCAGGTCGGCGCGGTACTCGGAGAGTTTCCGGCGGCCCTCCCTGATGCGCGTGTCCGTGACCACCAGCGCCACGTAGTGGGACGGCGGCAGCACGAACTCGGGCTGCCGGTCGTTCCTCTGGATGACTTCCGGGTCGGGGGTCAGGCCGCGGAACGCGCGGTCGTAGAGCGTCCCCGGGATGCCGTTGCGACGGGCAACCGTGCGGAACTCCTTGACGAATTTGTGGTAGGCTGCTTGGTTGGATGTCAGCGCTTGAGCGCCCGGCAGAGGGCCGGCGACGCCGCCGGCCAGGAGAAGGGCCGCCGCCAACACCGTGCCTGTCCTCGTCCGGCTGCCCATCACGGACACCCGGTCATCCGCTCTTCCATTCCGTTCGCCATGGTACGTTTCCTGGCGATAACCTTTACCGCTGCAGCTATGAAAATCAACAGTTTCCGGTTGTCACCGCGGCGGTCGTGGCACCTGTTTGCCCCACAAATCCGCACTGGTTATAGTTGGGGCTACACTGCCTTCCGCAGGCCTGTGCACCGAATTTCAGCAACATCGGACGAGAGGAGATTTCACCATGCCCAGACCGAGCCCCATCCAGTGGCCGGACAACGCCAAGATATGCGTCACTTTCATCATCCCCTGGGAAGTATGGCCCGACAACTACGCCACCCGCGGCTCGCTTCAGCGGGTCAGCCATCCGCTGCCGCCGGAGAACGCGGTCTTCAAGCAGAACATGGCCGCGGTGACCGAGCGCGAGTATGGCGACCGGGTGGGCATCTGGCGCATCATGGACATGTTCGAGCGGCACAACCTCAAGGCCACATTCCTCATGAACGGCAAGAAGGTCGAGCAGTTCCCCGACGAGTGCAAGGAGTTCCAGGCCCAGGGGCACGAGTTCTCCTCGGAGTGCTACGAGCACGAGTACGCCTTCATGTACACTAGGGAGGAGGAGCGGAAGTCGATCCAGGACACCGTTGCCGCTTTCAAGAATGTGCTCGGGGCGCCGCCCACGGGCTACCTGTCGCCGGGTCACGCGTCCACCGACAACACCCTGGAGCTGGTGGCGGAAGCGGGCTTCGTGTGGTGGGCCGATCCTCTGAATTCGGACGTCCCCTATACCGTCGAGGCGGGGGGCCGCAAGGTCGCGGTGGTGCCCTATAACGTGCCTGGCTGCAACGACTACTCCACCTACGGCGGCGGGCGCACGCCCAGGGATCTCCTCCAGATCATGAAGGACCAGTTCGACTACCTGTACTGGGAAGGAGAGCAGGGAGCGCCGAAGTTCTTCGCGTTCAACCTCCATCCGTTCGTATCCGGCGTGCCCTACCGGACCAAGATCATCGACGAGTTCATCAAGTACGCCAAGGGCTTCTCCGACGTCTGGTTCGCCAGGAGGATCGAGATCGCCAACTGGATCCTCGACCAGGGTTACTGAAGCCGTCGCGGCCGCCTCACCCGAGCTCGATGACCTTGCCGCGCCATGCGCCGGCCGGGTCGCCGAGTAGAAAGGCGGCTGTCGCCGCCACTTGGGACACTGAAAGGGAATCGCCCGGGGCCGGATGGCGGGAGCCCGTCCGCGGTTCGTCGCAACCGCGCCCCGAGGTCCTCGACACCGGCGCGGGCTTCAGCACGTTCAGGACGACATTGTCCTCGGCCGCCTCGGCGGCCATCACCTGGAGCCAGGCCGACAACGCGGCGGCGGTCACCGCGTGAAGCTGCCTTTCCGAGCTGGTCCCCGGCGCGGGCCACGGTACCATCCACAGCACGCGGCCCCATCGCCGCTCCCGCATGCCCGGCAGGAGGGTTTCGGTGGTTGCCTTGAAGCGGAGGAAGCCGTCGTCGAGCCGCTGCTTCCACGACAGCCGCTGCCTGTCTTCCAGCGAGGGACGCCGGGCCACCCCGAACAGCAGATCGATGGCGCCGAAGTCGCTGGCGATGCGGTTGACGAGGGCAACGGCGGACTCCTCGTCCCAAGCGTCGATGCGGTAGCCCGCAGCTCTGACCCCGCAGTCCTGGGCGGCTTCGGAAGCGACCCTCTTCGCCGCCCATTCCTTCCGGGCGCAGACCGCCACCTCCGCCCCGTCGGCGGCGAGGGCGCCGGCCACCGCGCGGCCGATGCCCCGGGAGCCCCCCAGGACCAGCGCCCGCCTGCCCTTGATGCCCAGGTCCATGAGTTACCCTGGCTTCGGCCCGCCCTCGGCAACCGGAGTCCTGGCCCGGAGGCTGATGGGATGCTCTGCATGCAGCGGCCGGAAGCGGCTCATGGACAGCCAGACCCGCAGCAGGTGGCGACCGGGTCCACGGTCCTCGGAGAACTCGGACCGGGTATGCAGGACCACGTGGTTGTTGAAATACTCCACGTCGCCGGGCTTCAACTCCATGGAAACCGCCGCCCGGCCGGCCACGTCGTTGAAGGCAGCCAACGCTTGGGTCTGCGCGGGGGTCAGTTCGGGAACCCCGGCAAGGGCCTGCGCCCGCTTGATATGGACGGGGTAGGCGCAGGCAGTGAACACCCCTTCCCGGACGCCGAGGAAAGGGAGGCGCGTCCACTTCTGCCCGTGGTCCGGATGGGGCTGTTGCAGCGCCATGTGAAAGGGTTGCATGAGCACCCGCAACTCGTCCGGGTGCTCGTCCCGCATGATGTTGTACACGGTGACGGCGCTGGCGAACCTGCGCGTGCCGCCTCCGGAAGCGGGCCTGACGCACAGGAACCCGATGACGTCTTCGAGGTCCGCGTGGAAAGGAAGCTCTCCGGCGGCGCGAAAGCCGAAGCCCTTGCGTCCCTTGGCGTCGGCGCGCACGTGGGCGAGTTCGACTCCTCCCGGTTGCTCCATGGGGCAACCGAGCCCCCGGCTCAGGGCCATGAATGCCTTTGGGGTGCCTTCCTGGCCCAGCTCCTTCACCGGGAAGCCGCGAAGCACGCGGAAACCCACGCCTGACGCCAGCTCCCGTGCCGTCTGCTCCAACTGCGGAGCGAGGACCCGGAGGGGCGGTCCCTCTCCGGTGGCGTCGTTTCTTGCCACCGCCCGCAACTCGGCCGCTTCGCGCCCGGTGAAAGCGTGGCGCCAGGCCGCCGACCGCTCGATGTCCTCCGGCGTCCATGCCGCCGGGTCCGTTGCTCTGGGGAACTCTTCGACCTTGTCGTTCATCAGCGTTGCCTCCGTGCGTGACAGTGTTATTTTTCCCGGAACGCGTCCTGCCGGTAGCCGCGAAGCGGCAACAGGACGTAGTCGATGACGCGCTGCTTGCCCAGGATCACCGCCGCTTCCGCGGTCATGCCGGGCACGAGAGGGATCGTCCGTCCCTCGACCTCCATGTAGTCCTGGTCCAGCTCGATGACGGCCTTGAACATCGGGCCGGTCGCGCGGGCGTCGGGTGGCGCGGCCGCTACCGCGGGCGAATGGCCGCCGGCTTGCGTTCCGGCGTTCACGGCGTCCTCGCCCAGGTGGCTCACCGTTCCCTGGAGCGCGCCGTACCGGCGGAAGTCGAAGCTGGTGACCCTCAAGGCGACCCGCTGGCCCGGTTTGATGAAGCCGATGTCGGCGTTGGCAATCAAGGCCTCGACCCGGATGCCGGCGTTTCGGGGTACGATGACCATGAGGCGCGCGCCCGGCTCCACCATGCCGTTCTCCGTGTGCACGGCCAGATCCTGCACCACCCCGTCCACCGGAGACACCAGGACGTGCCGGGCGCGGTGCTCCCGCGCCTGGCGGATGTCCTGGCGCAAAACGATCATTCTTTCCCGCACGGCGGCGAGGGCCGCACGGTGCTCCCGGTCGAACTCGGAACGGGTTTGTTGCCTTTGCGCCCGAAGGGAGGCGAGGGAGGCTTCGGCCTGGGCCAGCTCCTCCCTGCCAAGGGCCAGGTCTCCTTCGAGCTCCACCAGCCGCTCCTGCTCCTTGAAGAGCTCGAGCCTGGAGCCGTGGTCCTTCCGGTAGAGGGTCTCCCGCATCCGCGTCCTCTCGCGCAGGATGGGCAGCAGCCGTTCGTACTTGGCAAGCCCGGCTCCGAGCGTCCGCAGCCGGGCTTGGCGTTCCGCGATCATGCCGTCCAGCTCGCGGAGGCGCGCTCGGTGGGAGGCAATCTGATCCGCCAGGAGCCTTTCGTTGATGGAGACGATTTCCGCAGGCGCATCCGGAGGCGGCCGGAACGGTTCGCTCCGTCGCCAGCCCAGAAGCGCTTCCAGGCGGGCAGCCTCCACCGACTTGGTGCCGAGCTCCGACGCGTGCTTGGCGACTTCCGCGTCCACCAGGGTGGCGTCAAGCTCCACGAGCACGTCGCCCTTGCTGACGACGCTCCCTTCCTCCACCGCGATCTGCTTGATCTTCCCGTGTTCGAAGGAACGGACCGTCTTCACCTGGCCGTGCGGAACGATGCGTCCCGAGGCCATGGCCGCCAGCTCCACCTCGGCGATGGAGGCCCATGCCAGCGCCCCGACGAGGAAGGCGCAGAGAGAGACCAGCAGGACGGCTTGCGCGCGCGGTCGGCCTTTATCCATCCCGCGCCTCCACGGCGGCTTGTGTGGCTTCGGCCGCCGGCCGCCTCTGCACCAACTCCTGGAGCAGCGTGGCCTCGCCGCGTACCATGCGGGAAAAATATCCGTCGCCTTGGACCAGTTCCCCGGGCGCGCCCTGCTCCACCACCTCTCCCCGGTCCATGCAGACGATGCGGTCGGCGTAACGGAGGGCGGACAACCGATGGGCGATGATGATGGTGGTCCGTCCGCTGGCGAGCCGCCGGACGTTTTCCTGGATCCGGCCTTCGTCCTCCTGGTCCACCGAACTGGTGGCTTCATCCAGGATCAACACGCTCTTGGAGTGGAACAGCGCCCGGGCCAGCGCGATGCGTTGCCGTTCTCCACCCGACAAGATCGCGCCCCGGGCGCCGACCCGGGTGTCGTATCCCTTGGGAGTGCGGGTGATGAACTCGTGGGCGCAGGCCGCTTTGGCCGCGGCCATCACCCGGGCCATGTGGTGCTCCGCGGGCTCCAGGGCGATGTTTTCGG
The DNA here is from genome assembly GCA_965215605.1 of uncultured Binatia bacterium (SeqCode). GTDB lineage: Bacteria > Desulfobacterota > Binatia > UBA9968 > JAJDTQ01 > JAJDTQ01. Next base: position 406,666 of record OZ244070.1, on the reverse strand, counting down.
CGATGCTGCGCCGAAACATCGGATAGTCCTGCTCCACCGCGCCGATGTGGCCGCGGAGCCAGGCCGGGTCCAGCACCGCGGCGTCCGCGCCGTCCAGCAGAACACGCCCCTCCGCGGCCAGATGCAGCCTCTGAATCAGGCGGGCCACGGTGCTCTTCCCCGAGCCCGACGGACCCACGATTCCCAGGGTCTCGCCGGGCTTGATCTCGAAGGTCACACCGGCCAGGGCATCACGGCGCGCGTCCGGGTAGCGGAAACGGACGCTGTCGAACTGGATTGTGCCCTCCAGGGAGGGCAACGTGACGAGATGGCCGCGCTGCCGCTCCGCGGGCTCATCCAGGACGGTCCCCACCTCCCGGATGAGGCCCCGGAGCCGCGAGAAGTCATAGGTGAACATGCAAAGACGCATCATGGGCTGGGAGAACCGCATGTTCACCAGGTTGACGGCGACGAGCTGTCCCAGGGTGAGTTGTCCGTCCAGCACCATGGAGGCGCCGAACCAGAGCAGGCCTGCGCTGGCCAGGCGGTTCACGAACTGGTTGTACTGGGTCATCGAGTCGCGCAGGTCCTGGGCGTCGTCGTCGGAGGATACGGCGTCGTCCACCCGCTGGGTCAGGAACGTCTCCTGGGCTTCCTCCCGGTGCATCCCCTTGACCGTTTCGATGCCGTTGAAGGTGTCGAGCACGGCCTCGTTGCTCTCCCGCCGGCTGTCCTTGGTCCGCTGGCTCCATTGCCGCAACGTGGGCATGACGACGAAGGCCGGCGCGATATAGAGCGGCAGGCAGCCCAGGATGATCATGGACAGGGCGAAGCTGAAGTTCAGCATCAGCGCCAGGAACACCAGCACGAAGACGATGTCCACGAACACGAACACCACGGCGTTGGTAAGGAAGCGCCGCAGATAGCGCAACTCTTCGATGCGGGAGAGGGTCTCCACCGGGGTGTTGCGAAAGTAGAAGGAGACCGGCAACTCCAGGGAATGGCGGATGAGCCTCGAAAGCAGCGAGTGGTCCATGTCCCGCACCGCGTGGCGCAGGGCCTTGTGGCGGGCGCCGCGCAGGACCGCCTCGAAGACCAGAAAGAAGACCAGGCTCACGATGATGACGTCGAGGGTGGCGGCGCCTCGGTTGGAGATGACCTTGTCGATGATGATGAGGAAGGCGAAAGGGTAGATGTAGCCCAGCAGATTGATGAAGAAGGACGCCGCCACCAACGGCCCGAAGACGGTCTTGTTGGCGAGCAGATGCGCGGCGATGGAACGGAGAGTGAAGGCTCCGTCCGCTGAGGATTCCGCGTGGCGCGTGGCGCCCCCCACGGACCAGCCCGCCAGCCCGTTGACCTCAGCCATGGTTGCCGCACGCCAGTACCAGGCCCTGCGCGGCAAGGTGCCTGGTCATGGCCTCAACCGCCGGTTCCGGCGCCGACCATTCCGTGGAACGTTCCAGCAGCGCAAAGGCTTCCGGCGCAAGCTCCATGACCGTGGGCCGCCGGCGCCCACGAGAGGTCAGGACGGCGAGGCAGACCTGCCGCTGTGTGACCGGCGCGCCGGAACGGCCGGGCTCGAACAGGGGCCGCACGTCGTGCCCGCAACGCACCAACAGGGCGCATGGATGGGTGCGATACCGTAGAGAGGGCGGCCTCGGGCATTCCGCCAGGGCCGCGGTCTCCATGGTCGTAGGCCGGAGCGTCCGGGCACGGGACAAGGCCAACTCCACCGTCGCCACGTCCGCGGCCCAGGCCGGCGTGGACGGTTTGCGAGCCCAGTGTTCCATGAAATGGTCGAAGAAACGTTGTGCGTCCGGATGGCGCTCGTAGGTCTCGGGTGGATGCAACGCGGCAAATTCGCGTGTGATGGCCGAGAAGCCGTGACCGAGCAGGGCGGCGGTGCGCTCGAAGGTCTGGCGAATCCGCTTGATCCGCTTGTTGTAGGAGAATTCCGCCTCCAGCCGCAGACGCCGGATGTCCATGCCCCGGAGACCGGGGTCCCGGGCCGCTACGCCAAGCCCGTCGGTGCCGAAGATGAAGGCTTGGCTGGTCAGATGGCGAAGCAGGCGGGTCTGTCTTTCAAGGAGCTTGTTCATGGGTGTCGGGCCTTTCTTCTCCGCCGGCGTTGGCCGCTTGCAGCCGAATGCGCGTCACGTCGTCCAGAAGCTCGTCGCCCCGGTCGACGTCGTTGTCGCGCTCCAGGATTATCGTGCGCGGGCGTTGCCGGCGGAGGGCGTGCGCCAGCAGGTCCAAAGCCTGTTCCGGTACCGGACTGCTGTGGTTGTCGGCATGGAACGGCGCATCCAGGTAAGGCCGGCGAATCAGCGGCCCCCCGGCCGCGTGCACGTGGGTCACCACCGTCTCGGGCAGCGCGTCCAGGAACGCCCGCGGGTCGATGGCATGGTTCCGGGAGTTGACGAACAGGTTCTCGACATCCAGGAGCATGCCCACGCCGGTTTCCCGGAACAGCAGGTTGAAAAACTCGGCCTCGCTCATATCCGCTTCCGGGAAGTCGAAGACGTAGGAAATGTTCTCGATGGAAAAGGGGACCGGCAAACGGGCCTGCACCTGCCGGATCTTGGGGATGAGCATGTCGGCGGCGGCGCGGGTCTTGGGCACGGGCAGCAGGTTGGCAATGTCGATGCCCGGCACCTTGGTCCACGCCAGATGCTCGCTGTAGGAAGGCGTCTTCAGGTCTTCGACGGCTTCCGCCACGCCGTCCAGGTACGCCTCGTCGAGTGGCGCGTCGGTGCCGATGGAAAGGCCCACGCCATGCAGCACCAGCGGTATCCGGTCCACGAGGTTGCGGATCGCCTTGCGGGCGTGCTCGCCTCCCTTTATGTAGTGGTCCACGGTGATCTCGAGGACGTCGAAACGGTGCAGGTTGGCCAGCGTCCACTTGGCGATGGGAACGCGGAAACCGATGCCGATCAGGGGCGGCGTGGAAGAACGCGATATGCTCATGGGACCTCCCGGCTCGAGCCCGGTCCGCCGTGCCCGCCGGAGTTCCGTAGCCGGCACGTGTCGGACGTCTGCCTGTGCCGCCTCGGCGGTCGAGGCCACAGCGGCGCCTACAGCTATACTAATCGGTCGGTGGGCGCCGAACTTTAGGGTTCAGCGCCCGGGAGGCGCACAATTTGGGCGCGGACGGGCAGGAGGGTGCGGTGAAGGTCGGAATACGGCGGAAGTCAGCTATCCAGTTCCATGCCGAGCACCTTGGCGGGGTTGACGGTGCAAACGGTGTGGAGCTCGTCCTGCGTCAGGCCGAAGGCTTCCATGTAGCCCCGGATCAGGCGCATGGCTTCTACGGAGTCCGGGAACAGGGGTTCGCCGGCGTCGCTGGAAAGGGCGAAGTGTTCCACCCCGACCTCCCGGATGGTGTTGTACATGATCTGGGGGTCGACGCCGAGGAGTGGCGATAGCTCGTCGAAGGTGAAGTTGAACAGCACCCCCAGCGGGGCCAGCTCCTTCATCTGCTCCACCGAGACGTCCAGAAACGGGCTGTAGGGGTGGTCGATGACCATCCGCCTGAGGCCGGCCTTGTGACCTTCCTCGGCGATCTTGAAGATCTCCTTGTGGGTGGGATGGCCGAAGAAAAGCGCCGCGTCGCGTTCCACGCACAGGCGGATGATGTCGCGCACCTCCGGCTTCAGCTCACCCGAGTCGTCGAGATTGTAGCGGCCGTGTTCCAGCGCCTTCTCCCAGGACAGGGGGCCGATCCAGCCCCGGGCGTTCATGTCGTGCTCGATGAGCTCCCGGCGGCTTCCCACGATGTGCATGGTGTTGGCGTGATTGAAAACCGGCAGCCACAGGGCCACGACGCCGCCGTCGATGGCCTTCTCGGCCAACTCGGCCGACACCGGATCGTCGTTCCGGCCGCACACGAAGCCGGCGAACAGGGCCGCCGACGCAACGCCCTCCTGGGCCGCCCACTCGTCGAGCTGCTGCTGGAGCTCTCGGACCGCCTTCCCCGCGTTACCGACGATGGACTTGAACAGGATGCCCTTCATTTCGGCCCGGGACGCCTTCTTCACCAAGTCGAGAGCGTCCTGCTGGCCGGCGTGGGCGTGGCAGTGGATGTCGATGGCGTCCTTGACCTTGACGTGGCCGGGATGGACTACTCCCGGCTTGTACTGGGTGCGCGCCGCGTAGGAGGTGACGCATCGTTCCTGGGTTGGGGTCGAGACCACGTTATCGTTCATCGTGCAACTCCCTTCACCACGGGCGGAATCGCCCACGGGGGCCGCGCCGGATACGGCGCGCGGCGCGTTGTGATACATTTCCATAGTAGACCCTCGAAACCCGAAACGAAAGAGGGGAGACGTCCCCGTCGAGCCGGTGGCAAGTGACGTCAGGGGCCTGGAAGCGGCTGCTTGCCGTGCATCGCGATCCGGTTTTGTGGTAGACGCTCAACGTTCCAAACGAAAGAGGGATCCGTGAAATTCGGTCTGTTCATCATCGGCGACGACGACCCGGAGCTCAAGCTCGACCTCAAGGGCTATTACGAGAGGATGCTGGAGCAGGTCCGCTGGGGCGAGTCCCTGGGCTACGAGTGCTTCTGGTTCGGCGAGCACCATTTCGACTTCCACGGCGTCATCCCGTCGCCCACGGTGCTGATGTCGGCCGCGGCCGCGTGCACCGACTCTATCCGGCTGGGCGTGGCCGTGGCGCTGTTGCCGTACCGCGATCCCGTGCTCACCGCCGAGGAGTATGCCATGGTCGACGTGCTGAGCGGCGGGCGGCTGGACTTTGGAGTGGGACGCGGTACCCCGCCGGAATTGGCGGGCTTCGGCGTCAAGGAAGACAACCGGGACCGGTTGGTGGAGAGCCTGGAGGTGGTCGAGATGGCCTGGCGGGACGGCCGGGTATCCTACCGGGGACAGTTCCACCAGATCGACGACGTATCCCTGAACGTGCTGCCGGTGCAGCGGCCTTTGCCGCCGGTGTACTTCGCCGCCCTGAGCCAGGGTTCCTACCAGGCGGCGGGGGAGAGGGGATATCCCATCCTGGGCATCCCCTTCGCGAGTTGCGTGGACATGGCCGAGGTGAAGCGAAAGGTGGACTTCTACAAGGAGACGCTGACCCGGTCAGGTCACGACCCCGGTGCCCTGGACGTGGGCCAGACCATCCATACGCACGTGGCCGAGTCCGATGCCGCCGCCCGCCGCCGCGCCCGCCCCGCCATGAGCCGTTACTACGAAGCGCGCAAGTCCGTACGCCCCCGCGGCTACGACGAGCTCGACCAAGAGCGCATGCTCATGGTCGGCGGCCCCGCCCGCTGCATCGAGCAGATCCAGGAGATCGCCGGCACCGGCGCCAACTACGTCATCTTTTCCATGAACTTCGCCGGCCTGGACCAGAAGAGCATTCTCGACTCCATGGCCATGATGGCCGAGGAGGTGCTGCCGAAGGTTGGTAGCGTATGAGTCGCATGCACTCCTCTTCCCTCAAGCGATCGGGCGATGCAAACCGTTTGGTTTCCGGCAGTTGGCTCGAGCGGCGCTTATGCGCGAGGCCGCTTCGCCGACGCTACCCCATCAGCCCCGGCAGCCAGATGGCGATGGGCGGAAACAGCATCACCAGCGCGAGCGCGATGATGTTGATGAGCACAAAGGGGATGACGCCGCGGTAGATGGCGCCAAGGGTGACGTCGGGGGGCGAGACGCCCTTGAGGACGAAGAGGTTCATGCCGAAGGGCGGGGTGATGAGGGACAGCTCGATGTTCACCATGGTGACGATGGCGAACCACAGCGGGTCGAGTCCCAGGGAGCGGATCACCGGGAAGAAGATCGGCACCGTGATGAGCATGATGGAGATGGGCTCCATGAACGCGCCCATGATGAGGATCACAATCTGCATGCTGGCGATGATGACCCACGGCGACACCGGCAGCTCGGTGGCGAACATCGAAAGGCCCATGGCGGCGCCGGAGTGGGCCAGGATCTGGCTGAAGGCGGTGGCGCTGGTGACGATGAGCAGAGCGAATCCCGAAACCTCCACGGTCCCCAGCAGGGCCTTGCGCAGGATCTCCCGCGACAGGCGCCGGTAGGCCACGGCCAGGCAGAAGGCTCCCGCCACGCCCATGGCGGCGGATTCGCTGGGGGTGGCGATACCCATGAAGATCGAGCCCAACACCACCAGCACCAGCACCACCAGCGGCAGGAAGTACAAGAGCGCATTCAGGCGCTCGCTCCAGGATACCTTCTCCAGCTCCACGGCCGGCGCCAGATCCGGCCGGACAGAGCAGATGATGACGATGTAGCCGAACAGCAGCGTGGCCAGCAGCAGTCCCGGCAGGATCCCGCCGATCAGGAGATCCCCCACCGAGAGCTGGCTGATGCCGCCGAAGATGACCATCAGCGCGCTGGGCGGGATCAGCACCGCGAGCCCCCCGGAGGTGGCGAGGGTGCCCACGGCCAGGCCTGTGTCGTAGCCCTGCTTGCGCATCTCCGGCACCAGGATCGTGCCCAGGGTGGCCGAGCTGGCCATGCTGGAGCCGCTGCCGGCGCCGAACGCCGTGCCCGCGAGCACGGCCAGAACGGCGAGGCGGCCGGGCACCCGGCCCAGCCACTTGCCGATGGAGGTGATGGCGAGGGCGGCCAGCCCCGAGTGGAGCACCAACTCGCCCATCAGCACGAACAGCGGCAGGGCGATGAACGCGAAGGTGCCGATGCTCGTGAAGCTGCTGAGGGCGATGGCCTGGACCGCGCCCGGGCCCACCAGCACATAAAGGAACCCGAGGTTCAGCACGCCGAACGCGAACGCGATCGGGATGCCCGACGCCATGAGCACGATCAGGGCGCCGAACATGATGACCAGAACGATCCACCACTCGAGGAAGATCAGAGGCCTCCCTTCTCGGGAGTCGCCGCGGCGTGCGCGTGCGATCCAGTGAGGATTCTGACTACAAAGGCGAGACCCAGCCACGCGGCCCCGATGGGGATGATCACCAGCACCGGGAACTTCGGCAGGTTGAGCGCGGTGGAGAACCGGTAGCCGTTCTCGAACGCGTGCCAAGCCACCACCCAGCCCTGCCAGGCGAGGACGATGCAGTAGATAAGCCCCAGGAAGTCGGTGACGACGCGCAGCCTGCCTTGCGATGCCGGTCTGAGCCGTGCGGTTACGATCTCCACCTTCACGTGATGGTCGTTCATGAGGATCCAGGCGGATGGAACGAAGCAGAGGTACACCAGCAGGTATTCGTTGATGTCGAGAACCCAGATGGTGGGCGCGGCGAAGAGCATGCGGGCGAGCACGTCGTACAAGACGGTCACCGCCATGACCACGACGAACGCGGCGGATACGTATCCCAGCACGCGGTTCGTCCTGTCGAATGCGCGGTTCAGCGTATTCAGCATCGAGTGGGGTCAAGGACGGCGGCCGCCGAGTGCCTTGTCACACAAGGCCGGCAGCCGCCGTGTCTCGGGTCCGGAGAACCCGGATCAGTTGTAAGGCGCCAGGGCCTTCTGGATCTGCGCGCCGTACTTGGGCGATTGCTTGAGCAGCTCCGGCCAGTAGGCGTTGCGGGCGTCGGACAGCCGCTTCTTGGCGGCGTCGTCCACCTCGATGACTTTCATGCCGTTTTTCTCAAGCCTCTTGATCGCGGCATTGTCGTTGGTCTGGAAGTACTTGAGGATCCCGGGTTCCATGTCGATGATGGTCCCCTCCAGCACCTTCTTCACGTTGTCCGCCAGCTTGTCCCATGCCCGCGTTGGCATGTAGACGCCGCCCGGCGCGAACTGGATAGGGGTGGCGATCATGGCCTTGTAGACCTTGTGCTCGCCGAAGCTCCAGGCGTCGTTGGGCGCGCGGTAGGCGCCGTCCACCACGCCGCGCTGCAACGCCGTGTACAGCTCGTTGGCCGGGAGGGTCTGGGGCGAGCCGCCGAGGGCCTGGATGGCGGCGGCGTCCTGGGCGCCCGAGGCCCGGATCCGCTTGCCTTTGATGCCGTCGAGGTCCTTGACGGGCTTGGCCATGAGGAAGCGGAAGCCGGTGCCGGCCACGGTGATGCCCAGGAAGCGCATCTCCGACTTCTCACGGTAGGCCTTGTTGATGATCGCCATGGCGCCGCTCTTGCGCAGGGCCTCCAGGTACTTCTCCAGGCTGTCGGGCGCGATCAGGCTCATGGCTGCGGCTTCGACCGTCTCGCCCACGTAGTAGGCGGGCGCGGAGTTGGTCATGTCGGCGATGCCGGTACGCAGGGACTGGAACTGCTCGAATGCGGAGGCCACCTCGTTTCCGCCCAGGAGCCGAATCTGCACCACGCCCTTGCCACGCTTGTTCACTTCCTTGATGTAGTTCTTGTACCAGGTGTTGCCGTCTATGCTCAGCGGCCAGGCGGAGATGGCGCGGATCACCACCTCCTTGGCGCCGGCCGGCGCGGCGGCGGTGAGGGTCCACAGGGGCACGGCCAGCAACAGGGCGAGCAGCGAAACGCCTGGAAAGGACTTCATACGCATAGGACACCTCCAGCGGTATGTGGGGAACCTTCTCCCCGAAAAGAACGGTCAGATCGCCTCGTAGGGATAACGTTTCACCTTCGCCATGTTCTTGCCCTCGATGCGGATCAGCTTGGTGGTGTCCGCGCGCCAGGGCGAGTGAAGGTCTCCTTCATTGTACAGATGGGCCATGCCGGGTTTGAGGGTATAGGTGCGCAGCTTGCGGGCCTTGCCCTTCTTGCCTTCCTCCGCGGGCTCGACCTTCTCCCAGTCGGTCATCTCGGTCTCGCCCGAGGCTTGGCCATAGATGGCCCAGGCCGGGCCGTGGTCGTGGGGATTGCTCCCCTTGGAGCCCTTGTTGTGGTGGGCCAGTATGCAGAACCCGAGCTCGTCATCCTCATAGATCACTTTCCGCTCCGGTTGGTCCTCTTCAACATGCGTGTTGATGAATTCCTCGTCCTGGCATATCTCCTCGACCAGCGAAACGACCTTCTGGCGTCCTTCGGGGCCGGGCTCCGCCTTGAGGATGCGGTGACAGTCTGCCGCGAACTGCTCTAACGTGTGGCTCATGATACGACTCCTTCGGAAACAGGGTTTGGGTTCGCCGCAGAATACGGGAACCCGCATGTTGGAATCCTTCTACGCCTTCCGTCGCGAAGGTGTCAAGGCGGGTCGCAGGTCTCCAGGGGCGGCGGTGGGACGGGGACTCGTAGCAGGCCGCCCGGTTATTCCGCCCATCCCACGATGGGCGTGAACAGATCCTCCAGCGCCGGCCTCGGCTCCGCCACGAACCCCTGCTCCACGAGATACTGCATGAACGTGTCCAGGTTGTTGCGGTTGGCCTCCACGCCGTAGGGGTAGGGGTCGCCGCCGAACAGCTCGCGGATCTCGTCCACCTCGGCGTTGAGCCACGGGACCATGTACATCATGGCACCGGTGAAGCGCATGTGCTCCAGCACCCATGCCTTGGCTGCTTCAAACGCCTTGAACATGCTCTCCGCGATCCACGGGTGCCGCTCGTGAAGCTCCTCCCGCATGACGATGGTATGCATGATGGGAAAGATGCCGGTTTCCCGGAAATAGTCCCGTTCCGTCCGGCGGTAGTCGGGGAACAGCCGGACGATGTCCGGATGCGTCCCGAGGGCGTCGGGTTGCCGCGCGCCCAGGTAGGCCGCTATGCCGCCCTCCACCAGCAGGTCGTTGATGGACTTGTCCGCCGGCGCCGGCTCGATCTCCAGACCGCTCACCGGCCGGAGATCCATCTCGTCATCAGGCGGCCGCGGCGTGTTGACGCCGCCTTCCACCCACTGAATGGTGGCGAGATCGACTCCGTGCCTGTGCTGGAGGATGCCGCGGACCCACACCGCCGCGGTCTGGCCGTACTCCTGGACCCCGACGCGCTTGCCGTTGAGATCCCCGGGCTCGACGATGCTCTGGTCCCGGTTCACGTATATGTAGGCATGGCGAAAGAGCCGCGACGGGAACACCGGCAACGCGATGAACGGAAACGATCCCCGGGACCGCCGGGTCAGGTAGGTGGACAGTGACATTTCGCACAGGTCGAAGGCCCGGGTCTTCATCATGCGGGTGAAGATCTCCGGCGGCGACTGGATCTGCAGGCAGGTGACGTCGATTCCTTCGGGCCGGACCACGCCCTTGACGATGGCTTCGACCCGGTCATACGGGCCGGTGGCCAGGGTCAGTGAGAGATTTCCCAAGGTGGGTTCCTCCGTGATATTGGTTCCCGGCGGGCGCCGTCGGCGCGGAACGCGGTGGCGCGGGAAGCCCGGTGGTTCCTCGCCGTATACTCCGCCGCGGCCGCGGTCTCGATCCTCTCCGGGACCGCGGCGCTGTTGTAGCTCTGGCTCCTGCCGGCGCTGGTGGGCCAGCCCTTCCTGCGCAATCTGCTCGCCGAGCACACCGGCTGCCCGCATGTGCCCAGCATGCTGGAGAACACGCGCCTGCGCGGTGAAGGGTGACGGCGCTTCTCTTTGCGCAAGTGCGTTTTTGCATCGGCCCGTTGCGGCAGATATGATGCGGATGCGCGGATGACAATGTCCATCGATTTGGGGGAGCTTTTCAAAGTCGGGGTGAAACTTCAAGGTTCAACACCGCGGTCGTGAGGTCCATCATGCAGATGCAGTTCAGTCTCCACAGTCCCAACGGCGGCGTGAAGGAGGTGGCACGGATACGGGAACGCGTGGTCCACGCGGAGGAGCTCGGCTTCGAGGGGGTTTATCTCGGCTGCAGCCAGCTCAGCACGCTGGACCCTTTCCAGGTGCTGGCTACCTGCGCCATGGCCACGACCCGTCTGAAGCTCGGTACGGGCGTGACCAACATGGTGTATCAGGAACCCACGGTGTTGGTGGGCTCGGCGGCCACCCTGAACGAGATTTCCGACGGCCGGGCGGTCCTCGGCCTCGGCACCGGCGACGGTCCGGTCTATGCCCTGGGCCGGAAGGCCACCCGCATGAAGGACTTCGAGGAGGGCATCCGCACCATTCGCAACCTGTTGCAGGGCGGCGAGATGGTCACGCCCACGGGCCGGGTCCGCGTGACTTACCGGCTCCTGCCGGCGCCGGTGTACCTGGCGGTGGAGGGGCCCCGGGGCCTGCGGCTGGCCGGGCGGGCGGCTGACGGCGTCTTTGTCGCGAGCGGAGTGGAGCCCCGGGCCGTGGGTTGGGCGCTGGCGCGCATCGCCGAGGGCGCCGCCGAGGCCGGGCGCTCGCCGGACGAGATCGCCACCTTGGCCGCCGGCATGGTGTGCATCAAGGAAGACGGCGACGAGGCGCGCCAACTCGTGCGCCGCCGCATCGCCAATCGAGTCCACCACAACTTCCAGGCCACCATGGAAACCGTTCCGGAAGAAGAGCTTGAAAGCGTCAAGAGATTCATGGCCGCCTTCGATCAGTCCAAACCCATGGAGGAGCGGTCGGATCCCGCGCTGTTGACCGACTACCTCGTGCGGCGGTTCGCCATCGCCGGCACTCCGAAAGAGTGCATCGCCCGCCTGGAGGAGTTGGCCGACGCCGGCGTCGAGCGCGTCATGCTGACTCCCGCCCGGAGTGTGTACGAGGAGACGGTGGAGGCGCTGGCCAGGGAAGTGATGCCGGAGTTTCGAGGTTAGCGCCGTCCGGGTGGAAATCGCCGATGCGATTCTACGTAAACATCCTTTCGACCTACTACCCGGACCTCGACCCTCCCTACGAGGTCTACTACCGGCAAATGCTGGAACAGATCGAGTTGGCCGAGGAGCTGGGGTTCGAGTGCTTCATGTTCAACGAGCACCATTTCCTGGGCTATGGCGGCCTCATCGCCAATCCGGCGGTGATGCTTGCCGCCGCCGCGGCGAGAACGTCGAGGATCCGCCTGGGGCCGTGCATCGCCATCCTGAGCGTGCGCCATCCGCTTCAGGTGGCCGAGGACTACGCCATGGTGGACGCCATATCCGGGGGAAGGCTCGAGTTCGGCATCGGGCTGGGCAACACCGCGCTGGACTACCGCGTCTACGAGGTGCCGCAAGACGAGGGACGCGCGCGTTACCAGGAGGCCCACGACATTATCGTCAAGGCGTGGACCCATGAGCGTTTCAGCCACGCGGGCGACTTCTGGCGGTTCGAGGACATCACGCTCTACCCGCGGCCGGTGCAACAGCCGCTGCCGCCCATCTGGGTAGCCGGCACCTCGCCCGAGGGGCTCGGATGGGCCGGCCGCAACGGTTACCACATCATGACCGTGGGACATCCCCATCCGCCCGACAAGGTGGGCGCCGGGGTAGAGGCGTGGCGCGAGGGGCTCGTCGCCACGGGTCGCGATCCCGCGGACTACCACTGCCAGTACCACCTGCGTACCTACGTCAACGAGAACGCCGTGGCGGCGCGCGAGGCCGGAGGAAACGCGATCGCGCGCTACGAGGAGATCTCACGGATCCAGCGCAAGGCGCTGCCTCCTCCGGGTTACGTCTATCCCTGGAAGGAGATGCTGGAGACCGGCCGCAACCTCTACGGCACTCCGGATCAGTGCATCGAGATCATCCACAACGCCCGCCGCCATTACCACTTCGACACCCTGACCCACAACTTCAACTTCGGCGGCCTCCCGCACGAGGAGGTGAAGAAGTCCATGCGCCTCTTCGCGCGCGAAGTCATGCCGGCGTTCCGCTAGAGATTGACCCGCGCCATGCCGTCGGGCGGATAGCGGTCGCCCGCCGCCGCGTCCGGCGGAAACGCCGCATCCAGCACGGCGAAGTCCTCCGCGGTTAACATGATGTCCATGGCCACGAGGTTCTCTTCCAGGTGGGTGCGCCGCTTGCAGCCGGGGATGGGGAACACGTTGCCGCCCTGGGCCAGCAACCAGGCGATGCAGACTTGCGCCGGCGTCGCGCCGTGGGCGTCGGCGACCCTTCGGATGGCCGCCACGCGCGCCCGGTTGGCGGCGGCGTTCTCGTCCGAGAAGCGTGGAAACTTGTGACGCGTGTCGCCTTCTTCCAGCGCGTCGCGGCCGCCCACCGTCCCCGCCAGGAAGCCGTAACCGAGCGGCGCATAGGCCATCAGCCCGAGGCCCAGTTCGCCGCACGCCGCAAGGTGGCCGCTCTCGACGTCGCGGGTCCACAGTGAATACTCGTACTGCAGCGACACCAGCGGATGGACCTTCATGGCCCGGCGCAGGGTCCCGGGCGCGGCTTCCGAGAGGCCGATGAAGCGGGTCTTGCCTTCCTCCACCAGCCGGACCATGGCGCCCACCGATTCCTCGATGGGCACGGTGGGATCGACCCGCGACATGCACAGCGCATCGAGCGTCTCGATGCCGAGATTCTTGAGGCTCGTCTCACAAATCCGGCGCAGCCGGTCCGGCGCGCCGCTGCCCTGGGCCACCGACGAGCCGTCGTGGGCGCGGACCGTGCCGGTCTTGGAGTGGATGAAGACCCTTTCGCGTTTGCCGCCCTTCAGCGCCTGGCCGATGAGCCGGTGGTTGTGTCCCTGACCGTAGCTGGCGGAGGTGTCGAGCAGCGTAACCCCGAGGTCGATGGCCCGGTGAATGGTGGCGATGGACTCGGCGTCGTCGGCCGCGCCGTACGCGCCCGACATGGAGAAACAGCCGAGCCCGATGCGCGACAGCTTCTCGCCCGTGTTGCCGAAAATCGCGGTTTGCATGGGATGATCCTGGTGCTTCCGGGAGACCCTTCAGGCTTGTTCAATACCTGACCGCTTACAGGTCCAGCGTGCTCGGGGCGAAGACTTCTTCCAGCGCCAGCTTGCGCGGCGTGAGCTGCTGTTCGAAGGAGTAGTCGATGAGCGTTTGCAGCATGGCGGCATTGTCCTTGATGCCGTAGGGAAAGGGGTCCCGCCCCACGATGGAACGGGTCTGTTCCAGGTACTGCGGGCCGAAGAAGAGGTCCGACGGGACGGCCCGCGGCAGTTGCCGGAGCCAGTGCTCCTTGGCCTTGGCGAAGGCGGCGAACAGGTTGAAGGCGAGCCAGGGGTGCTTCTCGTGCACATCTCCCCGGATCACGAAACAGTGGTTGATGGGGACGAAGCCGTGGGCCTCCACGTAGCGCTTGCCTTCTGCCATCAGGTCCGGGAACAGCGGCCGGACCAGGTCCTCGTCGCCTTCCCGGCGGTCGCCGGTGGAGCGGTCGATGACGTTGGGCTCGGCATGGAAGGTGCTCAGCAGCATGGCCGTGTCGAGTTCCCCGCCCACCAGCATGGAGATCAGGCTCTTGTCCTCCGGGATCCGGTGGAAGCGGATGCCTTCCGGCGGGGCAAACCCGGTGGCGCCGCCGTGGCTCAACGCCTCGCTCCGCTCCATGTGCCAGTCGACGCCGTATTGGGACACGCCGAAGTCGTGTTCCAAAGTGCCGCGAGTCCAAAGGGCGGCGGTCTGCTGGTATTCGCCCACGCCGATGCGCTTCCCCGCCAACTCCTCGGGCCCATGGATGCCGGAATCCTTTTGGACGTACAGCGCTCCGTGCATGAAGCGCCGGGAGGGGAACACCGGAATGGCCACCATGTCGTGGCCCCGGGCCTTGGCGATGAGCAGAGAGGACATGGACATCTCGGCAACGTCGAACTCGCCGAACTTAAGCTGTCGCCAAAAGGTCTCCGAAGGGTTCGAGTGGGTCCACACCAACTCCGCCCCCTCCACCGGCACGGTGCCGTCGAGGAGCGGGGCGATGCGTTCGTACCGGGAGGAGACCAGGCTGAGTTGGAGTTTCTTCATTGTGTGCGTCTATGAGCGTCGTGCGGGCGATGTAGCGCGCGCCGTCGAGGGCGGTCCGGCCTTGACGACCCGGAGCCCGGGGTGACGAGGCCGGGATTGCCCGGCTTGGCTACTGCGGCGTCACGCAGGTGGTCAGCACGGACGGCAGCTCCGGCAGCACCGGCTCCCAGGAGTCGCCGCGGTCACGGGTCACGTACACGGCGCCCATGCCCCGGTCCTTGGGATCGAACCCGAAGCCGCGGGAGCCATCGCCCATGGCGGCGAAAACCGTGTTCGGATCTTCGGGGTGGCGCTGCAGGGTCCAGGGCATGTACGGCATCATCTCGGCCAGGCCGTTGGTGGCGGTGCGCCAGGTTCCGCCCTCGTCATCGCTCAGCATGATCACGCCGTGGGGGTTGGTGCTCTCGCCGCGCCAGACTCCGGGGGAGCCGCGCCCGCCGCACACCATCATCCGCGGATTGTCGCCCGGTAGAAAGAACCAGTCGTGGGTGTAGCTGTACTTCTCGGTGTAGCCCCACGGCATGCCGTCCTCGACCCTGCGCCACTGGCGTCCGCGGTCGTCGCTACGGAAGAAACCCCGGGCGCACGACACGTAGTAGCGGTCCTTGCTGCCCGGGTAGTTGTAGATATGGTGCATGTCGAGATAGTCGATGCCGGCGCTGGCGTCCTCCCAGGTCTTGCCCCGGTCCTCGCTGCGCACGACCCCGCCGTGCTCCAGCGTCAGCAGCAGGAGGTTGGCGTCGTCCGGATGGATGAAGATGTTGCAGACGTGCGGGAACTGTATACCGACGTACGGTCCCGGAACGCACCACTGGTTCTGCACATCCTCGGGCATCTGCTGCAGGCTCTCCAGATTCTCCCAGGTGTCGCCGCTGTCCTCGCTGCGCATGAGCTGCACCGGACCGAGTCCGGCATACACCACGCGGTCGTCGTGGGGGTCCACCGCGAAGCAGCGGGCGTCGCCTTCGATGACCCTCTTCCAGCTCTTGCCCGCGTCGTCGGTGCGGTAGGCGCCGTCGAAGGGGACGGCGGCAAAGACGCGCTCGGGCCGGATCTTTGAGCCGGCCAGGCCGTCCACGGTCTGTCCGGGAAAATGCTCGGCGCACGCCTCCAGCCCACCGCCGCGGTCCTCGTATACGGTGAGCCCGCCGTTGAACGCCACGTAATAGCGAAGTGAATCACCCACGGCTTTCTCCTTTCGTGAATGCCGGATCGAAGGACGTTCCCTAGCGCGGCGCCACCAGAATCTCTGCCCGCGGGAAGTGGTCCATGATCTCCGCGCCGTCCTTGGTCACCACCACCATGTTCTCCAGCCGCACGCCGCCCACGCGGGTCTCGCCCTCGCGGCTCTCGATGGCAATGGTCATGCCCTCCTCGAACACCTGCGGGTAGTTGAGGGACCACTGCCGGTTGATGATGGGGATATCGTAGTTGGTGCTTCCCTGGGTGAGGCCGATGCCGTGCCCGATCTCGCTGGCCAGCACCTCGCACTCCTCGTCGTAGCCCCAGCTCGACGCCGGCGGAAAGTGCTTGGCGGCGTCGGCCGTGGTGGCGCCGGGCTTGATGGCGTCGATGACGCCGTCGATGCTGTCCTTGACCCGCTTGTACCAGTCCAGTTCCTGGGCGTTGGGCTTCCGGCCGACGATGAAGGTCCGGTAGGTGCAGGTGGCGTATCCCTGATAGGTCAGGCCGCAGAGCGAGCCGTACAGGAGGTCGCCGGTCTGCAGCAGCCGGCTGGACTGATGGAAGCCGCGGTCGAAGGTGCTGGGTCCCGAGCGCCAGCCTCCGGGCGGAGCCGACTCCGCGCCCATGTCATAGCCGGCCTTGGTGGCGATGCCCGAGAGCTCGGTGTCCCGCACCCCGGGCTTGGCGGCCTCCCAGATGCTGTACCAGACGCCTTCCACGATGGCCGCGGCGGTCTTGAGGCAATCGATCTCGTCGGCCGTCTTGATCTTGCGGATCTCCTTCATCACCAGGCTGAAGTCCACCAGGTTCTTGACCCCGGCGTTGGTGAGCGCCTCGCGCGCGATGCCGTCGAAGGCGCTGAAGCCAATCTTCTCGTTCAGCAGCCCCCGGCTCTTGAGCTCGTCGTGAATGTCGGCGGCGAACTGCCGGGCCTCGTCCTTGGCCGCCTCGATGCCGCAGGCGGCGGTGAGCCAGGCCCGTGCCGGCCGCCACTCGGTGATCCAGGGCGCCTGGTCCGGCATCTGGTGGAAGTGGCCGCTGTGCTCGTACATGATCGGGTCGTGGTCGGCGAAAAAGAGGGTGTAGCGGCACATGGGGTAGTTGAAGCCCTTGAGGCCGGTGAGGTAGCGGATGTTGGCCGAGTTGGCTTCCAGGAGCGCCGGGATCCCATGCTCGCGCATGATCCGCTTGGCGCGCTCGGCCCGCTCCCGGCGCATGCGGTCCGTGTTCAGCCGCTCCTGCCAGTCCGATACCTCGTTGCCGTAGATGAGCTTGGATGCGTACTGTGGTGCCATGTAAGAAACCTCCTTTGGTGGCTGCTAGATGGCCACATGAGCTAGACCTTGTCAAGGTAAGGACGGGGTACTACGATGAACGAAAGCCCCAAGCGGCAGTGTTTACGGAAGGAGACGAGGGAAGATGAGCAACTACCGCGCCGTCGATGCGGACGGCCACGTGATGGAGCATCCCGGAGAGATCAAGGAGTTCTTCGACCCGCCCTACAATCAACTGCCCTGGACGGTTTACTCGTTGTTCCCCAGCGTGGACGGTTTCGTCCGGGGCTTCTCGCGTCTCACCGAAGACGACGATCCCAACGCCGAGCGTTGGGTGGAGTTTCTCGACCGCTGCGGCATCGAGACCTCCTACCTGTATCCGTCGGTGGGCTTGGCCAGCGGCATGATCCAGGACCGGGACTACGCCGCGGCCATCGCCCGCGCCTACAACCGCTGGGTGCACGCGAAGTTCATGCAGGCCAGCGACCGCCTGCGCGCGGTGGCGCTGATCCCGGCCCAGAACATACCGGAAGCGGTCACCGAGCTACGCGCCGTGGTGACCGAGCTGGGCATGCCCGGCGCCATGCTTCCGTCGGTCACCGCCGCCGGCAAGCACTACGGCCACCGCGACTTCGACCCCCTCTACGAGGAAGCCCAGCGCCTCGGCTGCTGCTTGGCCATTCACGGCGCCGTGAGTCAGCGCATCGGCATCGACAACTCCGACAACCTCTTCAAGACCCACACGCTGGAGCACCCGTTGTCCCAGCTCATCCAGTTCACCGACATGATGACCGAGGGCGTGTTCGAGCGTTTTCCCGACCTGCGCTTCGCCTTCCTGGAGGCGGGCGCCGGCTGGGCCCCCTACATGATGGACCGCATGGACGAGAACTACGAGCGAAGAAGGCGGTGGTGCCCGGTGCTGACCAAGCGCCCCAGCGACTATGTGCGCGACGGCAACATCTACTTCAGTTGCGAGGTGGAAGAGAAGACCCTGCCCACCGCGCTGCAGCTCGTGGGCGAGGACCGGATCCTCTTCGCCTCGGACTATCCCCACGAGCGCCACAAGGGGGAGTTCTACGGCGACATCGACGAGTTGAACGCCCGCGAGGACCTCTCGGACACGCAGAAACACAAGGTGCTGTACGCCAACGCCGAGCGCTTCTACAACGGTTGAGGAGAGCAGCCGGGGGAGAGGAAGCCCACAAGAGGAAACCCATCATGCCGAAAGTCTCTTCACTGGGCCATATAGGCCTGACGGTCCACGACATCGAGCGGTCCAAGGCCTTCTACCGTGACGTGCTGGGCCTGACCGTCAGCGACGAAAGCGACACCGGCACGGTCTTCATGACCGCCCAGGAACGCCACCAGGAACACCACGAGCTGCAGTTGCGCCCGGGCCGGGAAGACGGCGGGAACCTGATCCAGCAGATATCCTTCCGGTGCGAAAGCCTGGCCGAGTTAAAGGCGTTCCACCGCGATTTCCTCGAGCGCGGCGTCCCCATCGAGCGCGTTGCCAGCCACGGCAACGCCATCGGCATCTACTTCCACGATCCCGACGGCAACACGGTCGAAGTGTACTGGCCCACCGGCATCGACTGGCCGCAGCCGTTCCGCAAGCCCGTGGATCTCACCGCAGCCGACGAGGAGATCCTGGCGAATCTGACGTAAAAGCTAAAGTTCCTCCCGACACTGCCGAACAGGACAGTAGCGGGAGGAAGAAACCTTGGCAAATGAAGTCGATCACCCTCATGACGGCCTGTTTCGCAAGGTGTTCTCTGACGTAGGAGAGGCTGTCGGCTTGTTGCGCACGGCGTTGCCCGGTGCTCTCCAGGAGCGCGTGGATTGGACCAGCCTCAAGCTCCTGGACGGGAGCTTCGTGGACGAAAACCTGAGACAAAGCCACTGGGACACCGGAGTACAGGACGGCGCCGGACCATCCTGGTTTCGCCCCATCGTGCCCATGGTCTTCTACCAAGGCCGCGACGGATGGACGCATTCCACCCAGTTCGCGGACCTGTTCCCCGAGGTGGCGCGGGAGTGGCCGTGGGTTCCCCGGTTCGCCCATCTGCTGCTGGACCAGACCAATCTCAAACCCGACGAGGTGGAAGGGGCAGCAAGGGGCCGGGTCGCGCAGTGGTTGATGATGGCCGCGTATGGGCGACACGTGGCGTTGGCGATGGACATGGCGGCACAGTTGTTGCGCCAGTTGCGTTTGCAGAGAGAGATCGATTACTTTGAACTGTTCGTGTTGTACGTCATGGCGACTCAGGACACCGCAGGCACCGAGGCATTTGACGATGCGCTGCGGCGACACGGACACGAGCAGGGAGGAATGATCATGTCATACGCTCAGCAACTTCTGGCGGAGGGCGAAGCAAAGGGCCGGGTCGAAGGCGAACGGCTCGGACAGTTGAAAACCGTCGAAGGCTTTTTGCGCGCCGGCGTGAGTTGGGACGTGATCGAGGAAGCGACCGGCCTGAACGAGTCTGGATTCAAGTCCCTCAAGGAACGGTTGTCAGCGGCGGGTCGCGTGAGTCCTGGCCCATCACAGTGAATCGGTACGAGACGCTGAACTGAACGGCATCAAGGACCGTCACTCGTCGTCGAGCATGTCGATGCGTTGTATGATGTTGGGGTTGCCGCCTTCGCGACGGATGAAGCCTTTCAGGTCGCCGATTATTTCGGCGTTGGCGTGGAAGCGCTTGGCCCCACGCGATAACGCACGAGTCGTTCCGTGGTAAAGGGAGGCCGACTGTTCGATGTGGGCAGCGAGGTCAACGTTGCGTTCCCCGGCCGTGTCCAGCGCGGCCAGAAGCCGTCCTGTGGCCGGGTCGTGATCCGGGTCGAGGAAACTCGGGCGCGCCTCGCGGTGCCGTAGCAGCGCCGCCAGCATCCGTAGCGCAGTCTTGAACCGTATTTTGTAACATCTTGCGGGCGCCCTCCTGTTCTCATCCTGCAAAGTCTCCACGGTCGCTTCCACGATATGCTCAGCGAGCGAGGGGTTGAGGTTGACAGCCGCCTTGTCCGAAGTGCCCAGAACCCGGGCCAAGCCCGCGCGGTCCGGCGATATCATCCGTTTCCTGCGTCTGAGTCGCTGTTCCAACCCCGCGAAATACCGTCTCAACTGGTTCTCTCCCTCGACAACGCGCGCCACGCCTTCGCACAAGAGCGTGGCGTTGATGTCGTAGGAGTAACGGCCTTCGTAGGTTCCCAGGAACACATCGGCAATGCTGGGTGGGCAACGCCAGAAACACCAACTGGCGAAGCCCAGGACCTCACCCAGGACTCTCGACTCGATCTGCTGGCCAAAGTAGCCTTTTAGCGCGGCAAGGTCGTTCTCCAGTTTCTCAAGCGTACGGTCGAGTTCCTCGGCTGCGCTCGCCGGCATGGGATGAGCGCCAATCGGGTTGGGAAGGCGTCCGTCGCTGCGGAGGGCGCGGAAGGTTTCCCGTTGGCCGCCCTCAAGACCCGCCTTTCGCTCCCAGAAAGATGGCGTGTACGGCTGCCTGAACCGTTCGAGCAGAACCTTTAGCTTCGACCGGGTATTCGAGTTGATCCTGCCATGCCACAGTAGCCGGGCGCCACGATAGGCTCTGAGTTGAGCGACGAGATCGCCTCGAGGATGTCCTTTCTGCCACAAGTCCGGGTGCCCTGGATTCACCGCTGTTTCGGGCCATGCAAGTGGAGCTTGGTGTTGGTCCGTTAACTGCCTCAGGATCTCCTCGCGGGGCTGATCCGTTTCCTCCATGGCTTCCCAGTCGAGCGTGATGGGGGACTGCCGGAGACTGCTGAACTCGGGCGAGGAAATGCGTACCTCGGCGAAACCCTGCCCAGGAATCTGCTCGACAGACACCGACAGGCGATACCACCGATCCGCCACGGTCGGCAGCCTGACACAAGCCTTGCGCCCGCGCACGAAATCCTCCTTGAACAGCCAAAGGGTGAGTTCGTCGGCGCCCTTGGCGACGGCATACTCGCCAGGCGCACTGGCGCGGAACGATTCGCCGCCCTGACAACGCGCCCCGCGCGAGATCAGGTCCACGAACTCCGGATTTCTCCCCACCAAGGCGTTGATCTGAAGCTGAGGCAGAAAATCGAAATAGATGGGTTGGCCGAGCTGGCGGCGAATCGCCGCCGCCAAGCAACCACGCGCGACAGCGTTGCGGCAGAGGGTCACGTCCGGCGGCTGTGCGTTCAACGCCTTCAACACCCCATCGCGCCAAGCTGCGTTGCCCGCCAACGGTCCTTCGACCAACAAGATGTCAGCCGTGCGAAGCCCTTTCAGGAAGCCTTCGCTCAGGTCTATTTCGTTCGGTCGCGGGCAACCGTAGTCGAGTGGCGGTAGCTTCCGCCAACCCCGGTTGCCCGAGAGTCGCGCAATCTCCGGCTGCGGTTTCGTCCCTGCTGCGAATCGCCAAGGCGACAGCGCAGCAGCCTTCACCTCCGGTGCGGCCACGCCGGACGCCCCTGCAAGTTGGCCCTGAGCCGCCTCCAGTAGGGCTCGGCCTCGGAACGATGCGCCGACCATCCGCCCGCACTCGCTTCGTTGCGGCACCAGCAGCGAGACGCCGCCATGGCGTTCTCGCTTGAGCGACAACGCGGACAGGTGAATCCCGTCCGCCATAAGTGAAAGTATGGCGACACGACAACCGGGACGAGCGTCCGGCGGTTCCGTATCCATCCAGCCCAGAAGCGCGGCGACAGGTCGCCAGAGCAGGAGGGGGCGGAGTCCGTCCACTCGTTTGAGCAAACCCAGAAACCGGTCGCGGAAGGCCTCGTCATACGTGGGGGCGTCGGGAACCGCAAAGACCGCCGAGTCGGTCTTACCCAAGAGGCTAGGCAGTGCGGACCCCAATGCCTGGCGTGTCGCATCACGGGGGTTGCCGTCCTGGATCTCTTGTAGGATGTCCAGACAGTCCATACGACTCTCGGCGACACCGATGGGTCCCCATCCAGGGCCGCGGCCATGCGGGGCCAACTCTGTCTGCTCGCCCCCGAGCCACACCCCGTCATCACCTGACTGCAGGCGAATGAAGCCGCTGCGAACCCCCAAGTCGATGAATTCCGGGTCGGCTTCGCCCGCTCCATCGCACCTTGCCAGCGTGTCGCGGATGCCGTTCAAATCGATACCGATCAACGGGCCCACAACGAATCCTCGATCCTGGCGCGTATATCCTCGCCCAAACGCTGCACCGCGTCGGGAAGCAGTTTGTCATAGGGGCCGAACTGGCAGCCGAATACGAACTCCGCACGTTCAGTTCCTGTTTCCCCCGACGCATCGACTTGCGAGACCAACACGATACCGCCAGCGAGTTGGTCTCGATCACGGAGCATGCGAAACGCCGTGTTGGCCGAGTTCACGAGTTCTCGGAGACGGCATTGCTCACCGATGGCGTGGACCGTCCATACCGGGATGTAGACATAGTCTCCGCCGTCCAGATCGGCACAGCGCAGCCAGAAGGAAGCACACAGCTCGCGGTGCTTCGGTGACACAACGTCCGAGTTCCCGGACAAGAGTTCGGCCACCCAACCACGTTTCCAATGGGCAACAACGATCATGGGGTCATCGTGAATCAGGAAGCATCCGCGTCTGTGTTCGTCTGTTACGAACATCGGTGCACTGAAGAAACGCTGGACTCCGTCAAGCCAGACCAAGCTGACGGCGACCGTTGCCTTGCAGAACTCCGTCCAGGCCCTGCGTTGCCAACGCCAAAGGTCGTCGATCGCCCGTTCGCGCCGGATGATCTCCTTCCGCGCTGCCCAGACACTGCGATAGCGCATGTCGTCGAGCAGAACATGATTGGGTTGGACCGGTTCGGATGGGCGCAGAACACCCTGCATGTCCAGTTCCTGGTGAATGCGACGGCATTCTCGGCTGTATGCCCGAACGGACTCGATCCGCAGGCTACCCCGTTGCCGTGTACGTCCCTCTCGTCCCTTGTTCATGGCGTCGTAGTCGCGTGCCGCAGCGACGCTACGCGCCATGAGGTCCAGGAAGACACGGTTCTCCAGGGTGTTCCGGTTCTCGTAGCGCGCGAGCGCCATGATGCGCTGGCGCCCGCCGGCCCGTTCTGCAAGCGTCTGTCCCGGCTGGCGCGACAACCACTGCATGCACGGAACGTCCAGTTCCTCTACACGGGGTAGCGTGACCAACTCGCGCCTGCGGTTGAGCAGGCGTCGCGGGTGTTCGGCGAGATGACCCCAGGCAGTCCGGTGTTCACGCGCATGTCGCACCAGGACATCCATGGTAGGGTCACGCGGGGCATGCGGGTCGAGCCACAAGACGGGGACGTGGTCCCACGGCTCCAGCCCTTCCGATAGAACCGTCTCGAAGTCCTGCATACGCGCGCGGATGGTGCGCAGAAAACGATGGAGGCGCGCTCCCGGCTGGTTCTGCTCTTCCCCGTCGCCCGAACCGGCGGTCGGGGGGCGATCGACGCCTCCGGACCAAGTGAATTTCCTGGACCGCTTCCAGGAATGGAACCGAAGGCTCTGCAGTTCGCTTCCGTGCAGTGGAACCGGAATGTCCCAGGCTCGTTGCCGTTCGTCGAGACGTGTCCGGAATTCGACGAACCTCTCCAGGACCCTATCGTCTTCGTTGAGCGGAACCGGCTTATCGTCGCGACTGAACAGGAGAGGAGACACGCAGCCGTCCAGGTCCAAACCGTCTGTATCCGATTCGGGTACGGGCTCCGCAATTTCCAGTCTCGTTCGGGAAGGCCCGATCAGACCCCAGGGGACGCGCAGGAGAATCAGATCGGGCGTCGCCACACTCTACTCCCTGGTGAAACCGCGCCAAGCGAACAGGCCGGTGTCGTGCGAACGTTGAACGGCGTTGTCGATAGCGTTCCCAAGCGCCTCGTCACCCAGTGATCTCGCCTTTTCGGCCAGTTGGTACAGGGAGTTCCGATTCTCGTCCACTCCGACCCCGCGCAGCCTCGGAAGCAACCTCAACTCGATCTGATCGGCAAGCGCGTTGTTTATCAATTCCGGCTCGTCGGTTCGGTCCGGTTGAGACGGGTAGTTTGCCACGTAGTAAAGCATCGCCTGTCCCATGCGGTGACCGAACGGCCGTCCCATTTCGTCCATGATGGCGTTGATGGCCGACACGGTCTCGGTCGCACGGTCAAGGGCGGCGTTGTCCATGTCCCCGATGCGGCGAGGCCACTCCTCCGTCCATCGTCTCCTGGGAAGATAACCCGCGGCTTTAAACCGTTCGTCCATCGTGAGAAGATCCGATCTCAACTCCTTTGGTTTCGGAAAGCGCAGCACGTTGGCTCGGTCCAACACCTTTTCCGACAGGGACAATGTGGATTCGTCCTCGTTCATCGTGCCTACGAACAGGACGTTCTGACCGACGTAGACACCCTGAGACCGCTCCTTTCGGCTGATGTCGATCTCGATCTCCGTCGGACGCCGGATATCGGGGGTGCCCGCCTCCCTGTCAAGGGGGCGTCCTTCAAGGCGACTCAGGAACTCGGAGAAATAGTACTCCACGCGGGCGAGGTTCATTTCATCCAACAGCACGAGCAGCACGCGGTCATGGAACCTCTCTGCCTGATCGGGCCAGTTGTAGTTGTCCAGATGAACCAGCGCCCGGGCGAGGTCCGTCGCCTTGTAGCGCTTCTCGATGTAGTTGTAGAAGCCGAAGAGATCCTGCGGGCCGTCCCAACGGGGCTGGACCGGTATCTTCAGGAAATGCATCCCCATGGCGTCCGCATAGAAGCGCGGCAACTGGCTCTTGCCGGTGCCGCTGACGCCAGCCAGCACCGTCAGTGGCGAAATCACCGCGGTCTTCAGACTCGTGTGAAAAGCGTTGGTCACGCGTTCATCGAAGATAAGCCCGCATTCCTTTAGGTGCTGCCGGACCCGTTGTAGGGCGTCCAACTCCCGTACGGCGGGCCGCTCGCCCGGCAAGACAGCGATGTGACCGTCATCATCAGTGCGCGCGAGACACGAGGGCGGCACGAGAAGGTCGGCGAGCGATTCAGCCGAGTCGCCCTCGTAGTTCTTTGCGGCAGCTTCGTCGAGTTCGCCCCGCAACCGCGCAATCTGAGCGTGAAGCCACGCTTCGTCGGATGTAAGACGCGAGAGTGATTCGCGTTTGTCCTTCAAGTCTTCTTCGGCCGAGTGCAACGACTCTAGGACCACGGTCAACTCTTGGCGCGCGGGAGCCAAACCGGCCAGTTCGGCCTTGACAGTTTCCAGTCGCTCTTCGTGGCCACGAAGCTCAGAAAGCAGGTTCTGCTGCCGTGCGTGAAGCGATTCCACCTCGCGCTCGACGCGGGAGAGACGGTCTTGACCCACTTCCAATGCCGTGAGCACGTCTTTGTGCTTAGCCTTCGTTTTCGTGAGCCGGGCTTCCGTCTCCGCCAACTCCTGGAGCATCTCGCGCAGCCGGTCCGCCTTACCGGCAAGCGCGGCCAGGCACCGCTCGGCTTTGACCACACGTGTGCACGCATCCTCCCACTCGCCCTTCGCCTCGCGGGTTTGTCTTTCCGCATCGGCCAGACTCTCCATCTCCTGGCGATACGACTCTCGCACTTCCTCGATTTCGGTCCGCAACGCATCGAGCCCGGCATACTCGGCTTTCACAGCCTCTATCTGAGACTTCCAATAGGCCGCCTCAGCTTCCAACTGGTCGCGCTCCAGCAGCTTGGCTTCACGGTCGCGAATCTGTTCGTCGAGCCGCTCCAGCCTTTGCTCCTTGTCCAGAAGGTCGGTCTCGCGCTGCATGACACGGGTTGCCAACTCCGCGTCGCGTGCCGCGGCCGGCAACTGCGCCCAAGCCAGACGATGGTGTACTCCATAGATGAATGCGAGTCCCAACACCCCAACCAAGGCCAGGACCGCGATCATGATCGAGAGCACTTCAGGATACAGGACCCAATTCATCGTCTATTCCCCCCACCACGCAAGTTCGCGTCTGCTCGCCATTCAGTCTGCTTCCAGGTCAGGTTGGATCGCCTGCAACCGTTGGCCGGCCGTACCGAGTTCGCGCCTTACGGCGGTCAGGCGCTGCTGTTCCTTCTCGTTTTGATCCTGGAGCTTCGCCAAGTCACTCTGAGCGTCCATACGCGCGTTGTCCGCGAGCCTGCGGTCTTCGTGAAGTCTCTTGATCTGACCAACAAGTCCGACCCGTTCCTTCTCCAGTTCCGCAATCGTCCCACCGAGAGAGTCTCGCCGCATTTCGAGAGTGTCGATCCGTGCGCGGAGTTCCGCTTCGTCCTTCAACAACCCATTCCGCCTGCCCTGTGCAACACTGATCTCCCCAGCGACGCGGATTCTCTCGGCCCGCTTCCCCTCCAGATCGGCGATGTCACGGACGGCTTCCTTTCTGCGCGCTTCCAGGGCTTGTGTTTCCTCCTTCAGAAGGGGGAGCTGGTCGGCCAACGTTCGAGTCTGGGCCGCGTCCGCGCGCGTTTCCGCGAGCTGAAGGCTTACCGCATCCAACTCCTGGCGGACGTTCGCGAGTGTCTGCTTCGTCTCGGCAATCTGTTTCTGCACGGGTTCGAGGCCCGACTGCTCGGCCGCAAGTTCGCGGACGCGACCCGCCAGCATTCGCTCCTGGACACGTGCCGCTTCGCGTTTGGCCTCGATATGGCGAAGAGCTGTGCGCACACGCGCTAATTCACTCTCGGCCTTCTCCCGCTCCTGTTCGGCTCGTTGCCGCTCAGCGCGAAGGGTCTGGACGTCGCTACGTAGGACCTTGAGATGATCGGTTTCGGTGTTGATGGCAATATTCAGGTCGTCCCTGCGTTCCCCTACGGAGGCGACCTCGGTGGCGAGTTGATTGCGGCGCCTTTCCAGCTCTTCCAATTTGCGCCGATCCTCAGTGAGGGCGCGGTCCATCTCGGCCTGTCGACGTTCGGCCAGCTCTGCCCGTTCGATGACCGCGTGCGCCTCCGCAAGATCTCCAGCCAGCGCTTGCTGGCGAGCGCTCAGGCCGTCCATCTCCCGTTGCAATGCATCGCGGTCGGCGCGGCGTTCGTCCGCTGTCCGCTGTCGCTGGGCGCGAAGGGTTTGGAGGTCACCGCGCATGACCTTCAGACGATCCGCTTCGGCGTTGAAGGCAGTATTCAGGTCGTCTCTGCGTTCCCCTACGGAGGCGACCTCGGTGGCGAGTTGATTGCGGCGCCTTTCCAGCTCTTCCAACTTGCGCCGATCTTCAGTGAGGGCGCGGTCCAACTCGGCTTGTCGACGTTGGGCCAGTTCTCCCCGTTCGATGACCGCGTGGGCGTCTGCAAGACCTCCAGCCAGCGCTTGCTGGCGAGCGCTCAGGCCGTCCACCTCCCGTTGCAATACGTCGCGGTCGGCGCGGAGTTCGTCCCTTGCGACTTCGGTCCTGCTCACTTCAGCCCGCAATGGTCCGAGTCGCGCGGAAAGCGCCTCGATCTCAGCCCTCTTTGCGGTTCTGCTGATGACGCTTTCCACTACGGCGAACGCAAGCCACACCACGGCGCCCAAACCGATCAACGTGACGAGCCCCAGCGGCAGCAGGCGCGGACGGGTCTTCGCCTGCTGGCGGGCCGAGCCGACCGGCGCGGACGTCGTTTGGGGTGGTTCAGGTGACTCGCTGCGCAGGCGTGACGATCCGCTGGGCAGTTCGGAAGACTCTCGATCAGTCTCTGATGGCTTGTTCCACTCGCTCAAGACACCCCTCCATGTCGTCCCTCAACTCGTAGACCCAGAAACGTAGGACCTTCCAACCCAGCCCCCGCAATTGACGGTCACGCCACAGATCCGTCTGGAGGCGGTTGCCGTCGTCATCTGTGTGGTAAGTGACACCGTCCACTTCGATGTCCAGGCGCACAGGCGGCCAGCGTGTGTCGTCTACTACCGCCAAGTCCAGGAAGCGCCCCGCAACCGGATGCTGCGGTATCGGGTCGACCCCACGCTCGATCAGCGCTTCGTAAAGTCGCTTTTCCCAAGGGCTGTCGAAGCGATCGTCGAACTTGGCGTCGGGCGGCACGGCGGCTTCATTCACTCGGCGGACCAGGGTCTCAATGTGTGGAATGCCACAGGATGCGGCGAACCCCCTGTTACCGAAGACGTGGCAGACCGCGCGCGCCCGGCTGACCGCGACGTTTAGCAGGCGCTTCTCTCTCATCAGGAAGTTCCGCGCGCCGTCCGGCATGTTTGGAGCCAGGCAGAGCGACAACAGCATTACGTCGCGTTCATCGCCCTGGAACTTGTTGGCAGTGAATATCTTGACGTTCAGACGATTGAGCTTGTCGGCGCCGATCTCGCGGCTTGCGCGTTCATTGATGTGCCTGGCCTGCGGCGCAAAGAAGGTAACGACGCCCACGGTTCCTTCAAAACCTAGCGCCTCCAACGCCTTCAGCATATCCACCACGGCTTTCGCCTCCGCGTCGGAATACGCGGAGCCTCCCATCCCAATGTCACGGCCCGTGGAGACTGAGCCCTGTACGTCGGTCCAGTGAAGGCCCGGCTTGAAGCCCTTGGGAACGCGCAGTCTGTCCGCCTCCGTCAGGACGGTCAAACGGCGGCCATAGAAGGCCTCGTTGAAGTATGCGGCGATATCCGGATGACAGCGGTAGTGTTCATTCAACAAAAATGGTGCGCCTTGGATGGCTGACGCCGCAAGCTGGAAGAGGTCGGTCTGTCCTTGGGCGAAACGCCCGATGCCGGGCCCCAAGAGCTCATGCCGGCTCAGCATCAGGCGCTCCTCACGTGGGTCGAGGTTGCTGATCATGCCAAGCTGCATGGGATCGCCCACGATGACTGCCGATTTGGCCCTGAACAGGAGAGGGAGGGCGGATGCGATGTCCGTCACGCCGGCTTCGTCGAACACGACATAGTCGAATAGGCCCGCCTCCAGCGGTATCCGGCTGCCGGCAGCGAGGGTCGTCACTGCCCAGAGCGGCATGTACTTCAAAATCAGCCGGTACGCATCGCTGTCGATATCTCTCTGTCCCATGATGGCGGCATCGCCGGCAATAGCCGCTAGCACCTGCCTGTCATCCTGAGACACGGCGTCGAGGTGGTCGAGGAGCGGCTCCATGATTTCGCTGCTGAGTGTCTGAACTTGCTCCCCTATAGTAACCGGGTTCTCGGCCTGGCCCTCCAACTCCTTCCGAAGCGTTTGGATCCGATCTTCCAACTCGCCCAGAGTAGCCTCTAACCGGATCACCTCACGGTCGAAACGCGCTTGACGAAATTCGGCACCGAGCGGAATATCCCTACCGACCGGAAAGCGGAGAAAGCGGGCCAGCGTGTGGAGAAGCCCGACGAAAAAACGGGACTTGTTGGGCGTAGGTCCCACCGCCTCCGATAGCTTCGCCCGTTCGGCTCCCAGCCGTTCCAGGTCTGCCAACAGATGGGCGCCGGTTTCCCCCAGAGACTTGAGGCTCAGCCATCTCTCCAGTAGATTCCAGCGCTGCGAATCAACTTCCGCCAAACGGCTTAAACGTCTGGCGAAACGCTGAGTTGCGTCCGGGCCACCCGCCCGGGTCTGCAGGGCACGCAGACCGTCAGCGAACGTGAACTTTCCGAATCCTTGGGATTCGTTGGCTCGAACGAGCAGAACCCGATCTTCGGTCAGAGACTCCATACGCTCTTTCACAGCGTCGATGGCACGATGCTGGCGTGCCGCCAGCAGTACGGAACGTCCGGCGGCCGCGGCGCTGAGCATGATCGAAGCGATGACCTGCGACTTGCCTGTTCCCGGCGGGCCGGTGATCACGGTCAGGGGTTGGGATAGGGCGGCCCGCCCTGCCAACAATTGGGCCTCGCCGAGGGGGAACGGATGCACGATGGCCGGAACCGGGGAAGCAGGCCGCTCTGTCCCGAACAGCGTGCCGATCGCACTGCCCTCTAGCCGTTCCCTGGGTTCCTGGCAAAGCCGGTCATAGTCCCTGATGGCGGAGCGGACGTAGTTCCCGATGGCCTCCGGGAATAAGGCCAGACCGTTATAGAACCCGGTCACGCCACCACGAGGCACGCGGCCGGCCACTGCGTCTGGAAGAAGCCTCTGGTGCAACCTCTTGCCGGCAGCGGATTCCAGCCGAGCGGCGAAAGTGGGAATCTCCAGGAATTCCGGGCTCTCGGCTTCATCCTCGGTGTCCAGATCTGCGGTCTCATCTTCGATCAGCAACCAGCTCAACAAACGCGCAGCATTCCACCCGCTGTACCTCACTTGATCTCGCAGCCAGTCTCGAACGATTATGGGTCTGGTCACCGGAACGCGAATCAGTAGATGCGTCTCTGTCTGATCGTAACGGCAACGGAAGACCGAAACAGGACGAACGGAGGCGTCGGTCTCCCCGTTACGGGGCGCTACCACATGTAGTGGATAACCCAACAGGAGGTGCCGTGTGTTTTGTCTCGCCAAACGCGTTCGCGCGCCGTCCGGCATTCGCGAGAGTGGAACGACCAACGTGCGACCCCGCTCCACCTTCGGCCACCAGGGCTTGTCCGGCTCCAGCAGCACGAAATTCTCCCCGTACTGGTTTGCGAAGGCTTGAGGCTGGCCGCCGTCACCGTGTCGTAACGCATCCTGATAGTAAGGCAGGAGGCGTTGCAAGAGGTCCATGCTGGCGTCGATGCGCCCGCCTTGCATGTCCGGCCCCACCACGGCCGCCTCACCAGCGGTGGCTTGGCAAGGGACTGCAACCAAGTATTCGTCTGGTCTGCCAGAGACGGTATCTTCCGCAGTTTTGTTCCCTTGCCGGCGGACATGCCAACGTCGCGCCGCACCGAACTGGACCAGTTGGCGTTCGTTCATGTGTGCCAGAGCCCGTACGACTTCGTCCTTGCCGATCGTCGCTCCCGCCTCAGCCAACTGTGTACGAATGCGTTCGACGGTCAGCCCGCGCGGTGCGTTTTCGAGGACCCTGAAGATGGTGTCCTGAAACAGGGAGTCGGGTGCCGTCATTCCGGGCTATCCTTCCTTGCCGTGAGTTCTTGGTGACCGCTGGTTTTCATACGTAAAACGATGGACAAGCAGTTACCAAGGAAAGCCCAGAATGACAAAACCTTGACGATCCGAAGTTTCGTCTCGTGGAATCTTGGCCGGTCAGTCGCGAGAAACGGAACTACGCCACCGGCCGCCGAAGCTAGGGTCTTCAAGCAGGGATTCCGTGTCGACATTGGTCGGGGCCGTATCCGACGATACACTTGCGCCCTGATCGATAAATTATTGTTCGAATGATATAAAATGGCCGTATGCCCAGGATCACCGTTGACATTGATGAGAGTCTGATTCAGGAGGCGCGTCGCACGCTCGGGCTGCCCTCCGTCGAAGAGATAATCGAGGCCGCGTTACGTGAAGTCGTGTCCGCCGACGCCCGCCGGCAGGAAGTCAGGGTGCTTGCGAAAATGGACGGGCTGGACCTCCTCAACAAGGCAGTCATGGCGAAAGCCTGGCGTTCGTGAGTTTGGTCCAAGAGGTACGAAGAACTCTGGCGGGAGTACAATGAAGCGCAAATCACGGGAGGATTCGATGGTGCTGACACGAGATTCACGAGAAGCCATCCGAGAGCGTGTTGAACGGGACCCAGCCTTTCGGGAGGCACTGTTCACCGAAGGAATTGAATGTTTGCTCGCCGGCGACATTGACACCGGCAAGGCCGTCTTGCGCGACTGCATCAACGCAATCATTGGCTTTCAGAAACTCGGTGGGCTTGCCGACAAATCGCCGAAGA
This sequence comes from uncultured Binatia bacterium (SeqCode), assembly GCA_965215605.1. Taxonomy (GTDB): domain Bacteria; phylum Desulfobacterota; class Binatia; order UBA9968; family JAJDTQ01; genus JAJDTQ01. Next base: position 374,899 of record OZ244070.1, on the reverse strand, counting down.
GCCTGATGCGTATGTTCGGCCCTGGAGGCAACCCCCGAGCCCGTGCTCTGTGTGAGATCATCGGCCAGTTTCAGAAGCACGAGGGGTTACAACTGAAGGTTCAAGCAATCAGATGAGGCGCAGGTGGAAGGCACCCCGGGCCGTTGCCGACATTACGCTCCGGGAATCCGACCTACGGATCGCTCGAGAATACGGCTGTGAAGTGGGACCCTGCGCCGAGCGGCACAGGGTCCGGAGTGGAGTCCCTCTACGACTCGTGCAGCGCCGCGTACACCTTCTCCGCCGTGAGCGGCAGGTCGTACACCCGCGCGCCGGTGGCGTCGGCCACGGCGTTGGCGATGGCGGCGGCGGTGGGGACGTTGGGGAGCTCGCCGATGGCCTTGCCCTGGAAGGGGACGGGGCCTTCGCCCTGGTCGACGAACACGGTGTCGAGCCGGGGGATGTCCTTGGCGCAGGGCAGCTTGAAGTCGCCGAGGTTCAGGGTGGTGATCTTGCCGTCGGACATGGGGTTGTCTTCCATCAGCGCGAAGCCCACGCCGTTCACCACGCCGCCGTCGATCTGGCCCTGGTAGGTCAGGTGATTCAGTATTCTGCCGGAATCGTGGGCGGTGGTCATGCGGGTGACCGTGACCTGGCCGGTCTCGGGATCCACCTCTACCTCCGCGATCTGGGCGGCGAACGACGTGATGGGAGGCTGACCTTCGGGCGCGAAGACGGTATCGTGGTGGAACGACCCGCCGGCGTCGGCGATGGCGGCCTGGGCCACCTCCGCGAACGACATCTCGCCGCCCTCGGGGGCGGCGAAGCGTCCGTCCACCCGGCCTACCTGGTCGGGCTCGCAGCCGAGCTTCCGGGCGGCGCACGCCATCAGTTGCTCGTGGACCTCCCGGGCGGCCTTGTGGGCGGCGTGTCCGGTGGTGTTGGTGGACTTGCTGCCGCCGGTGCCGGGATCCCAGGGCGAGTTGTCGGTGTCCTCCACCTGGATGCGGATGGTTTCGGGTTCGGTGCCCAAGGTCTCGCTGACGATCTGCACGATGGCGGTATGGATTCCGGGGCCTACGTCCGGCACGCCGACGCGCACCGTCACCGTGCCGTCTTCATCCAGATCGATGCCGGCGTTGGCGTTGCCGCCGCCGGCGCCGCGTTCATAGAGGGCAATGCCGCGGCCCCGGTTGGGTCCCGGCGGGCTGGTGCGCCACCCCGACGCCTCCACCGCCTTCTCAAGGGTTTCCTTGGCCAGGATGCCGTCCCACTTGGCCCCTAGGGGCGACGTGTCGCCGGGGTCCAACAGGTTTTGCAGCCGGAAGTCTGCGGGATCGATGTCCATTTCCCTGGCGATCTGGCCCATCAGCGATTCCACGGCAAAGACGATCTGCGGGCTCCCCGGGGTGCGGGTCTGTGTGCACGGGACCTGATTGGTGTAGGCGCACACCGTCTCGATGCGGATGGCCGGCACCCGGTAGTAACTGGCCAGTCGCTTTGCGCCCATCACCGTGATCTCGGGGTTGGCCTTCCAGGCCGCGTAGGCGCCGCCTGCGAATGTGACCATGCCTTCGATGGCCGTGAGGGTGCCGTCGTTCTTGACCCCTGCCCGCAGCGTCACCACCGCCGGATGGCGGTGGGCCGCGGTGGCGATCTCTTCGGTGTAGGTGAGCACCAACCGTACCGGCCGGCCCGTCGCCTTGGCCAGGAAGTAGCACACCGGGGTGTCGATCATGGAAGCCTTGCCGCCAAAATCCCCACCCACCGAAAGGATGTGGACGTTGACCTTCTCGGGCTCGATTCCGAGGTCCTGGGCAAGCCGGTTCTTGAGCGCGAACGGCCCCTTGTTGGAGGCCCACACCTCCACGTTGCCCGAATCGTCCACCGCCACGGTGCAGGAGTGGGGCTCCAGGTAACCGTGGTGCGCCAGTTGCGTGGCGAAGGTGCCCTCGAACACCCGGTCGGCGTTGTCGAAGCCGCCGTCGGTATCGCCGTTCTGCCAGATGCTGTGGGACTGGACGTTGGGCCGGTCCGGGTCGACGCCCTCCGCGAGCGGCGGCGCGTTCTTGTAGTCGCGCGGCGCGTCGTGGAGCGCCGCAGAACCGGGCTTGACCGCCTCCAGCGGGTCGTACACCCCGGGCAGTTCCTCATAGTCGACCTCGATGAGGCCCAGCGCCGCCTCGGCGATCTCGGGCGTATCCGCGGCCACCGCGGCCACCGGGTCGCCCACGAACCGCACCTTGTCCGTTGCCAGCACGGGCATGTCCTTCATCCGCAGTCCGACGTACACCTCGGGCAGATCGGCGCCGGTCAGAACCGCGTGGACGCCCGGTAGCGCCTTGGCCGGGGCGGTGTCGATCTTGCGGATTCGCGCGTGGGCCAGCGGGCTGCGGAGCACCTTGGCGTAAAGGGATTCGGGGATGGGCAGATCGGCGGCGTAGCGGGTGGCGCCGGTGACTTTATCCGCGCCCTCGATGCGGGGCATGGGCTTTCCGACTGTCTGATAGGCCAAGGTTCACCTCCGGTTGGTTCGCGTTGCGTGAATGCTGATTCAGGGTGCTGGTTCAGTTCAATATCCGGGCCGCGTTGGCGCCCAGGATCTTGCGCTTGTTCTCTTCGGTGAGCTTGTCGCTCTCCAGGATTGGCCGGGTCACCGTGCCGGGAGGAGAAGAGTCCCAGTGCGGCGTGTCCGTGGCCAGCACGAGGTTGTCATCGCCGAGCATCTCCACCGCCACCTCGAAGTGCTCGTCCTCGAACGGCTCGCAGCCGACGTACACCTGCCGCATGAAGTACTCGCTGGGCTTCATCTTGAGCCAGGGCACCAGGTGCGGCAGCTTCTCATGGTGCTCGTCCATGCGCCCCAGCCACCACGGCATCTGGGAGGCGCCGGTCTCGAGGCACACGAGGTTCAGCTTCGGGAACCGTTCCAGCACGCCGCCGCAGATGAACGACATCATGCACACCATGGACTCGAAGACACGCCCGACCATGTGCGAGAAGAAGAAGTTGTCGGCGAACCGTTCCTGGCCCATGGACTCGTGCTTGGTGTCGTGGACGATGATCGGCCAGTTCAGGTTTTCCAGTTCGGCGTAGATGGGATCGTAGTAGGGGTCCCAGCACAGGCGTCCGGCCACCGGCACCGCCTTCATGTTGAGGGCCTGGTTGCCCATGTCCGCCATCCGGTGCAGTTCCTTGACCGCCAGGTCCACGTCCTGCCAAGGGATGACGCCCGCCCATTGCAGCCGTTCCGGAAACTCGCCGGCGTATTGCCGCATGTAGTTGTTCTGGGCCCGGCAATAGGCCGCCGCCAGCTCCGGGTCTTCCGGAAACCAAACCAGGTCCAGCGCGGGTGAGTTGGGCGAGAGCACGGCCACGTCGATGCCGTCCTTGTCGAGGTTCCGCACCCGGCCTCCGGCCGCCAGATCCTCCGCCTTGTGCCACTGGGGCTTTTCGCCGCTCTGCCGCGTCACCTCCGAGCCCACCATGATGCGGGATCCCACCAGGGTCTTGCGCCTTTCGTCGGGTCTGGTCGGAAGCGGCCGGGGCAATTGATCCCTCCACTCCTCCTCGATGCAGTGTTTCCAGTTGCTCACGTCTCCCACCAGATGGCTGTCCAGGTCGATGACCTTGGTACCGTTAATGGCCATGGGATTCCTCCTGTATGGATGGCAGCGGCACCAGCCCGACAGCGGACGGGCCGTGGCGATGGCCCGGACTCGACGGTGCGCCGAAACGACAAGCGGTCAAGGTCTTGAATAGCGCTCCTGGACGGGCAGTTCAAGGGATGGCAGACTGCGCCGGACAGGCCCGCGGGCCGCGGTCCCAGTGCTGACGGCGGCTCGCATACGGAAACGGGAGACCCATCCATGCTGTTCCTTGAAGAGACGCCGGTGGAGACCATCATTCCCATGGTCCAGGCCATCGAGGCGGTGGAGGAGAGCCTCGCCGAGACCTCCCGCGGCAACGCCGTGGTGCTGCCGCGCCGGCGCATCCATCACGCCAACCGGATGCTGTTCGGGGTGCTGCCGGGTTCCTTCAAGGGGGTCATGGGGGCCTACCTGCAGACCGATCGGGACCGCGCCATCCACCACGAGACCGTGATCCTCTACAGCGTCGAGACCGGCGAACCGCTGATCCTGTTCCAGGACTGCGCCATCAACGAGCTTCGCACCGGCGCGGCCGGCGGCGTCGGCGCCAAGCACCTGGCACCCCCGGACGCCAGCCGGGTGGCGGTCATCGGCAGCGAGAAGCACGCTTTCACCCAGCTCCAGGCGGTGTGCGCGGTGAGACCCATCGATACCGTCCGTGTCTTCAGCCGCGCCCCGGAGCATCGTTTCCGATTCGCAGACCGCGTCCGCGATGCACTGGAAGTGGAGGTCACGGTGGCGGACAGTCCCGAAGACGCGCTGGAGGGAATGGACATCGTGATTACGGCCACCAACGCGCAAACCCCGGTGTTCGATGGCCGCCGCCTCCGTCCCGGCATGCACGTCACCTCCATCGCCAACGGTGACAGCACCCGGGTGCGGGAAGAGATCGACCAGGATACCATGACCCGGTCCGGGCGGGTCTGCATCACCTCGAAGGCGACCGTGGAGGCCAACGAAAGCGACGTGTTCCGGGCCGTCCGGGACGGCGTGCTCACTTGGGACGGCGTGTGCGAGCTGGGGGATGTGATCCTCGGAAACGCCCCGGGACGGACGACGCCCGAGGAGATCACGTTGTTCAAGCTTCAAGGGTTGGGAATCATGGACCTGGCAGTGGGGCTGCGGGCCTACGAGGTGTTGAAGGACTCGGCGTCGGGGCAGCGGATCTAGTGCGGGGCAGGGCGGGGTTCGGGGCGCGGTGCCTGGTCCCGCCGACAAAGGAATCTCACCGTCGTTTCAGCCGCAGGATCTCCCGCCGCACCATGTCCGGCCATGAGGCGCCGGGACGGTCGGTCCAGTTTCCCGGGAGGTCGATGATCCGCCCCTTGCGCTTGAACGCGGGAGTGTGCCCAAGGGCTTCGGCCAACAGCGCTTCATGCCGGCGCCCCGCCCGCGGCCGTCCGAACGTGCGCCCCACGGGATTGTCCACGCACACCGCTCTCGGGGGCTTGACCCGCTCCACGATGTCGCGCACGGTGCCGATCAGGAGCGTGGGTATGCCGGAAGCCTCCAGCAGGTTGGCGACGAGACTCACGGTCTCGTGGCAGTAGGGTCAGTAGGGGACCATCAACGCCAGGTCCACCCGCATGGCCGCGAGCTTCCGCGCCAACTCGGGCGCGAGCCCTTCGGTGATGGCGGCGTGGTCGCCGATGCCGCCGTAGATAGAGAAGTGAGCCGGAGCCACGCTGCCGATCACCCCCTTTCGCGCCAGCTCCCGCAACGCCCGCCGGGGGAAGACCACTTCGGCATCCCTGCGCACGTCCTTGCCGACAGGAGAGTGATGGTCGACGGTGACCTCGATGCCCGGGTCCGCGCCGATGCGGCGGTGGCTCGCGTCGCCTCCCGCGGTGAAGGCACGCTGGCGGGGCTGGCGGATGGCCGCGCTTGTCACGAGGCTCACGCGCATCTCGTTCAGCGGTCGCGCAAGGGGCTGCCACCCGATGCGGGGTGCGCGGTACAGCTTGCGCGGCGGCCTGGGGGCCGCGTTTTCCGCCAGAATGGGAAGATAGTCGAGAGCCACGTCTAGCCGGCCTTGGTGACGTATACCGGGCCGCCCTTGCCGATGCGTTGCCGGTCTTCCTTGGGCAACTCCTTGATGTCCTTGCGCAGCTCGTAGTTGATGTGCTTGATGTCCTCGGACGGCCCCGAGCGGTTGCCCATGAGGATCATCGGGCCGGCGCCCGTGTTCTCGAGCTGGTAGAAGTCGCCGCCGTGGATGAGCGCCACCATGCCCGGCGTCATCACGGCCTTGCCACCGTCCGGAAAGTGCATGGTGCACTCGCCCTCCATGAGGTAGAAGCTCTGGTCGGCGTTGTGGCAGTGCATGTCGTCCCGGTCGCCGGGCTCGGGATAGACGTGCACCCAGGTGTGGAAGCGCTTGGTGTTCAACACCACCTCGCGCTTGAGGTCCTTGCGCCCCTTGTCCATCAGATCCATGACTTCGATGGCCATTTCGTTCTCCTTTTTCAGAAAAGGCGTTTGTTTATCATCAATTTGCGGCGCAACGGCCTTTGTAGAATCATTTGTCAGGCGGCCCGTTCCCACTTGTCGATGTCTACCTCCCATCCCTTGTTCTGGGACAGGTCCAGTGCGTTCCCCTCCGGGTCCCGGAAGCGGAACTCGGCGTAGGGCCGGTCCGGCGGCCGCGCCTTGACCGCCACCACGCTCCCCAGGTCGTCGAGCTTACGGGCCAGATCGTCTACGAGGAAGCCGATGTGGTTCACGCCGAAGCGGCGTTCGTGGCCCACGGTGGAGTTGAAGAACGGGTGGATGGCCAGGTTGGTGGAGCCGTCGCCCGCGAAACGGTTGAGCAGGCCGCTGCGCCGCCGCTTGTAACTGCTTTCCACCTCCCGGAGCCCCAGCACCTGGACGTAGAAGTTGAGCATCACCTCGGGGTCCAAGGCGTTGAAGGCGACGTGGGCGATGCGCGGGTACCCGCCTTCCTCCTCCACGCCGAAGCTCCCTTCCGACAGCGTCACCGGATTGCACTCGGGATCGAAGATGCGGATGGCGCCGTGGTGCAGACCCCCGGGTTCGGTCACCACCACGCCCCTGGGGTTGAACCTCTGGTAGCGCGCCCGGACCTCGCCGAGTTCCTCCACCTGGAGGCCGATGTGATGCAGTCCGCGGCGCATGTGGAACTCGCCCAGGGATTGCCGCTTGCGGAACAGGGTGAGGTTGTAGAGGCCTTCGGTGAGGGAAACGTCGCCCTCCGGCGAGCGGCCCAATTCTTTCATCCCCATGTATTGAGTGTAGAAGCCCGCCAGTGCGTCGGGGTCGCGGCTCAAGGTGGCCACGTAGCGAATTCTGGCCATGTCCGTCCCTCCTCTGTGCGGCGGTGGGCGCCGGTCAGGTTTGGCTGTGCCGATAGGGGTAGTGTATAGTCTCGTTTCAATTCACGGTGCAACCCTTGCGAGGAAGGAGCGACGATCACATGCCGGATCCCAAGCTGACCATGGCCGTGTCCCACTACGACAGGCACGTGCCGCTGCTGGACGGAAGCGTGACCGCGGAGGGCCTGGACCTCGAAGTGCTGGAGGTCGGCCAATCCCACCCGCTGAGGCACGGTTCCCGGCGCCACGAGCGCATGCTCCAGGGCGAGTTCGACATCGGCGAACTGTCGCTGTCTTCGTATCTCATCTCCCAGAGCCGCGACATGCCCATCAAGGCCATCCCGGTGTTCCCGCGGCGGCTTTTCAGCCTGTCTCAGATGTGGGTCAACGTGGACGCGGGCATCGAGTCGCCCAAGGACCTCGTCGGCCGGACCGTGGGTCTGAGCACGTTCCAGACGACCCTCTCCGTGCTGGCCAAGGGCGACCTGCAGAGCGAGTACGACGTGTCCTGGCGGGAGATCAACTGGGTCATCGACCGGCCCGAGGCGCTGCCCATCACGGCCGAAGGGGTGAGCATCCGCTACCTCGAGAAGGGCGAGAGCATCGGCGCCATGCTGGAGCGGGGCGAGATCGACGCCCTGATGATGCCTCATCCGCCGGACGAGGTGGTGGACGGCTCGGACAAGATCCGCCGCCTGTTCCGCGACCCCCGCGGCGAAGAGCTCAAGTACTACCGCAAGAACGGCTTCTACCCCATCATGCACGTGGTCGCCTTCAAGAACGAGGTGCTGGAGAAGTATCCGTTCGCCGTGCAAAGCGTCATGGACGCCTTCGAGAACGCCAAGGCGGCCTGCTTCGAGTATTACGCGGATCCCAACTGGTCGAGCCTGGTGTGGACCCGGCACCTCTACGAAGAGGAAAGAGAGGCTCTGGGCCAGGACTACTGGCCCTACGGCCTGAAGCGCAACCGCGCCAACCTGGAGCGCTTCATGGGCTACTCCCACGACCAGGGGCTCATGGACAAGGCCGTGGCGGTGGACGAGCTGTTCGTGGAATCGACGCTGGACTCCTGAGACGGAAGGACGCCGCGAGGGCGGCGTTCCCGAACCTGCGACCATCCATGCCGACCCAACAGGAGATCAGCGGCGCGTCCGACGCGGAGTTCGTCGAGCGCATGGTGGAGCGTTATCCGCGACGCTTCAACGACCAGTACTGGTCCGTGTTCAAGGCGAACGTCGGGCGGCACCTTCCGGCCGAGCCCGCCATCGCGGACTTGGGCTGCGGTCCGGGCTTGTACCTGCGCGACCTCTCCGAACGCCACCCGGACAGTCGCCTTTACGGCTTCGACGCCAGCGCGGCCATGATCGAGCACGCCCGCGGGTTGCGCTACCACGGCTCGCCGCCGGCCCTGACGGTGCAGGACGTCGAAAAGGAGCCGCTGCCGCTGGCCGCCGGCAGCGTGGACCTCGTTTCCATGGCCGGGGTGCTTCACGTCCTGGACGACCCCTTTGGGGTGCTGGCGGAAGTACGACGGGTGCTTCGCCCCGGCGGCGTGTTCCTGCTCGACGACTGGGTGCGCATGCCCCTGGCGCAGTACGTCCAGGACCGGCCCCGCCACCGTGGCGCGCCGCCGGACGGCCAGCGCGCCGGTTGGCTCCGCATGTTCCCGTTCCACAACAAGTACACCGCCGAGGACTGGAAGTGGCTGCTGGCCGAAGCCGGGTTCTCCCTGGTGTCCACGGTCCAGATCCGCCCGCAGTCGCAGATCTTCGTGGCGGTAGTGAGGACGCCGAAAGCCCCCGCTTGAACCCGCTGGCGGAGGGGATACACTTACCCAAGGATCTTCATTCGGCTTCCGAGACGGGAAATGAAAAGCATCATTTGGCTCAGCTATGATTTGGGAGTAAACGGCGATTACGAGGGGATGTACTCATGGCTCGATAGCCACGATGCAAGGGAATGCGGTTCCAGCGTCGCTTTCCTGAAGTACGCGCATGATGGCGATCTTGCAACGGCCCTGAAAGAGGACATACGGGCCGCGGTTTCGCTCGATAAGCGTTCCCGAATCTACATCATCCACGATCGCAGGGGGCGTTACCTGTTCGGGCGGCGCAAGAGTGCGCCGTGGGAGGGATTCGGTAACAACGGTGACGACGAAGAAGATGCCGGTGACGTCGCATGAGGGGCGCGTTACTGCCTGATTCGGGATTCTTCTTTGCATTGTATGAGGGGAGAGACATGCACCATGCCGCCGCCCAAGGAAAACGGGAGTGGCTGGATGAGTTGCCGATCGTTCTGCCGTGGCCGGTGTTGTACGAGGCTGTCAACACCCGATTTGCTCGGCGACGCGAGATCATGGCCAGATTCGATGCCGTCGTGACGCAACCTGACACGAAACTGCTGGATGACACGCCTTATCGGGATGACGCCTATCGAACCACCGTTGAGTTGGGCCGTCGCGGTCGTCCGCTGAGCCTTGTGGATGCCGTGCTCCGTTCCGTCATCGAGGACACCAACGTAGCGGTTGCCGCGCTCCTTACCTTCAATCCCGCCGACTTTGCGGATGTCTGCCGACAGAATTCCGTAGAGCTTCTCTGAGCTTGACCGGCCTTGGCCAGCCCCAAGTTCATCAGCGAAGCCAAGCGCCAGGGCATCAGGGTCGCCCCGTGTTCGGGGAAGGAAGTCGCCCGTATCATCGAGCTCATGACCGGGGCTCCGCCGCAAGTCGTGGACCAATACAAGAAGTTCCTCGGCCTGAAGAAATAGCAGGACGCCGGAAGGACGCCGCGGCCCCTGTCCCGGACGCTGCCGTCATGAGGTTTGGTTGACGCTGGCCCTATCGGTTGTTATCAATTTCCGGCAATCAAACCGAGCCGGAGCGTTCCGGACAGGGAGCATTCATGGACAGTCACGAGTTTGCCAAGAAGGTACAGTCGCGGGTGGTCGAGTTCTGCAAGGGCCTCGACGACAACCTGCCTGCCTACAGCTACATCCCGCTTACCACCGACGAGATGCGCATCAAGGTGATGCAGAGCCGGCTCTTCAACGAGGTGCGCGCCGCCGAGGTCTTCGGCACTTGGCTCAAGACCACCCCGGAGCTCGAGGTCAAGGCGATTCTGGCGGAAGCCATTTACGAAGAATTCGTCCACGCCGAGTATCTTTCCGAAGCCCTGAAGAGCAAGGGAGCGGTGCCCTACGATTACAAGCCGTTACCCGCCCAGATGGCGATGTTCAACGGCTTCGAGGCGCTGACCAGTACCTGTGAGCGCATTGCCGCGTTTCCCTTCGCCGGCGAGGGCGTGGCCGACTACCTCATCGGCAAGAGCCTCGAGGCCGGCACCGTTCCCGAGTGGGTCACCGGCCCCTACCAGAAGATCCACGACGACGAGGAAGAGCACGGCAACTATCCCTTCGAGCTGCTCGTCAAGTACGCCACCGACCCCGAGACCCAGGACCGCATCGTGCGCGCCGTGGAGATGAGCCTCATGTTGCGGCGCCAGTTCTTCGACAATCTCGACCGCTGGGTGTACCAGGATAGCTGGTCGTAGGCGGTGCCCTCACCCCAAACCCCTCCCAAAGAGGGGGCCGGAGTCAGCCGCAGGTCCACCGGATTTCTACGGTAGCAGCAGCCCCGACTTGAGCAGCGCCCGGCGGATGCGCTCCCGCTCTTCGTCCGTGATGCGCTTCAGCGGCGGCCGCACCACCGCCTTGTCGATGCGTCCCAGCATTGCCAGCGCTTCCTTCATGCGGTTGTGCATGTCCACGAAGGGCGGCGCGTAGAACACCTCCACCAGCGGCGCCAAGCGGTCGTTGAGTTGACGTCCGGCTTCCAGGTCGCCGTCCCGGACCGCGCGGAAGAGGTCGGCGTGCAGGTCCGCGGTGACGCTTCCCATTCCCGAGATGGAGCCGTCGGCCCCCAGCACGTAGCTCGCGAACATGGACATGGTGTAGCTGCTCAGCATGGCCACGGGCCGGCCGGTGCCGCGCAGCGCCCGCAGGTTGGCCTCCAGGGCCACCATGTCGTTGCTCCAGTCCTTGACCCCCACCACGTGATCGATCTCCGCCAGACGCGCCAGGGTCTCGGGAGCGTAGCCGATGCCGCTTGCGGGCGGATACTCGAACACGATGAGCGGAAGGTCGGTGGCTTCGGCGATGGTCTCGAAGTGGGTGACGGCCATCTCGGGCCGGAGCCGGGCGCCCCACATGAACAGCGTCGGCGGAAAGATCAGCAGCCCGGCGGCGCCGTCGGCCTTGGCGTCCCTGGCGAGCTGGGCGGCTTCCAGGGTGTTGTCCGTGTAGATGCCGGAGATGAGGTCCACCCGGTCGCCCACCTCGTCGACGGCGATGGCCAGTGCCCGGCGCCGTTCCTCCCGGTCCAGCGACGACACCTCGCCCGCGTGACCGTTGCACACGATGGCGTCGACGCCGTCCACGGACGCGAGCCATGAGAGATGTCTCCGGTAGTTGAACTCGTCGAAGGAAAGGTCCTCGTTGAAGGGAAGCAGATTGGCCGGGATGGCGCCGCTGAAACGGAGCGTGGTGGTCATGGTTAACCTCCTGCGCCTCAACTATAGTTTGCGGGACGTTTGCCGACAAGGATAGATGTGGTTCGCTTTGGAGAAGGAGAGTACTCCATGAAGGCTCTTGCCGCCATTGTTCTTATGCTCGTCTTCGTGGCTCCTGCCAGTCTTGGTGGTGACCCTGGTATCTCTGACCGCGAGTTGTTCGATGCCGCCGAACGTGGGGACCTCAGCGCCGTCGAAGCCCTGCTTGCCGCCGGCGCAGACCCGAACGACAGGATGGATGGATTTCCCGTCCTGCAACTCGCGGTATGGAATGGCACTGTCCAAGTCATCGAAGCTCTGCTTGCCGCCGGCGCGGACGTGAACGCGTTCGGTGAGTGGGTTCCCGGGTGCTGTCCGTTTCAGGCCACCGCACTGCACGAGGCTGTCCGATATTGGTCGGTCTGTTCGGACCGAGACTTGGAACGTTGCGCCGAACGCCGCGCCGCGGTCATTCGAGTCCTGCTTGCCGCCGGCGCCGATCTGGATGCGCGCGACAAGGTGTATGGTCGCACCCCTCTGGAGTTGGCTGAGTCGTACGGCTTCACCGAGGTCATGGACATCCTCGCGGGTGCCGGCGCGCCTCCGGGGTAAAAGAGAACACTAGAGTTTCGGTGAAAATGATAATTGAGATGTGGTGGAACTATCAATGCAAACCCGGTGGGGCGCTAGTGCGTGTCGAATATCTCCTGGTAGCGCGCAATCGCCGCGAGCAACGCCTCACGCTCTTGCGCCGTCGGCTTGCGGGGGTCCCGCGCCTTGGGCAAACGTCCCAGGCGCAGCATGGCCGCGCGCAGCAGCACGCGCGCCTTGGTGGCGTCCAGGTTGCTGCCTTCGATGGTCAGATCGTTGGGGTTGGAGGGCAGGGCACCCTCCGGGTCGCCGCGGCTCACCCGCACCACCGGCATGCCGTTGCAGGCGGCGACGGCGAGGGCTGCCATCTGGCTGTGGAGCGCCGAGCCGGTGCCCGCCGCCCCCTCCAATACGAAGCCATGGAACCTCGGCGCGCCGGGTTCCGGAGACGCTTCCTGCGCGAGCCCGCGTTCGATGCGCGCCATGATATCCACTTCCACCTCCGGATCCGCGGTGTCTTCCTCTGCCATGTAGTGGCCGTACTTCACCACGTGCACCGGCGCGATGACATCGCCGCGCAGCGAGCCGCCGGCATCCTTGATCGGGATGGTCGCCGTCCCGGGGCTGTCGCCGTATTCCTGAAAGGTGACCGCGGCGGGCAGGCTTGCCACCGCCAGTGCGGACGTGCCCGTGGTCCGGTAGGCGGGGCGGAACCACACGCGCACCTCGTGGCCCGCGCTGCCGAGCACCCCGCCGTGTCCACCCGTGGCGCGGTAGCCGCCCGGCCGGGCGTCGCCCTTCTTGAACGCCCGCGCCGCGAAGATCTGCTCGTCGACGATGCCGACGGCGCCCAGGCCCGCGCCCAGGCCCGACGCGATGTAGCGCGTCGCATCCACGATGTTGCGGTCGCCGTCGTTGGCGAGCGCGCCGTGGGGACGCTGTGACGATATGCCCACGAAGGGCAGGTCCGTGTCCACGACGACGCTCAGCCAGTAGAGCGTCTCCTCCACGTGCGGGCTGCCCTCCAGCCAGATGAAGCCGTCGTAGCGGCCCGAGTCGACGGTTTGCTGGACGATGTTGAGCGCGCGGGCCATGGCCGCATTGGGCGGAAACTTGCCCAGGGGCCTGGGACTGTACGGGAAGAAGTCGCGCCCGCCCACCTCGCCCTGTTTGGTGTAGCCTGACGGGGGCAGCACGCGCACGAAGTCGAACTCGGCGAGCCGGTCCAGCTCGCTGGCGGCGCCGTCGTGGCCGCGCCCGCTCAACCCTCGGTCGATCTCCTCGAACAGCCGCGACGCATCGGGGAAGTACGACTGTCTCCCGCCGTAGCGGATGCTGGCGTCACGCTGGTCGCTGTCCTCGAAGGGCGTGCCGTCCTCGGAGCCGTCGCCGCGCCGCGCCATGTAGGGCAGCGGATACGCGCCGTCTTCCGGGCGCAACTCCACCTCGTAGTACGGCTTCCCGTCGTCGTGGTAGACCTCGGCGGCGTCGGATTCCAGCGGGTGCGCGCTGAACTTCTGGATGCGCACCCGCACCGGCTCGTGCAGGCGTTGCGGAACGAGGTGGTCGAACCGCCCGTCCAATTGCCGTTCGCCTGCCGCCCGGGCCTTGTTGCTGGTCACGAGCGGTGGCGTGTTGGCGATGGTGGCCCGCGGGCCCGAAAACACCGCTATGCGTGGCTTGGACATCGGATCGTCCCCCTGTGGGCATGCGCCGTCCGGTCGGTCCGGCAGGCCGTTAGAACACCACCCGTCCCTCCGCCCACGCCCGGATCAGGTGGTGGGCGATGGCCACGGGGTCCGGCAGCCGCAGGTTCGGATTCTTGCCGGCCAGGGAGGAGACCACCTGCTCCCGCGTGAACCACTGTACGTCGGTCATCTCCTCGTCATCCATGGCGATGTCCGTGGTCAGCGCCTTGCCGTGGCAGCCGATCATCAGCGACGAGGGGAAGGGCCAGGGCTGTGAGGAGTGATAGCGCACCTCGCCCACGGTGATGCCGGCTTCCTCCTTCACTTCCCGGCGCACCGCTTCCTCGATGCACTCGGCCTGGTCGATGAAGCCCGCCAGGGCGGAGTAGCGTCCGGAGCGCGCCAAGCGTCCGCGGGACTGGCCCAGCAGGGCGCGTTCGCCGTCGGTGACGACCATGATGGCCACGGGGTCCGTGCGGGGGAAGTGCTCGGCGTTGCAGGCGGTGCACTTGCGCACCTGGCCGCCGCGCCCCTGCTCGGTGGCGCCGCCGCACATGCCGCAGAAGCGATGCCGTCGATGCCAGTCCACCTGGGCCTTGCTCTGGGCCAGGATGCCCACCTCCTGGGGCTTGAGCTGGGCGGCCGCGGCCCGGGCCTCCACGAAGCTCCACGGCTCCTCCAGGTTCAGCTCCCGGAGCGGCTCGGAGACCGCCGAGACGTCCACCGCGAAGTGGGCGGCGCCGTCCATGAGGCCGAGAAACACCGGCGGGGCGTCGAGCCCCATCCCTTCGATGTTCGCGGGCTTCACCCAACCGAGCTCGGCCCGGTCGCCGCTCCGCAGGAGGATGTCGAGCTGCCACAGCGGCAGGAAGCGGGAACGGGGGTCCCGGGCCGCCCGCGTGAGCCAGTCCTCGTCCCGACGCTGTACGTCGCCGCGGTCCAGAGGATTGCCGGAAAAGACGTGTGTGGTCATGACCGAAACTCCAGTATCCAGTGGCCCGCACCGGGAGCGTCATGCGCAGCCCTCCGGGGATCTTCGTTCACACGAGCCCCCAGGTCCGGCGCAACCACCACTCCGCTCCCAGCAGCAGCAGCACGAGCGTAAACAGCAGCGGTTCGTTCCAGAGGGCCACGCGGCTTCGGGCAACGATGCTGGAGGGAGCGGCTCGTTCCATCCGTTCCTCGAACTCCGACCAGTGGGCGTCCGTCAACGAACCGACCGGGGTGAACAGGCCTTGGCTGCGCGCTGCCACGGCTTCCAGCAGCTCCGGTCTCGGCCGGCCGTCATCGTTTTCCTCCGACGGCAGTGCCACCAGGAAGTTGGCGGCGGCGCTCCCCAAGGGCTTCGTCGACGATGCCGCCCGGACCTCGATGCGGTGGGGGCCTTCCAGGCGCGGCGTGAACTCGACCCGGTACTCGCCGGCTTGTCCGGTGGCCGCGGCCTCCAGCGGCGTCCCTTCGCCCTCCGGCCCCGTCACCACCACCTGGAGAATCGGGTCCGCGGCTGGTCCATGGTTGTCCTGCAGCACCCGGATGCGGAACTCGATCGGTTCTCCGGGCCGGCGCGAACCCCCCACCGCCAGTATCTGCACCTGGTCGAACGCGGGTTCCCGCGCCAGCCAGCGCACGCCGTTCCGAATGAGCTTCAGATGGATCTGGGGGTTCTGGTTGCGGCCCACCGCGTCGAAGTTCCAGCGCCAGAGCTCGTCGCTGGCGAAAGCCAGCGTCCGGCCCTCGTGGTACCGGCCGACCGTGAGCAGGGGAGCCTGACGGGAGTCCACCCGGGCCGAAAGCAACACTTCGCCGTTGGCCTGCGCCACCTCGTTGAGGGTGGTGAGAGGCGGCAGGGCGCTCCAGGCTTCCTCGTTGGCCTGGGGGTCCGCGAACACCCGGGTCAAGGGATGGGCCTTCCCGGCGGACGTCAGGCTGGCGCGGGCGGCCACGCCGGTCCGGAAGGCGCCGCGGCCGTCGAGCTTCACGGGCAGCACCGGGTTCAAGGCGGTATCGTGGTAACCGCCGCGGTCGAAGGCCCGGGCTCCGCCGAGCATGGCGATGCCGCCGCCGTCCCGCACGAAATCCCGGATGTTCTCGAAGTAGAGCGGGTTGAAGTAGTTGCGGTGCGAGAAGTCGTCGAGGATCAGCACGTCGAAGTTCTTGAGCTCCTCGACGAAGATCTCGTCGATGGGGAACGGGATCAGACTCAGCTCGTTCTCGCGCACGTCCACCACGTCGCTGGGGGTGCGCAGGAAGACGAACGACACCAGATCCAGGAACGGATCCTGCTTCAGCGCGAACCGCAGGAACCGGTAGTTCCACGAGGGTGACCCCGAAAGGGTCAGCACCCGGATCTTGTCGCGCCGCACCTCCATCCGGAACGCCTTGCGGTTGTTCCCGGCGATGCTTTCGTCCCCCTGTTCGGGCAGCGTCAGGGTGAAGCCGTGGGCGCCCAGCTCCCGCGGGGTGTAGTTGAGGGTGATGCGGTTCTCGTAGACGTCGCGGTCGATGGTGATGGGGTGGGTGGAGATGAGATTCCGGCCGAGGTTGAAGTAGAGGGGTACCTGGACGCCGGCCATGCCGAACGCCTGGATGGTGAAGTCGACGGTGGTGGCGCGGCCGCGGAAAGCCAGCTCCGGGACCCGCAGGCCGGCGATGCGCAGGTCCCTGAAGCCGTCCGCCTGTCCCACCGCCACGGCGAAGACCGGTTTGGGATGGCCCGGAAACGCTTCGAGAGCATCCGCGGGATTGACGATGCCGTCGGACACCACGACCACGCCGGCGGCTTCCGGTTCACGTTCCGTCACCTGTTCCAGGGCATGGAAGAGCCGGCTGGCGTCGCCCGCCGGCGCCAGGGCTGCGAGCCCGCCCGGTTCCCGCGCGGCGGCTTCACGGTCGAAGGAGTAGAGCTTGAGGTCGTACTTCCCGGCCAGTCCCAGCGCGAGGCCCGGGGCCGCCAGCACTTCCTTTGCGGCCTCGAGCCGGCTGGTCTCGCCGCTCCCGGAAGGGAGCGCCATGCTCTCGGAGGTGTCCAGCAGCACCACCAGCGGGCGCCGCAAGGACGTGGGCGCCTCCACCGTGCGCACGGGTCCCAGCAGAAAAAGCAGCAGCAGGAGGTAGACCACGCCGCGCAGCAGCGTCAGCAGCGAGGCCTTGCCGGGTCCCAGGCTCCGGTACAGGAACCGGAACTGGTGCGTCAGGAAGCCCGCGGCGGCCAGCGCCAGTGCCGCGGCCAACCACCAGGGAACGCCGCCGCCGAGAACGATGTCCGAGAGTCCCGTCATGGCATCCTACTGCGTGAGCCGCCGGCGGATGAACGGCACGTGGATCAGGTCCTGCTTGTAGTTACCGGTCATGGAGTAGAGGATCAGGTTCACCCCGAGGTGGAAGGCGTCGCGCCGCTGCTCCTCGCCGTTGGGAACGCAGGGGTGGCTCCAGCGTCCGAGCCCGTCCCGTTCCCAGGCGCCGGCCAGGTCGTTGTGGCAATAGACCACGGGCGTGGTCTCGCCGAGCTGGATTCCCTCGAGGTAGGAGCTGGTGGCCGTCCGCCCGCCCACCCGGCGGAGCAGGTAGTAGCTCCGCAGCAGCGCGTGGGTCAAGGGGATCTTCCGCATCTCCCGTCCGGGCAAAACCCGTTGCATCTCCGCCCGGAAGCGCCGGTCGAAGCCGTATCCAAGCTGCCCGAGGGTGTTGTCGGCCAGCAGGAACCCGCCGAAGGAGAGGAAGCGCCGCAGGTTCCGGACCTCCTCCTCGGAGAACGGCTGGAAGTCGTACTTTCCGGCCATGTACAGAAACGGGTGCGAGAACAGCTCGGGGTCGGTCAGTCTCACCACCCGGCGTTCCGGGGCTGCCGTGACGCTGGTGCGGCGCATGAGCTCTTCCATGAGCGGGGTCACGGCGCGGGGACGCGGGTCCCAGTCGCCGCCGCGGTAGCGCACTTGCGCGAAGACGAACTGAATGCGCCGCCCGGGCTCCGCCGCCGGGAGCGCCGCGGGCAACCCCCAGGCGGCGGCCCCCAGGAGGCATTGCAGGAAGCTCCGTCTATTCATAGTTCCGTTGCCCCAGCCAGCCCTCGAACAGCAGCGTGAGGATCAGCACCACCACCAGGGCCAGCGCGAGGTCGGTGCGGATTCCCCCGTCGGACAGGGCCCCGGCGGACAGGACCTCGTGGTCCACCGGCCCGAACTTCCGCGCGAGCTCGTCGCCGTCCATGCGCCCAAGGCGCGTTTCCATGGGCGGCGGGTTCACCGCGTAGAGGGAGGGAATGTCCAGGTCACCGCCGGGAGAAACCACCCGGTAGACTCCCGCAAAGTGGTTCCCGTCGAAGGACCCGGAAGCCTTTCCGCCGGCGGCCACCAGCGTGACTTCCCGTTCCGTCCGGCGGGGGTCCACCACCCGCAACCGCTTGCCCGCGTGGACTGTTTCCGTGGACCACCGTTTCTCCGTCCCGGCGATGATCCCGGTATCGATGGAGCCGCTGCTTCCGCCCGCCATGTGCGTCACCAGGGACTGTACCAAGGGCACGTAGCCGGTCTTGAGCGGGAGGTTGTTCCAGGCGCTGTCGGCGGTGGAGGTCCACAGCAGGACCCGGCCCTTGCCGACTTCCTTCTCCACCAGCAGCGGGTCGCCGTTGCTCAGCCGCATCAGGGTGCGTCCGCCGACCGGGGACACCTGGAAATACGACGATACCTTCGCCGACCGCAACGAATCAAGCAGCCGCCGGTCGCCGAAGGCTTCCAGCGCCGGGTGCGAGAGATCCACCTCGCCGACGGTGACGCTCTGGTCCAAGGGCACCCGCCGGCGTTCTCCGAGCGGGCCGGGAAGGAGAGGCGAGGCGTTGTTCCACAGCGCCCGGTTGTGGTCCTCGGCCACGACCTGGTCGCCCAGTGATAGCAACAGGCCCCCGCCTCCCTCCACGAAGGCGTCCAGCCTGGCCACGAAAGGCGGCGGCAGGGTGGCGACGTTGGCCAGCACCAGGGCCTGGTAGCCCTCCGGATCGACCTGTCCCACCGCGCCGGAAAGGATCACCTCCGGCAGCAGCACCGAGTTTGCCGCGTCACCGGTGGGGTTCAGCGCCCGGCTCAGGAAGAAGGTCTCGCTGGCCACCAGCGCCCGTTGGGGGTCGCCGTCCACCAGCAGCACGTTCAACCGGTCCCGAGTGTGGAGGGTGAAGTAGTGCCGCAGGTGCTCCGACAAGCCTTCCCCGTGGAGCGACACGTAGCCGGAGTGGCTGCCCGGCCGGTCCAGCTTGAACTGGAAGTCCACGGTGGACTCGGCGTCCCCCGACAAGGTCACCTGCTTCTCGTCCCGGACCTTGCCGTCGATGTGGAGCCGGGCGGCCACCGGCAGGCCGGCTCCCGCGACGGAGGCCCCGAGGGAAGTCACCAGTCCGATGTCCAGTCCGGGGGCGATGTTGAGGGCCGGGGACGCGAGGGCGTCGATGGTGGCGCCGGGTCCGGCTTCGGACGAGCCCACGGTGATGATCTTTACCGGGACGGTGGGATCGTACTCGCCTACGGCCGGCAGCGACAGGCGGTCCCATCCGGACAATCCCAGGTCCGTGACGACCCACAGGGCCTTCTGGCCCCCGGTCTCCCGCAGCAGTCCGTAGGCGGTGCGAAGCGCGGCCGTGAAGTCCGCGGCGCCGGCCGTGACCGCCAGCGGATCGAGGTCCTTGAGGACGGTTTCCCGCGAGTCCTTGAGCCGTGGCTCTCGCCGTCCCACCGGGTTGGTGGCGATCACCGCCGCCCGGTCGCGGTCGCCCAGCGCTGCCAGGATCCGCCCCGCGGCCTGCTTTGCTTCCCTGAACGGCGCGCCTTCCTCGCGTACCTGCATGCTCAGGGAATTGTCCACGATGATGGCGGTGGAGAGCGGCGCCCCGCGGGCCGACAGACCCGCCCCGGTTTCCCACAGGGGATGCGCCAGAAGCAGCGCCAGGAAGATGACCGCCAACGTCCGCACCGCCAGCAGCAGCCAGTTGCGCAGGTTGTAGGTGCGCGCCACGCGCCGTTGCGAGATGAGCACGAAGCGCACCGCCGGGAAGCGCAGGCGTCTCTGCTGCCGCCGGTTGAGCAGGTGGATCGCCAGCGGAATCACGGCGGCGGCCAAGGCCGCCAGGTACAGTGGGTAGAGGAACGCCAGGGTTACTTCCTCCAGCTCAGATAGCTCACCAGCGCCTGGTCCAGCGGCGTGGCCGTGGAGACCAGTTGGTAGTCGATGGCGTACTCGTGGCAGCCCGACCGGAGGGTGTCGATGTGGTTCTCCACCACCCGGCGATACTCGGCCTGAATGGCCTTGGGATCGGCGGTGACCCGGAGCCTGGAGTCCTCGATGTCCTCGAACCGCGTGTTGCCGGAGAAGGGGAGGGTCCGCTCAGCCTCGTCCATCACGTGGAAGACCAGCACGTCGTTGCCCTTGTAGCGGAACAGGCGCAACCCCTGCAGCACCGACTCGGCGTCGTCCAGCAGGTCCGAAACCAGCACCACCAGGCCCCGCCGCCGGATGCCGCCGGCCACCTCCCGCAGGATCCTGCCCACCGCGGTCTCGCCCCGGGTGGTCTCGCCTTCGAGCTGTTGCAGCAGTTCCACCATGTAGCCGCGGGTGGCCTTGGGCGGAAGTTGCGAGTCGATGCGGTCGGAGAAGGTGATCAGGCCGGCAGCGTCCTGCTGCCTGAGGATGAGGTAGGCCAGCGACGCAACCAGGATGCAGCCGTACTGGAACTTGGTGACCTCGCCCGACGCGTAGTCCATGGAGCCGCTGACGTCCAGCAGCAGGTGGGTCTTGAGGTTGCTCTCGTCCTCGAATTCCTTGATGAAGTAGCGGTCGAACTTGCCCAAGGCCTTCCAGTCGATGCGCCGGATTTCGTCGCCGGGGGCGTACTCGCGGTGCTGCTCGAACTCGACGCTGAAGCCCTTGGCGCGGCTCCGGTGGAGCCCGGCCATGACGCCTTCCACGACCCAACGCGCCTTCAGGTGCAGGTTCGAGAGCCTCGCCAGCACCGCCGGGTCGAAGTAGCTTTGTTCAGGGGTGGCCATGGTAACAGCCGCGAGGACACAGGGTGTTCACAGACCCCATTGATTTGTCCCAAGTTCGAGTACCCGGGGAGTTAACCACTTTGTCCCGGCAAGCTCAAGACGGGGACTCCGTTCACGAGGCAACGGATACGCAGGTTCGCGTGATTCGGCGTTCCCCGGCTTCGTTGGGTCAGCCGGCCCCGCGGGTGCCAAGCTCGATGGTTTTGCCGCAAAGAGCACCTGCCGGGTCACCAAGCAGGAAAACCGTCGCGGAGGCGATTTGGCTGACGGAAAGAGTCGTGTCCGCCTGCGCGGGGGCGGCGCCCTGCCGAAACTCGTGGTGCGTGGAAGCAGTGCCAATCCCTGCCGTCCGCGACACCGGTGCCGGCCTCAGCAGGTTCATGGTGACATTGTCCTTGGCGAGGTCCGTGGCGGCGGACTCGACCCAGGCAGACAATGCCGCGGTCATGACGGAGTAGAGTTGTCTTTCGACGCTGGTTCCCGCGGCCCGCCACGGGATCATCCAGAGGATGCGGCCCCAATGCCGCTCCTGCATGCCAGGGAGAAGCGCTTCCGTGGCGGCCTTGAAGCGAAGGAATCCCCTGTCGAGTTGGGCTTGCCAGCCACTCGGAGGGAGTGCGTTCCTGTCCTCCAACGCCGGCCGCCGGGCGACCCCGAACAAGATATCGATGGGGCCGAAATCTTCGACAATACGGCTTATGAGGGCAACGGTCGATTGCTCGTCCCAAGCGTCGATCCCGTAGCCCCTGGCCCTGACGCCGCTGTTCTCCGCCGCCTCGGCCGCGACCTTCTGCGCCGCCCACTCCTTGCGGGCGCAGACCGCCAACTCCGCGCCTTCGGCCGCCAGCGCCTCGGCGACGGCACGTCCGATGCCTTTGGAGCCTCCGTATATCAGCGCCCGCCTGCCCTTGATGCCGAGATCCATGACGACTTGAGATTTCCTCCGGTTTGAAGCCGGTACACGCCTGTGCTACGCGCTCTGCTCGTTACCCTGTATCCTGGCCCTCAGGCTGATGTGATGCTCCGGGTTGAGCCTTCGGAAATTTGTCATCGAAAGCCACACCCTCAGAAGATGGCGGCCGGGTCCGTTGCCGTCCACGGAGAACTGTGTCCGGGTGTGCAGGACGACGTGGTTGTTGAAGTACTCGATGTCACCCGGCTTGAGGTCCACGGATACCGATACACGGTCGGCCACGTCGTTGAAGGCCGCCAGCGCATTGTTCTGCGCCGGGGTCAGATCCGGAACTCCGGGGAGGCCTTGGGCCCGCTTGATATGGACCCTGTAGGCGCAGGCGTTGAACAGGCCGTCCGTGACGCACAGGAAGGGGAGCCGGGTCCACTTGTTGCCGTGGTCGGGGTGCGGTCTGTGCAGTGCCATGTGAAAGGGTTGGGTGAGGACTCGCAACTGGTCGGGGCATTCCTCTCTCATGACGTTGTAAACGGTGGCGGCGCTGGCGAACTTGCGGGTTCCTCCCTGGGAAGCGGATCTTACGCACAGAAAACCGATGACGTCCTCGAGGTCGGCGTGGAAGGGAAGCTCGGCGGTGGCCCGGAAGCCGTAGCGGCCCTTGCCCTTTCCCTGGGGCTCGGCGCGCACGTGGGCGAGCTTGACGCCTCCAGGCTGTTCCATGGGAGTGCCGAGTCGGCGGCTCAACGCCATGAAGGCCGGGCCCACGCCATCCTTGCCGAGTTCCTTGACCGGCAGGCCCCGCAGGATGCGGAAGCCCAGGCCCAACTTCAACTCGTTGGCGGTCTTTTCGATCTCGGGCGCGAGAACGGGCAAGGGAGGCGGCGCCGGCGGCTCTTCGGTTCCATTGTTGTCCCTCGCCACTGCCAGCAACTCCGCCAACTCGCGTCCGGTGAACGTGCGGCGCCATGCTTCGGACCGGGCGAGGTCGTCAGGCTTCCATGC
This sequence comes from uncultured Binatia bacterium (SeqCode), assembly GCA_965215605.1. GTDB lineage: Bacteria > Desulfobacterota > Binatia > UBA9968 > JAJDTQ01 > JAJDTQ01. The sequence continues at coordinate 352,175 of OZ244070.1, read as the reverse complement.
CGCGGGGTCCAGCGCTGGGGGCAGCTCTTCCATGATGTCTCCTCTGTGGATTCCTTCACCGGTTCAGTTTTACGGGCGGCGGCAGGTCGCGAGCGGCCCGGGTGCCGAAACGACTCCGCCATGGATCGACCCTTTCCGTGATTCCATCTACCTCCAAGGACAGGTGTCACTCTGCCAGCGTGCGGGCCACACGGAATCCGAACGTGAGGGCTCCCCTGTGGGTACTGATACCGAAGCGGTTGGCGATACGCAGCGTCCAGGCCGTGCTTCCCCACGAGCCCCCGCGCAGCACACGCCAATCACAGTTCCCCGTAGCTGTCGCTGCCCTGCCGTCCGACGGTGCGCCGCGATAGTCCGGGCGCCAGCAGTCCTCCACCCATTCCCAGGCGTTCCCGTGAACGTCATGAAGCCCCCACGGGTTGGCCTCCTTGCTGCCGACAGGCTGCGCCCAGTTGCCGCTGTTGGCCGCATACCAGGCCACCCTGTCCAGACACGAAGGACTGTCGCCGCAGAACCAGCGTGTGGTGGTCCCTGCGCGGGCCGCGTATTCCCACTCCGCCTCGCTCAGGAGCCGGTAGTGTTGCCCGGTCAGACGGCTGAGCCACCGGACATACGACTTGGCCTGCTTCCAGTTCACGGTCATGACGGGGGCGCGGTACAGGGCCGGGTCTTCCTTTTTCAGCCGATAGTTGCGGACCGATTCCCTGTAAGTAAGCGAGCTACAGCCGCCGGCCTCGACGCATGCCTTCCACTGGGTGAAGGTCACTTCCAGCCGGCCCACCGCAAAGGGTCGCGCAATGCGCACCCGGCGTCGAGGGCCGAGCCGCTTGGTCTTCCCATCGGCTTCTCCCATGATGAACGCGCCCGCTGGCACTATCGCCATTTGGGGACACAGAGGACAGTCGACGAAGAACGAGGCAGGCGCCTTCACTCCCGGCTGAACCGCGGCGGCGGCTGCGGCAACGCCCCGGAACGGCAGCGAGGCGTCGCTGGCCACAGCGACGTTGCCTACGCCCAGGCACAAGAGGGCGGCGAAGAGAACAGTCTTGGAACGACAAAAAAGGTTAGGCATTGGCCCCTCCTGGTCCGGAACGATGGCAAGGAAATCGGTCGTGCCGCGAACCCGAAAACGGCTTGCCGCCAACGGCTGTCAAGCGTCTATACCGGCGGTCTGCTGTTCGACATGTGCGAACGTTCTAGCCAGATATCCAAACCTTCCTGAAGTCTCCATTCGCCCAGTAGAAGATCACCCCGGCGTTTAGGATGAGCATGATGGCGTCGTGTTCCAACTCGACTTCAGCCAGGTCGTCCTCATTGCAACCCGACGCATATCCCTTGGCGCAGGCGGAAAGGTAGATGTCGGGCGGAATCGCATACAGGAACCTTTCAGTCACATAAGGGACTTTATACAGCTTGAACGCCTCCTTGCCGTCGTTCAGGCAAGCTACCAGATGGTATTCTCCGGCGCGTTTGCTGAAGAAGGCTTCGTCCCTGCGGCCGTCGCCGTCGAAATCGCCGGCTGCGTATATGGACTCGTTCGAGAACAACCAATGTGCCTTGCGATCGTGCGGGGTGTCGCGCACCCGGCCGGCGGCGTACTCGGCACAGCTCTCCGCCAACAGGGTGGACGGCGTCAGAACCCCCAGCACAAGGAAGAACAGGAGAATCGCTCTAGTCAATGCGCTGGTCACGACTGGGAGCGTCCCGGCTTTCGGTGATATCATATTCGATGTGGAAGTGATCGTTGGCTTCCTTGGCCTCAGGGTACTTCTCGAATTCCGCATAGTATTGGCTCCCCAGACGTTCTGCCAGTGCTGCTTTTAGGTCCGCTGCCACTTCCGTTGCCTTCCCGTCACTAATGTGATTCGCTCTTATGTCGATTGCATCGCCACTGTAATGCCACGAAGTAGCTCCGTGGGCGCCGTCTGTACCTGACGTTATTGTGACCGGTACTTCGTGTCTTTCGAAGACTTCCTTGACGATGGGGACAACCTCCAGAATCTCCGAGGACAAGTAGGAGACCACGGCAGTCTCATCTTTAGGCGTGGATGGGTAGTCAGGTTTTATGTCAAATCCGGCGTTCCTGAGTACTTGCTCAGGCAGTGGGTCGTCCTCGTCTTCTATCGGGACTGGCGGGTCCGTAGTCGGAGCGTCCTCATCCGGAAAGAAGTCCTGATCTTGCTGATCATGGTGACTCCAACCACTGTCTTCATCCGTTGATGTTCCCGTGTCGGTGTTCGTATTGCTGGTTTGGCTGGCATAGGTAGCGCCGTCGTCGTCCTCGTCTGAGGTGGTCCTGGAAAATCGGACAGGTTACTAAGGTGTATTCCACCGACTTAGGGAGGGATACGCAATGAGCACACGACGAAGGTTCAGCGGAGAGTTCAAGGCGAAGGTGGCGCTGGAGGCGCTGCGGGGGGACAAGACGATCCAGGAGATCGCTGTGCGGCACAAGGTTCATCCGAACCAGGTGAGCACGTGGAAGCAGCGTGCGGTGGAGGGGATGAAGGAGGTTTTCACGAAGGGTGCGGAGCGGACGAGGGGCGACCACGAGGGGGAGGTTCGGGACCTGCACGCGAAGATCGGGGAGTTGACGGTGGAGCGGGATTTTTTGGCCAAAGGGCTCAAGTGGTGAGCCGGGAGAAGCGCCGGGGGATGATCGAGCCCGGCCATCCCAAGCTCAGCTTGAGCCGTCAATGCCATCTGCTTCGAGTGAGTCGATCCTCCGTGTACCACAGGCCCAAGGGCGAGAGCGCGGAGAATCTGGCGCTGATGCGCCGGATCGACAAGCTGTTCCTGGAGTACCCCTTCTACGGCAGCCGCCAGATGGTCCGCCATCTGTGGCGGGAGGGCGACCGTGTGGGTCGTCACCGGGTGCGGCGTCTGATGCGCCTGATGGGTCTCCAGGCCATCTACCAGGCGCCGCGGACCACCCGACCGCATCCCGAGCACCGGGTCTACCCCTATCGGCTCAAGGGGGTCGCCATCGAACGGCCCAATCACGCGTGGACCTCCGACATCACCTATATCCCTGTCCAGAAGGGCTTCCTGTACCTGGTGGCGGTGATGGACTGGGCCACCCGCCGGGTGCTCTCCTGGAGGCTGTCGAACACCCTCGATGCCCGCTTCTGTGTCGAGGCCCTCTCAGAGGCTCTGGAACGCTACGGCCCTCCCGAGATCTTCAACACCGACCAGGGCAGCCAGTTCACCAGCCTGGAGTTCACCTCCGTGCTCAAGGACGCCGGCGTCGCCATCTCCATGGACGGCAGGGGCCGGTGCATGGACAACATCTTCATCGAGCGCCTGTGGCGCTCCCTCAAGTACGAGGCCGTCTACCTGCACGAGCTCTCGGACGGCTTCGCCGCCCAAAGGACCATCGCCAACTGGCTCCACTTCTACAACACCCAAAGGCCTCATTCCGCCCTCGCCGGCTCCACCCCGGCCGAGGCCTACGAACGAGGACTCAAGAGGCAGGCCGGACCTCACACCCCGCCCGCCCCTCTGTCAGTTCCATCGGAACACGAAGACGTGATAAACGGGACCTTGGCGGCATGATCGAACGTCTGGAATACACCTTATCTCCGCCGCCTTCCTGTCCTACAAACCAGGACCACCTCATTCCATCGGAACACGATGACGTGATAAACGGCACCTTGGCGGCATGATCGAACGTCTGGAATACACCTTATCTCCGCCGCCTTCCTGTCCTACAAACCAGGACCACCTCAACTCTGCTTGGAATTGGTATCGAGCCGCGGCGCCGAGCTTTTTTGAGACCTCTTCCAAGTACAAAAGTTCACGTGCCTGAACGACGTGGATGTTGAATTCACGTGCACGCTTCAGGTCGTTGTCAATCCATTGGATTTTGTCAGTGACGAAGAACCAAATGATCTTCGGGTTGAACTTCCCGCCGTAGTGCTTGCGTACAGAATCGGCGATCGCCTTCTGCAAACCGGCAAATTCACTGAGTTCTAACTGAAGGCTCTTTTTCCCACGCTCTAGAGAGGTCTTGCACTCGGCGACGACGACGGTCTCAAGGTCCTTTCCGAACACGTCGATCTGTTTAGATAGCGACGGTTCCGTTTTCGAAACCGAAACCTTGAATTGACGGCCAGCATTTAACTCATCGTAACCGAACCCATACAATACATTCCAAAAGCGGTTCTCGAGGATCTCGTCCGCTTTCTTGGGAATTCGCATCCGCACCGAGGTTTTGTTCTCACGCGCGACCGTCCACCCCGCTTGTTCCTTTTCTGCTTGCAACGCGTAGGGGAAGGTTTCTTCATTATAGGCTCTTCGCCGCTTAGCGTACTCCGCCTTCCGCATACCCTCGGTGTTGGCGATAGGCCCAAGCAGTGGTGGTTGTCCTTGACCCATACACAATATATGCCATGTGACTGAATGGATGTAAACGGTTACTTGACACACAGAGCTAAGTGTGAACACCCTTTGAGGGCTGGCCATTTGCCCGGGACGCATAGCCCCTTCGGCTGGCGGGACTTGGCATATGGACTACATCATCGGTGTCGACATCGGCGGCACCTTCACCGACTGCGTCATCCTGGACAGCAACGGCAAGCTGACCATCGGCAAGGCGCTGTCGACGCCGGACGACTTCTCCCGGGGCGTCGTCGACTCCCTCCAGGACGGGGCCGCCAATCTCGGTCTTCCGTCCGTGGACGACCTGCTGCGCTCCACCCGCCTTTTCTTCCACGCCTGCACGGTGGCCGACAATACCCTCATCACCCGGAGCGGGGCGCGTACCGGGCTGGTGGTGACGCGCGGTTTTCCGGACACCTTCCTGATGATGCGGGGCGATGTGACCCCCGGTCTCACGGAGGCCGAGGGCTCGCACATTGCGGCGCTGGAGAAGCCCGAGCCGTTGGCGCCGCGAAGCCTGACCGAGGAGGTGCAGGGACGCATCGACTACAAGGGGTCGGTGCTGATCGAGGCCGATGACCGGCAGATTGAGGATGTGGTGGGCAGGCTGGTGGCCAAGGGGGTCGAGTCGGTGGCCGTGTGCCTCTTGTGGTCCATCGCCAACGACGCCCACGAGAAGGCCGTGGCGGCCGTCGTCCGGCGGCTGTACCCCGGGGTCCATGTGAGCTGCTCCAGCGACGTGGCGCCGTTCCTGGGCGAGTACGAGCGCACGGCTACCACCATCTTCAACGCCTATATCGGCCCCCGGATTGCTTCGTACCTGCGCAACCTTCGGCAAAGCCTGGCGGACAGGGGGCTTGGAAGCGACCCGCTGGTGATGCAGGCGTACGGCGGCATGCTCAGCATCGAAGCGACCTCCCAACGGGCCATCGGAGCCCTGGAATCCGGGCCCGCGGCAGGGGTGGTGGGCAGCAAATTCATCGGCGACCTGATCGGCGAGCCCAATGTCCTGGCCGCGGACATGGGCGGTACCACCTTCAAGGTGAGCTTGGTCCGGCAGGGGGTCATCGAGCGCGACTACCAGCCGGTGTTCGAGCGCTACCGCATCCTGGCGCCCAAGATCTGGGTGGCGTCCATCGGCGCGGGCGGCGGCAGCATCGCCTGGATCGACCCCACGGCGGGTCTGCTGAAGGTCGGTCCCCAGGGGGCGGGCGCCGCTCCGGGCCCGGTGGCCTACGGGCTCGGCGGCACCGAGCCCACGGTGTGCGACGCGGACGTGGCCCTGGGGTATCTGAATCCGGACTACTTCCTGGGCGGCCGTCTCTCCCTCAACAAGGAAGGCGCCATGGCCGCCATCGAGGAGCGGATCGCCAGGCCCCTGGGCATGAGCGTGGTGGAGGCCGCGGGCGGGATCTTCCGGATCATCAACGCCCACATGAGCGACCTCATCCGCCGCTGCACGGTGGAGCGCGGGCACGATCCCCGGGAGTTCACCATGGTGGCCATGGGCGGGTCCGCGCCCGCGCACGCGGCGCGTTGCGCGCTCCAGCTCGGCGTGGGCAAGGTGGTGGTTCCCTTGACGGCTTCCGTCCACGCGGCCACCGGGTTGATCTCCGCGGACGTGACCTACGAGTACGGCATGTCGGACCACGTGGTGGCGCCGCTGGACCCCGTCCGTCTCAACGCCGGGTTCGAGACGTTGCGCACCCGCGCCGCGGCGGACCTGGCCGGCGCCGGTTTTCAGGACGGCGGCACCGAGATCCTGCGGAGCGTGGACATGCGCTACCGTTACCAGGTCAACGAGATCAACGTGCCGGTGCCGGGGCGGGAGCCGGTGGGGGACGACGATCTGGAGCGACTCTACGCCCGCTTCGACGATCTCTACGAACAGTCATTCGGGCAGGGGGCCGGCTATCCGGAGGCGGGCAGGGAGATGCTGTCCCTGCGGGTCACGGCCGTGGGCAAGCTGGCCCGGCCGTCCGTGCAGAGGAGCGGCGTGGCGCCGGGCGATGCGCGGGAGGCCCTGAAGGGGACACGGCAGGCGTACTTCGAGGAGTATGGAGACTTCGTGCCCACCGACGTCTACGATTTCGGGCGCCTGGCGCCGGGGGCCACCATTGCCGGCCCGGCCGTCATCGAGACGCCGGTCACCACCATCGTGGTGAACCCCAACGACCGGGCGGAGATGGACGCGTTCCGGAACATCGTGATCCACGTCGGCCAGGAGGCAACATGACCGCAACCGGCAACATCGATCCCATCACCCTCGAGATCCTGTCGCACCGGCTGTACCAGATCGCCCGGGAGATGGGCATCACCCTGGAGCGGGTGGGCGGCACGGTGAACACCACCCAGCAGCACGACTACATGGCGTCGCTCTACACCGCGGACGGAGACGTGCTGTCGGCGGGCGAGTCCCTGGGCCAGCACGTCGCCTGCGCCGGCGTCGCCGTGAAGAAGATCATCGAGCGGTTCGAGGACGGCGAGGGCATCGATCCCGACGACGTCTTTCTGCTGAACGATCCCTACGTGGCGGCCATCCACCAGTCCGACGTCTACGTCATCGCGCCGATCCACTTCGAGGGCCGCCGCATCGCCTGGAGCGCCACCTTCGTCCACGTCATGGACATCGGCGCCATGTCGCCGGGCGGCAACTCTCCCGGGGCCACGGAAATTTGTCACGAGGGGTTGCGGGTGCCGGGCCTCAAGCTGGTGGAGCGCGGCAAGCTCCGCCATGACGTCTTCGACACCCTCCTGAACATGACCCGGCAGCCGGTGATGGTGGGGCTGGACCTCAAGTGCGAGATCGCCGCCAACAACATCGCCAAGGCTCGGATACAGGAGATCGCCGGCCAGTACGGTCCGGACCTCCTGGAACAAGTGGCGGCGGAGATCATCCGCTACACCGAGTCGGTGCTGCGAGAGCGGATCCGCGAGTTCGCCGACGGTTCCTGGAGCGACACGGCGCTCATCCAGGGAGACGACACCTGGAAGATGCAGCTCACCCTGAACAAGCAGGATGATCGCCTGATCTTCGACTTCACCGGCAGCGACCCCCAGGCCAGGACCGGCATCAACATGCCGTACCACGCCACCTTCGGGACCTGCTTCGCCGCGGTCCTGGAGACCCTCGGATTCGATATCCCCCGGAACCACGGCGCCTTCGCCCCCATCGAGATCGTGGCTCCACCGGGGACAGTGGTCAACGCGCAGTACCCCGCCCCGGTGTCCCTGAACACCACCTCGGGCGCGGCCACCTGCCGTTACCTGGCCCCCGCGGTGCTCATGCAGATGCTGGCCACCAGCGAGAGCTGGCGGCACGAGGTGATGGCGTCCAACGCGGGCCATCGTTTCGCCCGCCACGCCGGCGTCAACCAGTACGGCCGGTACTACGTGTCGAGCCTTTCCGAAGGGGCCATCGACGGATACGGCGCCCGCGCCGGCAAGGACGGGGTGGACTCCGGCGGCCGCGGCTGGCATTCGTGCCAGAACGTCGAGTGGGTGGAGCAGAACTTCCCCATCCTCTACCTGTTCCGCCGCCACTTGATGGACGGAGCCGGGGCCGGCCGGTTCCGGGGCGGCGCGGGGGCGGAGACCGCGCTGACGGTTTACGACGCCCCGGAGGGCGGCATCAAGGGCGTGGCGCTGGGAGTCTCGGGGTTGCGAAACTCCGGGCAGGGGATCTTCGGCGGCCTCTCCGCCGCCCCCAGCCTGCTGGTGCTGAAGGAGGACACCGCCATCTGGGATGCGATCCGGGAGAACCGCCACCCGGAGGACGTGGAGGCCATGGGAGGCACCTCGGAGATGCTGCCGTATTGCGACTTCGACCTGCGCGACGGCGGCGTCCTGTACATGCGCATGGCCAGCGGCGGAGGGTACGGAGACCCGCTGGACCGGGACCGCGAGGCAGTGCTGCGGGATGTGGTCAACGGCATCGTCTCGGCCGAGTCGGCCCGCGACATCTACGGGGTCGCCCTCGGCGATTCGGAAACACAGGTGGACGATGCCGCCACCGAAGCGCTCCGCGCCCGGATCCGGGAGCAGCGTTAGCGAGGAGGATGACAGTCCGATGAAGCGACCGTTCAGAGAGAACCTCGAGCTGGACCCGGATGCGGCGCCGCCGCGGGTCCTGTGCGCCCGGTGCGGCTTCGTGTTCGGGGGAGAGGCCGACTGGAAGCAGCGCAGCCACCGGAAGCTGTCGCCCCCCACCGCGGCCGGTCCGCTCATGAAGGACCTGGAAGGCCAGTTCCTCCTGGAGCAACTCTTCTGTCCCTCCTGCAAGACGCTGCTCGATTCGGAGATCGTGGAGGCGTCGGGCTGACGCACCCTCCTCCGCCACAGCATCCGTCATCACCCCCAACAAAGTAAGGTGGGGCGTTCGGACCGCTTGCGAACAACCTGCCGGGAACTCCGGACTTCTGTCCGCTGGTGTTTCGCACCGAGCCGCTGGAACGCTACGCCGGCATGGACCTGCCCGCGCGCGCCGGGAGGACGAGTTCGCCGCGCTGAGCGACGAAGAGGTGGAGCGGGTCGAGGCGGCCTACCGAGAGGCTTTCGGAAAGGGCCAGCGCCGGGACTGAAAACTCGCCGCCGATGGCCTATAGTGTTCCGATGCTAGACACACCGCTCTCCGTTCTTGACCTGTCGCCGATCGTCGAGGGCGGCGACGCCCGCCAGGCGTTGCTCAATACCATCGACCTCGCGCGCCATGCCGATGCATGGGGCTATACGCGCTATTGGCTGGCCGAGCATCACAACATGGCCGGCATCGCCAGTGCGGCGACGGCGGTGGTGATCGGCCAGGTCGCCCAGGCAACGGCGACCATCCGGGTCGGCGCCGGCGGCGTCATGCTGGCCAACCATGCGCCGCTCGTCATCGCCGAACAGTTCGGTACCCTGGCGGCGCTGTTTTCAGGCCGGATCGAACTGGGCGTGGGCCGCGCGCCCGGCACCGACCGGCACACCGAGCGTGCCCTGCGCCGCACCCTGAACGGCAACATCGATGACTTCCCGCAGGACGTGCTGGAGCTGCAGCATTACTTCAAGGAACCGGCGCCGGACCAGTTCGTGCGCGCCGTGCCGGGCGCCGGCCTGAACGTGCCGATCTGGATCCTGGGCTCCAGCCTCTACGGCGCCCAGCTCGCTGCCGCCCTTGGGCTTCCTTATGCCTTTGCCTCGCACTTCGCGCCGGCGGCCCTGATGCAGGCCATCGCCGTCTACCGCCAACGCTTCGAACCGTCGGCGCAACTCGACAAGCCCTATGTCATGGTGGGCATGACCGTCGTCGCCGCCGATACCGAAGAGGAGGCCCGCTTTCTCAGAACCTCGATCCAGCAGTCCTTCGTCAACCGGCGCCGCGGCATGCGGGGCGAGCTGCCGCCGCCGGCCGCCGACTTTGAGGATCAGATAACTCCGCGCGAGCGCGCGATGCTGGCGGAGGCCCAGTCCTGCGCAGCCGTCGGCGCCCCCGACACGGTCGAACGCGAGATCGCCGCCTTCATCGAGCGGACCGGCGCCGACGAGGTCATGATCACGGCGAACATCCACGATCACGCCAAGCGGCTACGGTCCTTCGAGCTGGTGGCCGGGATCATGGCCTCCGCCTCGGAGCTTCAGCGAAGCGCCGCGCGCGGTTGATTTTTGCGGGAATATGGGTCCACGAAGACGACAATCGAGTTGCCCGACGTAGCAACGACCGGCATCTCGCCGCTGTTGAGGGCGTAAGCCGGATCGCCTTCTGAATCGGAAATGCCGTCCGCCGTCGGTTGCGTCGATTGAGGTCTATCCCGGTTCTGCCCGGTCGAGCCCGGTCATCTCCAACATCGGCCGGTCGGTCACCGAGAAGAGGATCGCGGGCTCCGTTTCGGACGCGTTGCGGAACCGGTGCCAGCGCCACGGCGGCAGGGTGAAAGCGTCGTTCACGTCCCATTCGAGCTCGATGGGCTCGTCACGGTCCACGATGGTGGCGCCTTGTCCCTGGACCACGTGATAGTGCGTGGTACCCGTGTGGCGGTGGGGCAGGGTGGCCTGGCCGGGCAACAGCATCTGGATGTGGCAGGTCATGGTCAGGAAGGTGTGGCCGCCGGTGACGGGGTTCTTGTATTCGAGCAGCACGCCGTCGTAGGGGTCACCGCCGCCCGCTTCCGCCACCTCGTTCAGGGCCTCCAGGGTTTCGCTCCACTTGTAGTGGTAGGGCACGCCGGCGCCCTCGAACCGTACCTTCGGCTCCCGGATGGCGCCGTAGAGGCGGCGTGACGCGCCGGACTTCCGCGTCAGCGGCTGCTGGACGCCCTCCGACCACTCTTCGCGGAATCGGGAAGCGCCCAGGAAGTTGACCACGCCGACGTCGAGGGCGTCGATCCAGATGATGGGTTCCCTGGAATCGTTCACGTGGTCGTGCCACACCCAGTTGGGCTGGATCAGCAGGTCCCCGGGCTCCATGGTCATGGGCTCGCCGTTGGAGGTGGTGTAGGCGCCGCCCCCCTGGACCACGAAACGCAGCGCGGTGTTGGTGTGCCGGTGCGCCGGCGCGGCCTCTCCCGGCATGACGATCTGGTAGCCCATGATGATGGTGCGGCTCTCGGTCTCGAGGCCGACGTTCCGGCGGAAGGCCTCCGGCCCGAGGCTGATCACGTCGGCGGCCTGCATCAGCGCGGGGTGGACGTCGTCCCAGCGCCACAGGCGTGGCTCCACGTTGTGGTGTTCCCGCTGGCGCTGCCAGTAGCCCACCAGCCCGAGGGCGGCGAATTTCTCATGCAGCTCGTCCCGCTTCCGTTGATGATCGGGTTCGACCTTTGCCATGTTCGTGTTCCTTCTTTCGGTCCGATCCGCGGGTCTGTCCGGGGTTGAGGATGGGTTGCGCGCGTCAGGCCGCGGCCTCCTCCGGCAGCGGGTAGGCCTCGCACAGCTTGCGCCACCTTTGCGCGATGGCCCTGGCCTCCGCCCGAGTCTCGTCCGTGGTCACCCGGAAAGGCGGCCTGCCGGGGCCGGCGTAGCAGTAGCCCGCCTCGTTGATGGAGATCTTGCTCTCCACGGGATCGGTGAGGCTCGGATCACGTCCGCCCACCCGCGCGATGGCCATGCAGATTTCCTTGACCTCGTCCCAACGTCCCTCGCGCCCGGCCCGATAGGCACGGACCACCGGTGACGGCCCCATCCACGCGTTGATGGACCAGCAGCCGGCGGCCCCCATCATCATGTAGGGATACATCTGGTTCTGGTTGGTCATGACGCTGATCCGGCCCCGGACGACATCCATCAGTTGCATGAATTGCATGGGCGTCCGGTGGCTGTCCTTCATGCCCACGATGTTGGGGCTGGTGACGAGCTCCTTGAACGCCGACACCGGGATCTGGATGTGGTGGTTGCGCGGGTTGTGGTAGATGAAGATGCCCAGCTCCGGGTGCTCGTCCGCCAGATCGAAGTAGAATTGTACGGCGTTGGCGACGCTCGACTTGAAGTAGAAGGGCACGCCCACGAGCACGGCGTCGGCGCCAGCCTTGGCGGCATGGTCCATTTTCAGCAGCACCTCCCGCGTGTGCAGGCTGGTGCAGCCGATGACCACGGGGATGCGTTTGTCCACCGTCGCCACGGTGGCGTCCGCCAGAGTCGTGAACTCCTCCCACAGCAGGGTGTGGCACTCGCCGAAGGTGCCGGTGGTGGTGATGACGCCGATGCCGTCCCGCACCGCCTGGTCCACGCTCCGTTCGAGCTCCGGGACGTTGACCGTGTTCTTCGCCCGCGGCGAGTTGGCGTCGTCCGTGGCAAACGCGGGCATCATGGCCATCACGCCGTGGATATCGCTGGCCTGGATCATGGTTTCTCCCTTCTTCGGGCACGTAGTAGCTGGGTTCCGGGTAACCGGCATGGTCGCTGTCGCCGCGGGGGCAAACCACCCCGACCGGTCGCGACCCTAGCAAGTCCCTGGTGGGCTGTCAACATGGGTACAAGACTGGTGGCGTGGATGTATGCCCCCGATTTTAAAGGATTTACGCCTCGGACGGCAGTGCGTTTCTTCCGGCTGGACGCGGCCTGAAGAACAGTCACGGCCCGTTACGGCCGGCTCCGGGAAGGTTCACTCCCGGTCGCCATCCCCGCGACATCGTCGATGGTGGCGCCGTCCATTCGAAAGGCCCGGTGCGGGTTCCATTCCAGGACTTCCATGGTCCGAATGTCCCTGGCGTGATGCGGGTCCTGGGCGGCGAGGGCCTTGGCCTCGCTCAGGCTTGACGCGAGCATGACATAGATGCCGTAGGCGCGGTCCGATGTCGGGCCCGAAAAGAGCAGCCGCCCCGCCCGGTGCTGTTCCTCCAGCCAGTCTCGATGGTCATCGTAGTTGCGTTGCTTCGCCTCTTCCTTTTCTGGCAGCGAACGGGAAAGCACGAGATACCACATGGTCCGGTCTCCTTCGAAGCAAGAGAGATCTTTCGGCATTGGCTGCAATGCGGCGTGTCATCCACCGCCAATGTGCCATGGGGCGCGCACCAACGACAAGGTTCACGTCCCTTGCCGGTTCACGGGGTGTCCGGCTGGGGAGGAGCCCGTGATTGACGCGAAACAAGGAATACGCCGGGGCCCGCAACCGGGACAAGCTGCTGGCGCTGCTGGCGCCCGGGGATCTGTCAGCGGTCTTCGGCGTTGACATCGACATGACCGGGGCTTCGAGAGAGGCGCCCGTGGCGTCGCCTCCGCGCCGCGGGGGCGGGAAGAAGGCCGCCGTGAAGAAGCCTGCCGTGAAGAAGGCTCCGCGCAAGAGGAAGCCCCGCCGGCCATCCGTGTAAGTTGCCGCGGTCGTGAGCTTGTGAGACACGACACTAGCGCGAGTGCAGCGTGTAACGCACCGGTAGACGCTCGGCTCCGTAGTACTCGCCCAGGAACTCCTCCTGGCTCTCGTAGCGACGGTCCGGAACCAGCCTCGCCTGGAACGACACCGGCAACGGATCGATGTCGAAAGGGTAGGGGGTGACGACGGCGTTCCGTTCATCCCGGATGTCGAAGGTCAGCACCGTATCCTCCCGGCCGGGACTCACCGGCGCGGCGATGCCGCTCAGCGTGGGGCTGGGGCCGTTCTTGCGGTCGGTGGCGTTGAACGGATAGCGGTTGCAGACGAACTGGCCCATCTGGTCGTAGATCTCCATCAGCTTGAAGTTCGTCCAAAGCTGTTGGTCCGATACGTGGTCGCGGTAAACGAGCGATTCCCGCAGTCGCTCCATCAACTTCCCGCGGCAGGACTCCTGCTCGGCCAGGAACTCGCGGACCTCCGAGTGCACCGTATAGTCGGGCATGTACGACAACAGCCCCTTCCCCTGGCTCAACAACGCTTCGGCGTGCAGGGAGACGATATAACCCGCGTACGCATCCTGCTCGGCCAGCCGCGTGATGCCATTCCGATAGAACGCGAGCCAGACGCCGAGCCCCAGGTGCCTGATGCTGCCGATGTAGTCCGACGGGCGCCCTTCGTCGTTGAGTTGCGGCTTGATCTCCCAGTCCCACCATCCGGTATCATGTTCCTGAGCGGCCAACACCATGGCTGCGTAGGGCGAGGGACGCGCGAACTCGTCGTTGCCCCAATGGGCCGCCAGCCACCCGGTCACCCGGGAGTGGTCCACCTGGAGAATCAGCAGTAGGCGCTCGTCGTCATAGGGACAAACCATCATGGCCATGTCTCCTTCCTCACGACGGAGGAGGGTTCGTTCGTGTAGCCGAGGGCTCTTTCCCCGGCACTGTGCCACAGGAAACGCGGCCGCGACAAGAACGATTGGCGAGGCGATGCGGCGCCATCGTCTGTCCGGGATGGTCAGCCACAAGGCGGCCTTGGTCGCAGGGTAGCCGGCGTGGTTTACTTCACAGATCCGCCTTGCGCACCTCCCTCTTGAAGGTCGTGAGTCCCAGGGTGGCGCCGAAGCAGACGGCGGCGGCCGCGATCAGGGTCAAGGGGGCGCCCAGAAAGGCGGCGACGAAGCCCGACTGCGCCTCTCCCAGACTCGTGCCGCCCACGCCCATCATCCGCTGGAAGCTCAGGACCCGTCCTCTCAGCCTGTCGGGAGTGATGATCTGGACGATGGCGTTGCACAGCACCATCTGGACGGCTTCGAAGACGCCCAGCAGGAACACCGCGGCCATGGCCAGCAAGAACCAGTCCGACAGCGCCAGCACCACCAGGGAGAAGGAATAGGCGAAGAGCACGAACGCGGTCCAAAGTCCCTTGTAGCGGAGGTTGCCCACGGACATGATCACGGCGACGCCTAGGATGGCGCCGCCGGCGGCGGCGGACAGAAGCAGGCCGAAGCCTTCGGCGCCGGTGCCCAGGCCGGCCACGAAGATCGGCAGCAAGGCCCGGTAGCTCCCGAGGTAGACGGTGACGAGTTCCATGGAGAGAAAGACCCACACCACGGCCTCCCGGCGGACGAACCCGAAGCCGTCCTTGAGGCTCCGGAAGGGAGACTCGCGGACGCTGGACACGTCCGACACGTAGTGGATCGCCGCCACCAGGAAGGCCGCCGCAAAGTAGACGCCGCCGTTGAGGGCATAGGCCGGACCGGAGCCGAGCCAGACGATGAGCAAGCCGGTCAGGACCGGCGCCGTGAGCTGGGACAGCTTCCGGCTCATGGCCGTGAACGAGAGGGCGTTGAGCAGCATCTCCCGCGGCACCAGCCCCGGCACCATGGCGTTGCGGGCGGGCGCGCCGAGGGCGTTCAACGACGCGTTCATGAAGCCCGAGACATAGATGTGCCAGACCTCCAGGAGCCCCGTCAGCGCCAGGAACGCCAGCCCGGCGTTCACGGCCCCGTTGCATGCCTGCACCAGTATCACGAACCGGCGGCGGTCGATGCGGTCGGCGAGGACGCCGCCGAACGGCGAGAGGATGAAGACGGGAATTCCCCGCACCAGTCCGGTGAGCCCCAGGTGGAAGGCGGAGCCCGTCAGCTCGTAGATGAGCCACAGCTCCAGGGTCCGCTGGATGTAGAAACCGAAGGACGTGGCCAGGATGGCCACACACAGGAAGCTGAAGCCACGATGGACCAATGCGCCTGGGGATGGCTTCAGTCTCGTGGTCCTCCGTGCTTCCTGCTTCGTTGCGGCGGTGTGGGGGTTTGCCGGGGCGGCGGCCAAGCCGCCCCCCGGCAACACATGGGACGGCTAGGCGGCGCTGCGGCCGTTCTCGGCTTCCACCAGCGGGCGATAGCGCTCGTTCATTTCCATCCAGTGGGCGGCGCGCTTCTTGGCGCGTTCGATCTGGTTGTCCGGGAAGTTGAGGAACGGAACGCGCGTGGGTCCCACCTTGCAGTAGTCCGCGTACTCGGCGGGCCGCTTGAAGCCCTCGCCGGGGACGGGCTTGCCCTGGCTGGCGGTCATGATGTCGGCGATGACCTCGGCCGCCTTGTCGTCCTCGCCGCGCCGCACCAGGTTCCGGAGATGGAGGACCGGCCAGGGGCCCATCCAGACCTCGGTGGACCAGCAGCCGGCGGCGCCCAGGCTGTAGTAGGGGACGAGCTGGGTCTGGTTCACGAACACGCTGATCCTGCCCTGGGTGATCCGCTGCATGTTCATGAACTGGCTGGTGGTGCGGTGGCTGTCCTTCATGCCGATGATGGAGGGTTTCTTCACCAGCTCCTTGAACGCCCCCACCGGCAGCGTGAACTTGTGGTTCCCGGGGTTGTGGTAGATCAGGATGTTCAGCGTCGGGAACAGGTCGGCGATGTCATGGAAGAAACGGACGGCATCGGACAGGGGGAGCGTCTCGTAGTAGGGGACGCCGAGGAGCACTCCGTCCGCGCCCGTGTCCTTGACGAAGTTCATCTTCCGCACCACCTCCCGCGAGTTGGGGCTGGTGACGCCGATGAACAGCGGCACGCGCTTCTTCACCGTGTCCACGGCCGCCGTGGTGATGGTCTGGAACTCTTCCCAGAGCAGGTTGTAGCACTCGCCGTAGGTGCCGGTGGTGGAGATGACGTCGATGCCGTCCTTGATGATCCGGTCCACCCCCGCGGCCAGGTTGTCCACGGCGATGGTCTGGGTCGCCTGGATGTCCACGGCGTCGTCGGTGGCGAAAGCGGGCATCATGCCCATGGCTCCGCCGATGTCCTTCGGGGTCAACATGAGTCACCTCCTTGACTGAAGCTGGTTGTGTCGAATCCTGCGTTGGTGGAATCCACTATACTCACAATCAGATTCATCCATCAATCGTGTAGACAGTGGCTCGAGGCGAGCCGCGAAGGGGTTTGAAACGCCGGTTACGTCCCCGCCGGCTCGATGGCGTAAAGCCCGGCTGCGTTGTTCCACAGGATCTTCTCGCGGGTTCCGTCACTGACGCCCTTGAAGCACCGCTCCACGGTTTCCCGCGTGCGCGGCCACGTGGAGGTAGCCAGGGGCAGGTTCGTGGACCAGAGGATGTGGTCTTCGCCCAGGTAGCCCACGAAGGGCGCGATCGGGTCGAACCACGCGGTCAGGTAGCACTGGCGGTGAAACATCTCCGAGGGCTTGAGGTCGTAGCCTTCGCGCGCAAGGCCGTCGTGCTCGAACTGGTGGTCGGCCCATTCCAGGTACAGCATGGCCCAGCTCACGGCGCTCTCCGCCAGCACCAGCCGCAGGCGCGGATGGCGCAGCAGCACCCGCGAGAAGGACAGGAGCGAGAGCACGTAGACGCTGGACATGGGCCGCGTCACCGCGTCCACGGCTTCCGACAGGGCCGGGGCGAGTCCGGAGAACGCCGGGTACAGCAACTGCGGCGAGGCTCCGGCGTGCAGCGATACCGGCACGCCCAGCTCTTCGCACGCGCTCCACACCGGATCGTATTCGGGGCCGCTCACGTGGGGCACGTCCCGGAGGTGCATGGGCAGGGCCGGGAAGACGATGCCCCGGTGACCCTTGGCCACGGCCCGCTGCATCTCCGCGGCGGCTGCCTCGGGCGGCCAGATGGGCGCGATGCACTGGGGGATGAAGCGCGGGCTGGCGGCGGCCCACTCTTCCAGCAGCCAGTCGTTGTAGGCCTGTACGCAGGCGGTCTCGAGCTCCGGGTCATCGAGCCGCCCGAAGGCCTCGCCGGCCATGCCGGCGACGGTGGGAAAGAGCACCGAAAACGCGATGCCGGCGGCGTCCATGGCCTTCAACCGCTCCGCGGGCGACCAGGCCGTGGCGGGCACTTCTTCCCAGCACCGGGGCTCCCGGTTCCGGTCGGGCAAGAGCGCCCCGGCGGACGCCACCTTGCCGCCGAGCAGCGGCTGTCCGTCCACCACCCAGCGCTCGGCGCCGTCGGCGTCGCATTCGAGATGCGGGATGCGGTCGCCGAAGCGGCTCCGGGAGAGCCGCCCGGTCCACAGGTCGGGGGGTTCCTGGACGTGGTCGTCGGCGCTCACCAACCCTTGGGCAACGCTCATGCCCGTGCTTCCATCGGCGCCGCCTCGGTTGCCACGGCATCCATCCGGTACACCCGCATGGCGTTCTGGTAGAGCAGCTTTCGGCGGTCTTCCGCGGAGACCCCTTCCAGCACGTGCTCCACCGCTTGCCACGAACGAGGGTAGAAGGAAGCCACGTGCGGGAAGTCCGATTCCCACATGAGGTTGTCCATGCCGATGTCGTGACGCAGCTTGATGCCCTCGGTCTCGAACCAGAAGTTGGTGAACATCTGCCGCCGCACGGCCTCGCTGGGACGGGTGCTCAACCCCTCGGTCCAGAGGTGGCGGCACTCCCACTCGTGGTCGCATGCGGCGAGGATGTAGTTCAGGCCGCCGATGCCGGCTTCCGCGAATACGAACTTGAGCCGCGGGAAGCGCTCGGTGATGCCGCCGAAGACCAGTTGCGGGATGATCTGGGCCGGCGTCGTGGCGGAGGTGCTGGTCATGGCCGAATGGGCCTGCCGCGGGGAGTAGCCGCTCCAGAACCGGGTGGACCGGCCCGCCATGACGCCGCAGGAGCCATGGAAGTGCACCGGCACCTCCAGGCTCTGGCACGCGTCCCACACCGGGTCCCAGTAGGGATCGGTGAGGTGGGGCAACGAACCGGGCGTTTCGCCTTGCAGGTTGATTCCCCGGTGACCGGCCGCGGTGGCCCGTTCGATCTCGCGCCGGATGGTCGCCGGGTCGCTCAGGAACGGAATGATGGTGACCGGGAAGTAGCGGTCGCTCACCGTGGTCCACTCCGCCAGGGAGTCGTTGTAGGCCCGCACGACGTCCAGTTCGAAGTCCGGGTCGTCGAACTCGAAGAAGGTGCCGCCCGGCGGGTTGGGAAACAGCACCTCGGCGTCGACGCCGTCGGCGTCCAGCGCCTTGAGTCGTTGCGCCGGGTCATACCCCAGCGCCGGCACGTCCTCCCAGTGTTGCGGGTAGGTGGGGAACGGGTCGCCCATGAGCGCCGGACAGTTGCCCACGTTGTCGCCACGGGGCTTGCCGTAGACGCACCAGCGGTCCACCTTCCGGCCGTCCTCCTCCACTTCCCTCACCTGTGGAATGCGCTCGCCCCACTTGGCCACGGACATGCGCGAGGTGAACGCGTCGCGGTCGAACCCGCTGTGGGAATCCGCGCTGATCAACCCGAACTTGATTTCCATGGGTCTGCTCCGTCCAGCCGGCTCCTACCGCAGCTTGCCGACGTACTTGCGCTCTATGACGTGCTTGAGCTGCTTGGTGGTCTCGGCATTGAGATCCAGGAACGGCTTCAGGGTCTTCCTGAGCTCTTCCGGACCGGTCCATTGGACCACGAGCTTCATTTTGGCGGCTTCCTGCTGCGCCTTCTCCATCCCTGTGATCTTCTTGAGCGAGGCGCTCAGGTATTGCCGTCTGGCCTCCGACACGCCGGGGGAGGTGACGACCGTACCGAAGATGTCGGAGAACGAAAGGGCGTAGCTGCGCCACGGCTCCTTGGCGTCCAGCTCCGCCAGCGACGGCACGTCCGGCACGCGCTTGTCCTTGACGAAGGCAAACGCGATGTTGACCCTGTCCTTGAACCTCAGACCCGTGGCCACCGCCGCGGTGGTGGCGTCCAGCTCTCCGCGGGCGATGGCCGCCATGCGTTCCGCGGAGCCGCCGTAACCGGGCACGATGGTGATGGGCAGGTCGAACATCTCCGCGATCATTCCCTCGTTGAAGGGGGAGGATGCGCCGATGCGGATACGTTTGAGCTTGCGCAGTCCTTCGATGTCCGACGGCAAATCCTTGCGCACCAGCAACGCGGTGTTGGTGCGGATTACCCGTCCCAGGTAACCAAACTTGTCGAAGTCGTATTTCACACCCTTCTGCTTGAAGAGGTCGAAGGCCACCAGCTTGGTATGCGCGGTGAGCAGCGTCAGGCCGTCGGACGGGAGCCGGAACAGCCGGTTGTAGCCGGCGACCCCGCCGCCGCCCGGCAGGTTTCGTACGATGGCCTTGGCGCCGGTGACGCCGGGCATGTGCCGCGCCATCCAGCGGGCGCGGATGTCGAAGGTGCCGCCGGGGGAGTACTGCACCAGCATCGTGATGCGCTTGCCCTTGTAGAATTTCGCGGCGTCTTCCGCCGCGCTCGCGTGGGCCGCGAAGATCGCGACGCATGCCGAGATCAGCGACAGGCAGGTCATTCGTATTTTCATGGGAACCCTCCTGGTCCGTACCGTCGGTGGTTTCATGGGTGTCGTGGTTCGTTCCTTCCTATACGTCCGTCGCGCGCCATGTCAACGA
Organism: uncultured Binatia bacterium (SeqCode); assembly: GCA_965215605.1. GTDB lineage: Bacteria > Desulfobacterota > Binatia > UBA9968 > JAJDTQ01 > JAJDTQ01. Next base: position 332,148 of record OZ244070.1, on the reverse strand, counting down.
ACGGACCGGCGCGGCGGAGCGACGTCGACGGATGGCGTATTGCCGTTACGCCGTCCATCGGCCGATGAAATAGCCGAGCAGGTTGTCCGGCCACACCACGTAGAGGATGGCGTCGAACACGCCCAGCACCAGCCCCGTCAACAGCCCCGTGAGGATCGCCGTCACGACCCATCCCGCCCGGCTGAAGCGCCTGAAATAGAACACCAGGAACAGGGGGACGGACAGCTTGAACCCGATGAGCAGGATCGCGGCCAGAAAGCCCAGGGCGCACAGGTAGAAGGCGCCGGCCCGTTGCGCCACCAGGCGGGCGGGCACCGAGCGGTCCACCTCGATGTCGCGGATGCGTTGGCGCGGCGCATGGCTCTCGACCTCGTTGGCGCCGCCCTTGAGGAACGCGTCCTTGCAGAACTGCGTGGCAGCCACCAGCAGCACGGGGATGCCGATGGTCAGCGGAAAGAGCCCGGTGGCGAAGGGCCACTGCCAGGCCGTGGCCACGGCCCCGGCCAGCAGCGCCAGGAAGAACCCGTCGAACAACAATGCAACGGCCTTTTGCATGACCTCAGGGGTTCGCGGCCGCGGCGGCCCGGTTCCGGTACTGCTGGATGGCCGGACCGGCCAGCGCAGCGACGATCAGGAAAAACAACACGATGACCCAGGGGCGCGACAGCCAGCTCCAGCCGTAGGTCAGGATCGAGATGTAGAGGTACTTCTCCACGGTGGAGCCGAGCACGAAGCCGATGATAAGCGGCGGCCGCGGCCATCCCTGGCGCTTCATGGTCCAGCCCAGCAGTCCGAAGAAGAGGAACAGGAAGATGTCGGCGATGTGGCGCCGAGCCATGAACGCGCCCAGGAACATGATCACCAGCAGCACCGGGGCCAGGAGCTGGGCGCGGATGGTAGCGAGGCGCGCCAGGTGGTCGGTGAACAGGAAACAGGTGCCGGTGCCGATGATGTTGGCCAGGGCCAGGCTCCAGGCAATGGTGAAGATCACGTCGAGGTGCTGGTTCAGCATTTCGGGCCCCGGCGTGAGCCCCTGGATCTCCATGGCGCCGAGGAACAGCGCCATGCTGGTGCTGCCGGGGATGCCGAAGGCCAGGGTCGGGATCAGGCCGCCGCCGTCCTTGGCGTTGTTGGCGCTCTCGGGCGCGATGACGCCGCGGACGTCGCCGGTGCCGAAGCTCTCCGGATTCTTCTCGGTATGCAGGGCGTGGCCGTAGGCGAACCAGTCCACCACCAGGGTGCCGAGCCCCGGAATGATGCCGATCCACACCCCCAGGGTGGCGGAGCGGATCACCAGCCACCAGTGGCGGAAGGCGTCCCGGACACCTTCCCAGCGGCCCTTGAGCCGGCCCAGGGCGCCCGCGTCGATGCTCTTGCCGGAAACCAGCAGGTCGGTGGCCTCGGCCAGGCCGAACAGGCCCAGGGAGATGGGCACCACGTGGAAGCCGTCCCACAGATAGATCTGGTCGAAGGTCCAGCGCTCCACGCTGAGGATGGGGTCGGTGCCCACGGTGGCGAGGAGCAGGCCCGCGCCTCCCGCCACCACGCCCTTCATCAACGCCGCGCCGCTGAGGCTCGCCACCATGCACACCCCCAGCACCACCATCATGAAGAATTCCGGAGAGCCGAAGGTCAGCACCAGCGGGCTCAGGACGGGGATGGACAGGGTGAGCAGCAAGGCGCCGAAGATGCCGCCCATGGCGGATACGGTGAACGCGGCCCCGAAGGCGCGTCCGGCCTCGCCGCGCTTGGCCATGGCGTGGCCGTCGATGATGGTGGCCTGGGAGCCCACCGTGCCGGGCACGGCGAAGAGCACCGAGGGGATGGTGTCCGAGGTGGTGGTCACCGCCAGCATGCCGATGATGAAGGCGAAGGCGGAGACGGCGTCCATGTCGAAGGTGAAGGGGAGCAGCAGCGCCAGTCCGGTGACGCCGCCGATGCCTGGGATGACCCCGAGCATGAGCCCGAGGAAGGTCCCGGCGAACAGCATGAAGAGGTGGACCGGGTCGAGGATCTGGAGGCTGGCCTGCGCTATCGCGTCAAGCATGAGGGGTTACCGTGGAGTTGCCATGGGCGGATTTCGGGGTGGTTGGTCTTATGGGTTTGCTTTACGGGGTGCTTGTTCCCGAGCCAGGCGGGGGGCGTCCGGGGCCGAATGGGTTGACTTCGTCTCGTACCGCTTGTTCCCGAGCCGGGCGGGGGGCGTCCCTGAAATCCGGAGACGGTGGGTGCCGGGTTCGTGACGAACTGCCTCGCCCGGGTGGCGTCGTGGATCGTTGCCACGTCCGCCCGCCGTCTACAGATTTCAGGGACGCGCCCGCCCGGCTCTCCGCGTTGCAGTTCGCGTTACGCGTCCTCCTCGCTGTAGAGGTTCAGGCTTTCCAGGACCGGGCGGTCGGTGACGGAGAACAGGATCGCGGGCTCGGTTTGGGAGTCGTTTTTGAATTGGTGCCAGTGCCACGAAGGGATCACGAAGCAGTCCTGCTCGGTCCAGGCCATGGGGGTGCCGTTGTCCTTGTCGCGGCTCGCCACGGTGCTGCCGGCTCCTTGCATCACGTGGTAGATGGTGCTGCTGGTGTGGCGGTGGGGGCGGGTGTCCTCGCCCGGGCGCAGCCACTGCACTCGGCAGTCGATGGTGGGCATGGTGGGGCCGCCGGTGACGGGGTTGGCGTACTGCAGGAGGATGCCGTCGTGGGGGTCGCCGTCGGCGGACGCGGCCAGTTGTTCCAGCACGGGCAGGGTGTCGCTCCACTTGTAGGTGTAGGGGAGGGCGCGGTTGCCCGGACTGGCGGTGAGCGGCCGCACGGCGCCCATGCGGTGGCGGCTGTGGCCCTCGGACTTGGTGACGGGCTGGGCCGGCCCCTCGCCGTAGTTCTCGTGGAAGTTGGCGTCCAGGTGGTTCATGAGATGGACGTCGAGCACGTCCAGCCATACGATGTTGTTCTCGCCCTGGTTGTAGTGGTCGTGCCAGGTCCAGCTCGGCGTCAGCACCAGGTCGCCGGGCTCCATGTGCATCTCTTCTCCCTCCACCGTGGTGTAGCCGCTGCCGTCGCCCTCCACCACAAAGCGCAGGGCCGCGGCCGTGTGCCGGTGGCACTCGGCCCGTTCTCCCGGCCTGACGAGCTGGACGGACATCTGGATGGTGCGGGTGGTGGACTTGAACGCGGTAAGCCCCGGATTCACCAGTTGCACCGTGCGGCGCTTGGCGGCTTCGTCGATGTGCCCGAGCTTCACCACCTCGCCGGACTCCATCAGGCAGGAATAGACCACCGGCCAGCTCCACAGGTGGGGGCGCAGCTCCGGCGCGGGCTGGCGCGGCTGCCAGTGGCCCGCGAGGGAGTTCTCGGCCATGATGCGGTGCAGTTCCGCGAGCCGCGGATCGTCGGTGTTGACAGCTTCACTCATGATCGTCTCCTGTTCCCGTCGCCTAAACCCCTTCCAACGCCGCGGCCTCCGGATGAAAGAAGTCCTCGTAGTTAAGCCTCTCGGACGTCAGCCCGAACTGGTGCGCGAAGGTCATCATGGCTTCCAGCGAACGGACGTTGTCGGCGACGTTGTAGGACCAGTAGTTCTCTCCCATGACTGCCCGCTGCTCGTCGATGGCCGCGGCCACCCACGAGGTGATGAGGATCTCGGGGTCCGAACCGTACAGCCGGTCCAGCGCCACGTCCCGGGCTTGGCGGTACGCTTTCAACAGCGCCACCGGGGCGTCCGGGTGCTTGTCCACGAAATCCTGTTTGAGGGTGACCATGTGGCTGATGGGGAAGATGCCCGTGGCCTTGTAGTAGTCGATCTCCTCGGTCTTGTAGTCGCGGAACAGCCGGCGCACCCGCGGGTCCTTGCGGCTGATGGAAGGCAGCACGTTGGGCTCGATGACCGCATCGACTTCTCCCGCGAGCAGCATTTCGTCCAGGGGCTCGCCGGGTTGCGGTCCCAGGATATGCGGCAGCGCCTCCACCTCGACGTCCGCGGCCCAGCTCTCGGCCTCGGGCCCGGGCATGCACCAACGGATACGCGCGAGGTCCACGCCGTAATGGTTCTGGAGCGCGGCCCGGGACCACACCCCGGCGGTGCTGCTCACGAACACGCGCTTCCCCTCCAGGTCCTTCGGAGCCTCGATGCCCGAGGCAACGTTCACGAAGATGTAAGCCAGGCGGAACTTGCGGTTGGGGTAGGCCGGGATCGACACGTACGGGTGCGCGCCCCTGCCCTTGGTGCGCATGAGGCCGCCGAAGCTGGCGTCCCACGCGTCGATGGTCTCGGGTCCGTGAAAGTCGCTCATCTCGAGGTCGAAACCCTCCACCTGGACGGTGCCGTCCAGGAAGGGCCGGTTGGTGTCCACCTCGGGCTCACGGAAGCCGAGCCGGAGCTTGGGGTTCGCCATGGGTTCGTCTCCCTTCGGTATGGCGCGGGCCTGCTACCCGTCCTGGGGGTCTGCCGCCGCGGTCTCCTTGATGTAGAAGCCGAGCTTGGTCTGCGCCGGCCAGTCGTCGATGGAGAACAGGATGGAGTCGCTTTCGTGACCGTTCTCGTGATGGTGCCACGCCCAGGCCGGCACCGCGAAGATGTCTCCCTGACGCCACTCGAGCCGCTCCCCCTCGATGACCACGGCGCCGGCGCCCTCGAACGCGTGGTAGAAAGTGTTGCTGTTGTGCCGGTGGCTCAGGGTGGCCTGCCCGGCGCGCAGGAGTTGCGCATGCCAGGCAAGGGTGGGCAGGGTGGGGCCGCCGTCCACTGGACTCGCCAGCATCAGATGGACGCCCTCGCAAGGGTCCTCCTCGCCGGCCTCCTGGAGTGCCCGGAGTCCCGCCAGAGTCTCGGCCCAAGGATAGCGCATGGGCGGCAGCGGGAAGGGCCGGCCGGCGGCCGTGGGGCGCGCGAGGCCGCGGGTGCGGCCGCCGTAGCCGTCGGGCTTGCGGATCTCCTGGTAGGGGAGATCGTCGGGCAGCCGCTCGTTCAGGTTCACTCCGCCGTTGTAGCCGTTGTCATAGCCGTCCACGTACAGGGCCGGGACCGTGCCCTGGTTCCAGTGGTCGTGGAAGGTCCAGGACGGGCTGATGACGACGTCGCCCCGCTCCATGGGAAACGCTTCGAACTCGCACACGAACGCGGCTTCCTTCGGCGCCTGGCACACCAGGCGGGTCTCGTTCCGCATGTTCCGGTGTCCCTGGGTGCGCTCGCCGGGCATGAGGATCTGCACGTTCATCCAGATGGGGAAACGGCGCGCCTCGATGCCGGTGACCGAGCGCATGCCGGTCATGCCGCCGGGGCCCACGGTGACGATCTCGCCGGACCGCATGAGTCCCTTGTAGATTCCTTCCCAGCGCCAGTGGGCGCCGGCGGGCCCGGTGCGTGGCGCCGCCATGCCTTCACGCCGGAGCCCGGCCCCTACCAGGTGGTGGGTGGCGAGGTACTGCTCAAGGTCCTCGTGGGTGGTGCCGACATCGCTCACGACAAGTCCTCGGTGCGGGGCGCCACGTTCATGCATCCAGCCCGAAATACTTCACACAGTTGTCCACCAGCATGGCCCGCCGCTCGTTGGCGGGCACTCCCTCGAAGTCCTGCTCCATTATCGGGATTGAGTTGGGGTACTCGCTGGCCGCGTGGGCGAAGTCCGTTCCCCACATGAGCTTGTCGTAGCCGATGCACTCCCGCCGCTTGATGCCGATGGGGTCGTGCAGGAAGCCCCAGTAGTTGTGCTCCGTCAGGTACTCGCTAGGCTTCTTCTCCAGGTAGTGGAGCCCCCAGAACTCGTGGATCATGGGCATGTAGCGCTGGTAGTGGTCGTCGATCTGCCACAGGCCGTACTCGAACCAGCCGATCATGGTCTCGGCCCAGTACATCTTGAGCGTCGGAAAGCGGTCCCACACGCCGGCGAAGGCCATCTGCACGGCGCCCACCATGGCGGGGTTGGTGAAGCGGAAGAAGTAGTTCATGGGCTCCTTGACGTGCACGTCGGGCCCGGGTTTGCGCTGGTACGTGAACGCGGCCTCGTCCTTGCCCGAGCCCATGTTGCCGGTGTTGTGGTTGGTGAGGGCGACGCCGAGGTCCAGGGCGGCGGCCCAGAAACGGTCGTCCTCGGCCGTGGGGTAGCCCCGGCCGCTCGGGAACCTGTCGAGCTTGACGCCCTTGAGGCCCAGGCGGGCGCAGTGTTCCATCTCCCGCACCGCGTCGTCGACGCCGCTGACGGGGATGACGCCCATGGGGATGATGCGGTCCGGGGCCGGCGCCATGTACTCCTCGGCCAGGAACTCGTTGTACGCCCGCACCAGTTCGCAATAGAGTTCGCGGTCCCTGGCCTGCTCCAGCACGAAGGAGATCTGCGAGAACACCACCTCCGCGTCGATGCCGTCTCTGGCCTGTTCCTCCAGCCGCTGTTCCGGCGGGCCGGTGCCCGCGCAGGTTTCGAAGGTGGGCACCTGCCTGGCCATGTCCTCCTTGTTCACCCGCACGCTCCGGGTCACCCCGATGGTGTTGGGCTTGCCGCCGTCCACCACCACCGCATCCGACCCGTTGGGCATTTTGACCCGTTTGGGCGCGCGCTCGCGCATGGATGTTGCCACCCGGCCGCGCCAGATGTCGGGGTTCAGGTCGATATGGCCGTCGGCCGATATGACGTTGTAGTCACGTCCCATTTCGGGCTCCTTCCAGGGAATCTTCGGGACCCGTCGCGCGGGAAGAACCTGACTGGCACGTTAGCCAATGGCCCGCGGTCGTGTCAATGCGCAGCGCCGGCCAGGAAGGCGTCGGTCCGTGCCGCGATCCGCCGTTCGTTATTGTTGAACAGGCCTTGGGCTGATACCATCCGCGGTGAGAGTAGAAGTCATTCGCGGGAGGTATGCACATGAGTGGACTCGAGTCGGTCGAGACCGCACCGGATGCCGTGGAAGCCGTTCTGAACTATGCGTTGGACACCGGCGAGAAACCGGTGACGCATACCGCCGTGCTCAACAGCACGCCGGTGTTGCGCACCGGCAGGCACGAGGCCCGCCGCGCCGCCATCCACAACGGCCGTCCGATGGCGAGCGAGTTCTCGCTGGAGCGCGAAGGTTTCGTGTTCGTTCGGCACGACACCCGCGTCAAGGACTTCTACGACGAGGACGAGCTCCGGTCCGTCTACTACCCCGAGGTGGAGGCGCTGGTGAAGCGCGAGAGCGGCGCTTCCCGGGTGGTCATCTTCGATCACACGCTCCGAGCCCAGGACGAAGGCATCCGGGCGGAGCGGAAGGTCCGGGAGCCCAACCGCTCGGTGCACAACGACTACACCGACTGGTCCGGGCCCAAGCGGGTCCGGGACATCCTGCCGGCGGACGAGGCGGAACGGCTGCTCCAGGGCCGGTTCGCCATCATCCAGGTGTGGCAGCCCACTCGCAACCCGGTGCGCACCAACCCGCTGGCCATCGCGGATGCCCGCTCGCTGCGAGCGGAGGAGCTGATCGCGTCCCAGCGCAGCTACCCCGGCCGTATCGGCGAGACCTACCAGATCAAGTACGGGCCGGACCACCGCTGGTTCTATTTCCCGGCCATGACACGGAACGAGGCCATCGTCTTCAAGACGTTCGACTCCGCCCGGGACGGAAGGGCGCGCTTTACCGCCCATTCCTCCTTCGACGACCCCACGAGCCCAGCCGGCGCGCCGGGCCGGGAGAGCATCGAGATCCGGACGCTGGCGTTCTTCGACGCTCCGGTGTGTTGCGATGAGACGTCCACGTCTTGTCCGGTTGATCCGCATGACGAGGGATCCAACCCATGCGCATGAAATCCTTTGACTGGCTCGGCCGCGAATTCGTCGCGGTCTCGTGCGAGGGCGCCGACGGCGTTGCCGCCGACCAGGGCATGGACGGGATCCTCGACCGCATCGAGGAACGCATCGGCGCACTGGGCCTGTCCCTGGCCGACACGGTGCGGACGCGGCTGTGGGCTCGGGACCGGGAGAGCCGGAACCTCGGCAGTCAGGCCCGCTCCAAACGCATGCGCGGGAGCGCGCGCTCCTCCAGTTCGAGCTACATCGCGCCCGGTCACCTCGACTCCGGCGCCTCCGTCTCGCTGGACTTCATCGCCATGCGCTCCGGCGGCAGCAAGAAGCTGGTGGAGTACGATCCGCCCATCGTGCCGCTACGCTATCTCGGTCTCGAAGGCCTGGTTTTCCTGTCGGGCGTCACCTCCACATCGGGCGACCTTGCCGAGCAGGTGACGGAGGTTTGCGGCCTCATCGGCGAGTCCCTGGAACACGCCGGAGTATCCTGGGAGCAGGCGGTGCTGGTGTCGTTCTTCCTCCAGCGGGCGGAAGACCCGGCCGCGCTGAAGGACGCGTTCGAACGCGCCGTGGCGCCCCGTCCGGGGCGCGTCGAGTGGTCGTTCGTGGACGGCTATTCCGCCCAGGGCAAGCTCATCGAAATCGAGGTCACCGCGCAACGCTAGCCGCGTCCGTTGACAGCCATCCGCCGTTGCCCTATGACCCGTGGTGGGTCCGAAAACTGAAACCAATACTACGGAGCGAGCTTATGGAACGCTTGAAGGGTATGTACATTCCGTTGCCGACGCCGTTTACCGGCACCGGCGCGGTGGACGAGGACGCGGTGCTGGCGCTGACGGACTTCTACGTGGAAGCCGGGGTGCACGGCCTGTTCGTGCTCGGCACCTTCGGCCAGGGTCCGGCGATGACGCCGGATGAGCGCAAGCGCACCGCGAAGATCGTCATCGACCGGGTGGCGGGCCGCATCCCGGTGGTGATTCACGCGGGCACGGCCGACACCCCCACCACCATCGATCTGGCCAGGGACGCCAGGGACAAGGGCGCGGACGTGGTCGGCGTGGTGCCGCCGTATTACTTCGACCACCTCGACGACGAGGTTCTGCAGCACTACGTCAAGGTCTACGAGGCCATTCAGTATCCGATGTTCATCTACAACAACGCGGTGAACAGCGGTTATCGCATGACCGCGCCGTGGACCGCGAAGCTGGTGTCGGAAGTCCCGGAGGCCTGCGGCATCAAGATGTCGTTCATTCCCCTGGAGCAGCAGCTCGCCTTCGTGCGGGCGCTGCCCGCGAGTTGCGCCGTGTTCTCCGGCTCCGCCACGCTGATCATGCCGGGGGTGTTGTGGGGTCTCGCCGGCTCCATTCATCCGCTGACGGTGGCCATCCCCGAGCTGCTGGTGAATCTGTGGGTCGCGACCACGACGGGCAAGCTGGAGGAGGCGGTTGAACTGCAGCGGCGGGTGATCGAATTCACCGCGGTCGTCAGCGACCTCCAGCGGGCCGCGGGCCGCTCGGTCCTGCGGGAGTCTCTCAAGCTGCGGGATCTCCCGGTGGTGGATTTCCCGAGGTGGCCCACCAAGGACCTCAACAGCGAGCAGGCCACGCGGCTCAAGAACGCGCTGGCCGTGGCGCGGGACTGATTTCCTGAACCAGCACGTAAGGAGAAGAGTCATGAACCCGAAGGAATGGCGCAACGAGCTTGGTGAGATCGTCAGGGACTATTTCCGGTCTCCGGAGTTGGGACAGTTCTACGAAACCCCCGTCAGCCTGGAGCGCGCGCGGCTCTACCTGTCGCAGCTCGGCATCTACGTCCGCCAGCGGCGGCACTACTGGCCCCAGGTGGCCGCCAACTGTCCCGTGCACCTGGTGAAGCAGCGCATCATGTCCCACGAGTACGAGGAACTGGTGGAGGACGACTATTCGGACCGCGGCCACCTGGACCTGATCTTCCGGCAGGGCAGGGAAGTAGGACTCAGCGAGGAGGAAGTGCTGGACGCCGAGCCGCTGCCCGCCACCCGGGCGGCCGTCTACGGCTGGTGGTGGATTGCTCGGACCAAGCCGTGGCAGGAGGCGCTGGCCGCCTCCACCATCGCGGAGTGGACCAACGACGACCGCCTGCTGGGGGACCTGGGCGGGGGCAACTGCGGCCGGCTGTACGAACGCTGGAGCCGGGACCTCAAGTTCACCGACGACCAGATGCCCAACTTCACCGCCCATCGCGCCGCGGACGAGAAGCACTCCGAAATGTTCCTGGACATCTTCGAGCGGTTCGTGCCCGAAGGCGCCGAGGAAGGCGTGCTGAGCACCGCCCGGGAGTCCATGGACCTTCACCGGGCCTATTTCGGCGGCATGGCCGCGGCCATGGCGCGGCTGCCATAGGTACCGGCGCCCCGGCCCCTGCAAGCATCCCGAGGGACCTCTCATGAAGATGGAGATCAAGGACCTCAATGACTCGCTGGCCGAGCACGACCTCTCGGGCTTCTGGAACACCCGCACGCCGGAACACCAGGACGAGGCGCCCTACCTGTGGAAGTGGCGGGAAGTCCACCCGTGCCTCATGGACGCCAGGGAATCCGTCGGCCTCGAGTTGGCGGAGCGCCGGGCCATACGGCTGGTGAACCCGCAGAACCCCACCCGCGCCACCTCCCGGACGTTGCTCTTCACCTTCTCGGTGGTGAACCCCGGCGAGATCGCCCGGCCGCACCGGCACAACATGGCCGCCATCCGTTTCGTGGTGAAGGGGAGCGGCGCCTTCACGCTGGTGGAGGGGGAGCGTTTCCCCATGCACGAGGGCGACCTGATCCTCACCCCCAACTGGACCTGGCACGAGCATCACAACGAATCGAGCGAGCCCATCGTCTGGCTCGACGGCCTCGACGGCCCGCTCATCAACGCGCTGAACGTGCTGTTCTTCGAGAACTACGACAAGGACACCCAGGGTGTCACCCGCGCCGACGGCGACGCGCAGATGCGCTACGGCTTCGCCCGCCCGCCGGCCCGCGCGGAATCCCCCGGCCGGGGCCTGCCGTTCTGCTACCGCTGGGAGGATACCGACGCCTCGCTCCACAACATCGCCGACGTCGAGGCCGATCCCTTCGACGGCCACCTGGTCCGCTACACCAATCCGGTCACCGGCGGCTATACCATGGCGACCCTGTCCTGTGAGGCGCAACTGCTGAAACCGGGCTGGGCCACGGGCACCCACCGCCACACCAGCACCGCGCTTTACCACGTGTTCCGCGGCCGCGGCCGCACGGCGGTTGGCGAGGGCTTCCTGGAGTGGGAGAAGGGCGACTCGTTCATGATCCCCAACTGGCAATGGCACCGCCACGAGAACCCTTTCGACGAGGAGGCGGTGGTCTTCTCCATGAACGACCGGCCGGTGCTGGAAGCGCTGGAGCTCTACCGTGAAGAGCAGCGTCCCGGCGGCAACGGCGGGCGCCGGTAGGCGCGAATCCACGGACCACGCGAGCCCGACATGTCCTATCCCGACCTTCAAGAGCACCTGTCCAACCTGGAGTCCGCGGGCCTCCTGCTGCGCATCCGCCACCCCATCAACAAGGACACGGAGATGCATCCGCTGGTGCGCTGGCAATTCCGCGGCGGCTTGCCGGAGGCGGAACGCAAGGCCTTCCTGTTCGAGAACGTGACGGACAGCCACGGCCGGACCTACGACATGCCGGTGGCGGTAGCCGCGCTGGCGGCCTCGCCGCAAGTGTACTCGGTCGGCTTGCAGCGACCGGTGGACGAGATCCCGGACCTCTGGGCGCATGCGCTGGCGAACCCCATCGAACCCGCCATCGTCGAGTCCGGACCGGTTCACGACGTGGTCCTGCAAGGGGCGGACCTGGACATCGAGGGCGGCGGGCTACTGCAGCTTCCCGTTCCCATCTCCACGCCGGGGTTCGACAACGCGCCTTACACCACCTGTTCCCACTGGTTCACCAAGGACCCGGAAACGGGTGTCCGCAACCAGGGCAATTACCGCGGGCAGATCAAGAGCCAGAAGCGCGTGGGTATGTACGCGGGCATGCACCAGCACATCTTCCCGCACTGGGACAAGTGCCGGGAGCAGGGCCGGCCGTTGCACGCCGCGCTGGTGGTGGGCGCGCCGCCGGTGGTCTCCTACGGCACGGTGCAGAAGGTGCCGCCGGGAGTGGACGAGATGGGCATCGCCGGCGGCCTGGCGGGAGAGCCCGTCCAACTGGTCCGCTGCAAGACCGTGGACATCGAGGTGCCGGCCAACGCCGAGATCGTCATCGAGGGGCTCATCAGCACGGATTTCGTGGAACCCGAGGGCCCCTTCGGCGAGTCCCACGGCTACCTGCACCCGCGCACGGTGTCGCCGTTCATGGAGGTGACCGCCATCACCATGAAACGCAAGCCGTTGCTGTGCTCGTTCATCAGCCAAGTGACTCCCAGCGAGTCCAGCGTCATCAAGAAGGTGGGCTACGAGCCGTTGCTGCGCCGCTACCTGCGCGACACCGTCGGCATCAAGAGCGTCACCCAGGTGGCCATGCACGAGCCTCTCACCAACCTGCGCAAGCTCGTCATCGTGCAGATGAGCAAGCCCGCGGAAGGGGACGTCTGGCGCGCCTTGAACAGCATCGCCAACTACCAGCACGGCGTCGGCAAGATCGCCATCGCCGTGGACGACGACATCGATCCCCATAATCTCGACGCCGTGTGGTGGGCCATCTGTTACCGCTCCAAGCCGCACCAGGACGTGCTGATCCTGCCGGGGCGGGTCAAGGGCCACTCGCCGCCGTTCGAGGACGAGGGCCACCTGGTCACCGCCAAGGAGATGTTCTACCAGCCGGCCACGGACTCGGGCATGCTCATCAACGCCATCCTGAAGGAGCCTTTTCCGCCGATTTCGCTGCCCAAGCGCGAGTTCATGGAGCACGCCCGGGAGCTGTGGAACCGGCTGGAGCTGCCGCCGCTGACGCCCCAGGCGCCGTGGTACGGCTATTCGCTGGGGCAATGGGACGACGAGTGGGAGGAGGAGGCCCGGCTCGCGGTGAAGAGCGACTATCTCCAGACCGGCGCCAAGCTGGCGAAGCGCCGGGTGAAGCCGGGCTGATGGCCGACCCCTGCCAACTCCGTCTTGCCTGCCGCAACTACGACGGCACCAACGCCATTCTCCGGGGCGTCCTCGGCGCTCCCGGAATCGAGCTGGAGGCCGTAGAGCAGGTGAGCGTGCAGGGCATGTTCGCCGCCATGTACCGGGGCGAGTTCGACGTCTCGGAGATGTCGCTGGCCGAGCTCATCTACTACACGTCGCGGAACCAGAGCGACTTCATCGGCATTCCGGTCTTTCCGTCCCGTATGTTCCGCCACGGCTTCATCGTCGTCCGGCGGGACGCCGGCATCGACACGCCGGAGGATCTCGTGGGCAAGCGGCTCGGCTTCCTGCGTTGGGTCCAGACCGCGGCGGTGTGGATCCGCGGCACTCTGATGAACGAGTACGGCGTGACGCCGTCCAATTCCCAATGGCACGCGGCTTCCCTGCACCACTGGGACGACGGCAGTCCCGAGACCTTGGTGAAGCTGCCCGGCGGGGCCGTCATCGAGGTGCTGCAGGGAGAAGGGAGCGCCGCCGACCGCGCCATGGCGGCGATCCGGGAAGGGCGCCTGGACATGCTGGGCGTCACCGAGACGCAGCTTCCGCCGCTCCTGGCCGACCCGGGACTGAAGCGGTTGTTCGGGGACTACCGGGACGTCGAGGCGGAGTACTTCAGGAAGACCCGGATCTTTCCCATCATGCACGTGCTGGCCGTCCGGAAATCGGTGCTGGAGCAAAAACCCGAGGTCGCGGCCGCCCTCTTCGAGCTGTTCAGCCAGGCGAAGCGGCAGGCGCGGCACTGGTACGCCAACATCCCGAGCATGGTGATGGCGTGGCGGCAGCACGCGCTGGATGAAGAAAGCGCGGTGTTCGGAGGCGATCCGTGTCCCTACGGCCTGGACGCCAACCGAGACGTCCTCAATACCTTCATCGAATACTGCGAGGCCCAGGGCATCTGCGAGCGCAACCTCTCGCCCGAGGAGTTGTTCGCGCCGGAGACCTGGGAGTTGAAGGAACCGGAATAGCGGCTACCGAGAGGTGGAAAATGGCAAGACCAGAACGCAAGCACGACCAGGAGCCGACGACCTTTGACGATCTTCGGGTGTGGCTCCGGCAGGTGGAGGAAATCGGCCAGTTGGAGCGCATCTCCGGCGCCCACTGGGACCTTGAGGTGGGCGCCCTGAACGAGATCGTCTGCGAGCGGTCGCCGGCGCCGCCGGCGCTTCTGTTCGAGAACGTCGCTGGCCACAAGGGCCAGGGGCGGGTCCTCGCCAATATGATGGAGACCATGGAGCGGACGGCGCTGACCCTCGGCCTGCCGCTGGACCTCAGCACCATCGAGGTCATCGACCGCTTGCGTACCCGGCTGGCCGATCTCACGCCTCTCGAGCCCCGGGTGGTGCCCACCGGCCCGGTGATGGAGAACCGCCATACGGGCAAGGACATCAACATCCTCGACATCCCGGTTCCGCGCTGGCACTCGGGCGACGGCGGCCGCTACCTCGGCACCGCGCATCTGGTGGTGACCCGGGACCCGGAAACCGGCGAGGAGAACGTCGGCTGCTACCGGGTCATGGTCCACGAGGCCGACAAGCTCGCGCTCTACATCTCCCCGGGCAAGCACGGGCGCATGCACATGGAGAAGTCGCTCAAGGCGGGCAAGCCGGTGCAGGTGGCCATGGCCTTCGGCCAGCACCCGCTGATGTTCGTGGCCGCGTCCCAGGCGGTGCCGCCGGGGGTGAGCGAGTACGCCTGGGCCGGCGGCCTGGTGGATCAGCCCCTGAGCGTCATCGAGGCCCCGCTCACCGGCCTCCGGGTGCCAGCCGCGGCCGAGATCGTGGTGGAAGGGGAGATTATCCCGGGCGACACCCGTCCCGAGGGCCCCTTCGGCGAGTGGACCGGCTACTACGCCAGCGCCCGCCGGGCCGAGCCGGTGGTGCAGTTGAAGGCCCTCTACCACCGGGACGATCCGATCCTCACCAGCGCGCCGCCGTTCCGGCCCACCATCCACGGCATGTACCGTTCCATGCTGCGTTCGGCGATGATCTGGAACGGCGTCGAGAGGGGCGGGGTGCCGGACGTCGTCGGCGTGTACGTGCCGCCGCCGGCCCAGCGCTTCATGATCGTCGTCTCCATCCGCCAGCGCTATCCCGGCCATGCCAAGCAGGCGGCACTCATGGCCGCCCAGTGCCACGCGGGCGCCTACCTCGGCCGCTACGTGGTGGTGGTGGACGACGACGTGGACATCACCAACCTGAACGAGGTGGTGTGGGCCATGTGCACCCGCTCCAACCCCGTGGATTCCATCGACATCATCCGGCGCACCTGGAGCGGGCCGCTGGACCCCATCATTCCCCGTGACAAGAAGGGCCTCAACTCCCGCGCCATCATCGACGCCACCCGGCCCTTCGAGTGGAAGGACCAGTTCCCGGCGGTGAGCCAGATCGACAAGGAGACCCACGACAGCGTGGCCGGCAAGTGGAAAGACGAGCTGGACCGGGTGGTGCGGGGACACCGGCAATAGGGGTTGGGCTCCTGCCCGCGCCATGACGGCGCGTGCCGAGGTCCCGCCGAAAGGGAGCACGAAAATGAGCGACGCCATCAAGCTGTACGATTTCGCGACCTCGCCCAATTGTCAGCGGGTGAAGGTGGTGCTGGAAGAGAAGGGGCTGGCCTACGAGACGGTTCCCGTGGACCTGCGCAAGCGGGAGCAGAAGGATCCGGAGTACCTCGCCATGAATCCCCACGGCAAGGTGCCGGTGCTGGTGGACGGCGACACGGTGCTCTACGAGTCGTGTATCATCAACGAGTACCTGGAAGAGAAGTACCCGGATCCGCCGCTGCTGCCCGCCGACGCCTCGGCGCGCGCCCGGATACGCATCCTCATCGACTATGGCGTCACCCACACCAACGACAGCCACCAGGCCATCCGCACGGAGATGATGAAGCCCGAGGACGAGCGCGACGCCGGCGCGCTGGCCGCGGCCAAGGCCCGGTTCATCCAGGATCTGCAACCGCTGGAGCAGGAGCTCGAAGGGCGTCACTACATGGCCGGCGACTTCTCGCTTCTCGACGCGGCCCACCTGCCCCGGATCATGCGCCACGTCCAGTGGGGCATCCTGCCGGACCCGAGCCTGCCGCTGCTGCAGGCGTGGTATGAACGCATGACCGCGCGTCCGTCCGTCCGTGCCCTTGGCTGACTCCGCGCGGATCGTCCTCCTCGGCATCGGCCACACCAACGCCCATGTCCTG
Source organism: uncultured Binatia bacterium (SeqCode) (assembly GCA_965215605.1). Taxonomy (GTDB): domain Bacteria; phylum Desulfobacterota; class Binatia; order UBA9968; family JAJDTQ01; genus JAJDTQ01. The sequence goes on along the minus strand of OZ244070.1, from coordinate 316,073 downwards.
GACAGGTGGCGGCGCGAACCCCTTCCGGGCGCCCGCCTCGTGTGCGTGTCGAGCTTCGCCGCCGCCACCTATTCCGGCATGCTGCCCGGCACCCTGTCGGGCCAGTACCCGCCCGGCAGGCTGGAGATCGACCTGCGGAGCCTCGTCCACGCGGCCCGGGCCGAGTTGGTGGTGGAGCCCGCCCTGAGCGTGGACATGGAGAGCCGGACCGTCCGCTTCGAGCAACACGCGCCGGTCCCCTTCGACGTCCTGTCCGTGGGCGCGGGCTCGGTGCCCTACCGCGCCGGCATCGACGCGCCTGACGACGCCTGGGTTCCCATCAAGCCCATGCAGACGTTTCTCATGCGCCTCTACGAACGGTTGCAGGAACTGGAGCGGCAGGGTCGCGAGGAACTGCGGATATTGGTCATCGGCGGCGGCGTGGGCGGCATCGAGATCGGCCTGTGCCTGCCCGCCTACCTGCACCGGGTTGCGGGAGCGGCACGCCACACCGTCACCATCGTTGACGCGGGAAAGCACATCGGCGGGGGACTGTCTCCCCGGGCCCTGCGCAAGGCGGAGGCGCTGCTGGCTGCACGCGGCGTGGAGGTGGTCGCGGGGGCGCGCGTCACCCGCGTGGACGCCCGGGAAACGGCGTGCGCCGACGGACGGCGCATTCCCGCGGACTTGGTCATCCTGGCCGCGGGCGCGGCGCCGCCGCCGGTGCTGGAGAACACCACCCTGCCGAAAGACCCCAGGGGCTTCCTGCTCACCCGCGACACGCTCCAGTCCACCGGCTCGGACAACGTCTTTGCAGTGGGGGATAGCGGCACCATGACGGGCGCCGCCGCGCCCAAGGCGGGAGTGTACGCCGTCCGCCAGGGGCCGGTCCTGTGGCGCAACATCGACGCGCTGGTGCGCGGCGAGCCGCCGGCCCGCTACGAGCCGCAGCATGATTTCCTGCGGCTCCTTAACACCGGCGACGGCAAGGCGCTGATGGACTACAAGGGGTGGGCCGCCCACGCCCGCTGGTGCTGGCTGCTGAAGGACCGGGTGGACGGCCGTTTCATGGCGCGGTTCCGCGTGACCCGCAGTTGACGCGCCCGACGCCACTGTCAATCCCGCTCGGGTTTCCGTTCTCCGGTCCGCAGCCGCCGCTCCCAATCGTACTCGCGATTGGTGACCACGCTCTCCATGCGGCGGATACGGCGGTCGAGTTGACCGAAGGTGTGGCGCAGCCGGTCCAACGCGTGGGCGCGCGAGTGCGCGTAGCTGTTGTAGAAGTCCTGTTCTCTCGCCGTCTGCAACGGCAGCACGGGCTCCGGCTTCAGGATCAGGGCGGCCAGCAGGTAGAGGCCGGCCACCGGCCAGAATCCGGTGCTGATCAGAATCACCACGGCGATCACCCGGACCCAGAAAACCGACAGGTCCAGGTGTTCCGCAAGACCGCGGCATACGCCGAGGATGACCCCGCGACGCGAGCGATAGATGCGGGAACTGCCTTGAGTCATGGCTGTCTTTCCTTTCTGTCGAGTAGAATGGTCTCCAGGGATTCCACCCGGTCCTCGAGTTTGCTGAGGCCTTGGTATATCTCCTGCATCAGGCGGGCCTCGTCACTGCCGGCTCCGTTCCTGCGCAGCGCCCGGATGGCCCACACCACCATGACGATCAGTATCGCTCCCAGGATCAAGAGGATCCCGAGCACTCCCATTATGATTCCCATGACTTCCATGACGCCTTCCGGCACGGTCCCCGCGCGTGGGGATCATGCGCTGGGACCGCGGCCGCGCCTCAGGTCTCGGACCGCCCGGCGCCGTCCTTGAGCCTGCGCAGTTCGGCTTCGATCTCCTCGTCCTGCTCCAGGCGGGCGAACACGTCATCGAGGTCCGGCTTGTGCGCGAAATTCACTAGGTCGGCCTCCGCTTCCATGCGCTCGATGCGGTTCTCGAACTGCTCGAACCGCAGCATGGTGTCGGCGCTGGTCATCTTCCGGATCCCGGTTTGCGCCCGCTTGCGCTTGTGCGCCTGGATGTGGCGTTGTACCAGAATCCGTTGGTTCTCGCGCGCTTTCGCCAGCTTGTCCTCCAATTGGACCATGTCCGACTGGTACTGCTCGATGATGCCGGCGCACTGGACGGCCTCGTCCTCCAGGACCTCGGCTCGCTCACGGTAACGCCGCTTCTCCACCAGCGCCTCCCGCGCCAAGTCCTCCCGTCCCTTGGCGACGGCGAGCTTCGCCTTCTCTTCCCACTGGTCGCCGCGCCGCCGCGCCTCATCCAGTTCGCGCTCGACCTTCTTGCGCGCCGCCATCGCCTGGGCGCAGGCGACCTTGATCTCCACCAGCGTGTCCTCCATCTCCTGGATCATCAACCGGATGAGCTTTTCCGGATCCTCGGCCTTGTCCAGCATGGAGCTGATGTTCGAGCTGACGATGTCGCTCAGGCGTGTAAAGATCCCCATTTGACTCCTCCCTCGGCAGGTTTGCGGAAACGGTTACACGCATGGATAAAGCACGGACCGTGCCGCAATGACCTGCCACGTGCAACCTTCTGTTTTCGTTGGGTTTGCAAGTGTCACAGCGTTTCGATATTATCGTCAATAAAACTAGATTTAAGTTAAAAAAACCGTAAAATAGTATTTTACACCATACGGGGACGTAGATGCCCGAGTCATACACGGAGCCCATCGGACAGTCGGACGCCTTCCTCGACTTTCAGGAAACGCTGTCCCGCGCGGCCAAGGTTGACCGTCCGGTCCTGCTGATAGGCGAGCGGGGGACCGGCAAGGAACTGGCCGCAGCCAAGCTCCACTACCTGTCCTCGCGTTGGCGCGGGCCTCTGGTCACGCTGAACTGCGCGGCGCTGGCGCCTGCGCTGCTGGAGTCCGAGTTGTTCGGACACGAAGAAGGCGCCTTCACTGGCGCGCACCGGCGGCGCACCGGACGGTTCGAGACGGCCGCCGGCGGAACGCTCTTCCTGGACGAGATCGCCCTCATCCCCATGGAAGTGCAGGAGAAGATCCTCCGGGTGGTGGAGTACGGCAGCTTCGAACGGGTGGGGTCGTCCACGCCTGTACACGTGGAGGCCCGAATCATCGGCGCCACCAACGCGGATCTGCCTTCACTGGCCCGTGAGGGCCGTTTCAAGCGCGACCTGCTCGACCGGCTCTCGTTCGATGTCCTGTTCATCCCGCCGCTTCGGGCGCGCCGGGGCGATGTCCTGCTGCTGGCCGTCCACTTCGCCGCGAGGATGGCCCACGAGTTGTGCTGGACGGAGCTGCCCCGGTTCAGCCCCGGGGTGGTCGCGCGGATGGAACGCTATCCCTGGCCCGGTAACGTGCGCGAGCTCAGGAACCTGGTGGAGCGGGCCGTGTATCGATCCGCCGGCCCCGACGTCGACGAGATCGCGTTCGATCCCTTCGTCTCGCCCTTCGGTGCGGCCGCGGGCCCCGGGCACGATGCCGCGGCGCCGGCTCAGGCGCCCCCGCCGGCCAGTCCGGAAGGTCCGCCCGACGGGAACAGCCGTTCACTGGAAGCAGCGGTGCGAGACCTCGAGGTGCGCATGATACGGGAAAGCCTGGCGGCCGCGCGATACAACCAGCGTGAAGCGGCCGACACGCTGGGGTTGACCTATCACCAGTTCCGCGGCCGCTGGCGCAAGTACCGGAAGGAGCTGAGCGCGGAGGATTGAACGGGGCCCGTGTTAAACGCCGTCAGCGCCTTTCGTACTGCTTCGCCCCGTACATGATCTCCCGGGCCTTGTCGTCCATGGGGGTGACGGGTACGTCGGCCATGACCTGGAGGCCGCGTTGCACGCCGGGACGGGCGGTGACGGCTTCGAACCAGCGTTTGACGTGGGGTAAGTCGTTCAGGTCCTGTCCCTGCTTCTCGTGGCCCTGGAGCCAGGGATAGCAGGCGATGTCGGCGATGGAGTATTCGTCGGCCAGGTACTCGTGGTCCCGCAGGCGCGTGTCCATGACGCCGTAGAGGCGTCCGGCTTCGTTGGTGTAGCGCCTGACGCCGTACTCGTTGTCCGGGGCTTGGCCGCGGAAGTGGTTGGCCTGCCCGAGCATCGGACCGATGCCGCCCATCTGGAACATGAGCCACTGGATCACCACGTAGCGCCGCTCCGTGTCCTGGGGCATGAGCTTGCCGGTCTTCTCGGCGAGATACATGAGGATGGCTCCCGACTCGAACACCGCGTAGGGCTTTCCGCCGGGGCCGTCCTGGTCGACGATGGCCGGGATCTTGTTGTTGGGGCTGATCTTGAGAAAGTCGGCCTCGAACTGTTGCCCCTTGCGGATGTCGATGGGATGGATGCGGTATTCGAGGCCCAACTCCTCCAGCCCGATGTGCAGCTTGCGGCCGTTGCTGGTGCGCCAGGAATATGCGTCGATCATGTTTCCTCCGATAGTGTCGCGGTCCTGAGCGGCTTACTCGCCCGCAAGCGGCGAGTCAACCGTGTAGCGGTCAGGGATCAGATGGAGATCTGCCGGCCCGCGGCACCAGCGGTCCCCCGGGCGGCCGGATCCCCAGGCATACGGCCGCGCCGGTGAAGGCCATGACGAGGCAGGCCATGAACATCCCGGCGTAGGATCCGGTGGCCGCGTGCGCCACCCCTCCCAGCAGTGCGCCGAGGGCTCCGCCGGTGTGGTGGACCCAGAGGATGGCGCCGGTGATCAGGCCGATGTTCCTGACCCCGAAGTAGTCGCCGGTCATGGCGGCGGCAAGGGGCGCGGTGGCCATGAGCGTGAACCCCATCAACAGGGCCGCCGCGAATATGGCCGGTTGCGCGGACGAGAAAACGAGCAATCCGTAGCAGACGGCGCGCAAGAGAAACATGAACGACAGGGGAATGCCGTGGCCTGCCTTTTCCGTCAGCGCCGGAAAGACCAGGACGCCGGCCAGGCTTACCAAGCCGGCCAGGCCCTGGATGTTCGAGGCGTGCTGGCTGGTGAGGCCGGCGTCGGTGGCAAAGGGGATGAACTGGGTCACGAAAAAGAAATCCTGGAAGCCGCAAAGGCCGTAGGCCAGGGCCACGAACAGGAAGCTGCGGGACAGGAATGCCTCCCTGGGTGAGAAGTCCGGCGCAGGGGAGGTTCGCCGAACTGAGGACGCGCCGGCGGTTTCGTAGGGCTCCAGGCCCATGTCCGCGGGCTCTTTCTTCATGAGCCCCAGCGCCACCGGGACCACCACCGCGGAGACCAGGACGCCCAGCCCCATCCACGACCCGCGCCAGCCGAAGCGTTCCAGGGACCAAGCCAGCACCGGGATGATCGCGAAGTGACCGAAGGAGGTGCCGGTGACGGCGATGCCGCCGATGAGGCCGCGGAGGCTCTTGAACCACCGGGAGACGGTGGAGGAGACCACGCCGATAGTGATTCCCGAGACTCCCACCGCGGTGACGACGCCGTAATAGAGGTAGAGCTCGGGGATGGAGCTGGTGCGGGAGGTCAGGAAAAGACCGGCGGAAGCCACCAGCGCCGAGACCGAAAACAGCAGCCGCGGCCCGTAGCGGTCCAACAGGCGTCCGGCCATCATCTGCCCGAAGCCGAAAACCAGCATGTTCAGCGTGTAGGCGAACGTGATGGCGCCGCGGTCCCACCCGAACTCGGCCGCCAGCGGCTTCACCAGGACGCCGAAGGAGAAGCGCACGCCGCCGTCCACCACCAGGATGAGAAAGCCTCCCAGCAGGATGATCCAGCCGTAGAAGAACGTGGACGGTGAGCCGGCCCGGGCTGGATGGGGTGGCGGGGCTTGCACTGCCGTGGTCAGAGCACGGCGATTTCGTCGCCGGGCCGGATGACGCCGCCCTTGACCACCAGCGCGCAGATGCCGCTCTTGCCGGCCAGGGCCCGGGTCATGCCCGGTTCGGTGATGGACTGGATATAGGCGCACGGCGGGCGCGGCCGATCGAACGCCAGGACCGCTTCTCCGGCGCGAAACGCGTTTCCCGCCAGCTCGGCCAAGTGGATGCCCCGGGTGACGATGTTGCGCCGGTGCTCCCCGTTGAGCACCTGGAGGCCCGAGTCGGCCGCGATGGCCTCAAGCTCCTCGGCTTCGATGAGAGTCACCTGACACTCGTCCCAGCCGCTGTAGTAGCCGGTCCGCTCGCAGTAACGGTCGCCCTTGAGTCCCATGCTGGCCACGGCCTCGGCCTCATCGACCCGCCGCATGCGGGCGCTGCCTTCCGGTGTGACGTAGATCTCGTGGACGGTACCCATCGTGCTCCCCGGTGCCCCCGCGGGTCTGTGCGGCGCCTTGGTCACAAACGAGCAAGCCCCCTGGACTTCCAGCGGGCTTGCTCGTTTGTGGGATTATATTCAGGGCGCTGCCGTCCGTCAACGCACCCGTGTCCTGTCCGCCGAGGCGCCGGTTTCTGCATTGATGGACGTTCATGATAACATTGCTCGACATGGTCTGCCCCACCCCAGCCGTCGGTCGGGAACGAGGAAACGGAACTTCCCGTCTCCTCGCGGTGCTCATGGCGTCGGCCCTCCTGCTCCTTGCCGGCGCCGGCGGCGCGCGCGGGGAGGTGTCCTGGGGGGAAGGTTATGGAGGCATCTTCCTCGGCGGCGGCCGGTCCGAAAATCGCATCATCGACCCGTCTGGTTTCGGTAACTTTGGCCGGCCCGGTTGGTCCACCGACTACGACGGCGCCGACCTGGTCGGAGGTCTGTTGCTGGGAAGGAAGTTCGAACTGAACGGCGCGCGGTTCAGGATCGAGGTCGACGGCATCTTCGGCAAGATGTCGGCGAGCACCGACCGGGTCGACCCCGCCGGCCGGGACGAGACCGCGAAAACAGCCGTCCGATGGGCGGCCACGGCGCGTCTGGGGCTGGAGCACCAGGAAGGCCCGGTGACGATCTTCATCAACGGCGGAGCGGCCGTGGCGAGGATCACGAACTCCCTGACCGACATCGACTTCGATTCCACCCGGAACATACCGCGGCACAAGGATCCCGACGACTCCTTTTACCACGGCGCGACGCGAGTCGGGTGGGTCCTCGGCCTCGGTATCGAGACCCCGGCGCTGGACTCCTGGAGGTGGCGGCTGGACGGTTCGTATCTGGGTTTCGGCCGCACCACCCGCTACGTCAACCGGTCCGGGAACAATCCGTGCGGACCCGGAGGGCCTCGAACGGCCTGTCCCTACAAGATCGAGAACCACCTGGTGATCATCCGGCTGGCCCTTGTCCGCCGGTTCGACATCTGGCGTTGACGGCAACCGGTCAGGAGTCAGGGACCCTCGGCCCCTGTGGAGCATGTGACATGCCCGGCAGCCTTCTCCTGGTGATTCACATCGCCGCCGGTTCGGCGGCGATGGCCGCCGCGGCCATTGCGCTCGTCACGGCAAAGGGAGGGTCGCCTCACATAAGGGCGGGGCGGGTCTATGCCGCGTCCATGGCGGTGGTGTGCGTGAGCGCGCTGCCGCTGGCCGTGCTCGGGTCCGATGTCGTGCTGCTGCTGGTGGCCGTTTTCAGTTTCTATCTCGTGTTCGCCGGCTGGCGCTTCGCCCGGAACGCGAGCGGACGCCCGCGGGCAGTGGACTGGGCCGCCGTCGCGGTCATGGGGCTCACCGGGTTGGGCATGTGGGGCTACGGCGCCACGCTTCTCCTGCGGGGCAGCTCCCAGTGGATCACCATGGCGCTGTTCGGTTTCATCGCACTGGCCCTGAGCGCCGCCGACCTGCGGCATCACCGGGGGCCGCTTCGCTCCGGCCGGCAACGCATCGCCCGGCACCTCACCAACATGCTGGCGGGCACCATCGCCACCGTCACCGCCGTGGTGGTGGTCAACGTGGAAAGCGACCCGGCATGGCTGGCATGGATTCTGCCCACCCTCCTCATCACGCCCTTGATCGTCTGGTGGAACCGGCGGGTCATACGGGGTGCGGTTTCGCTTCGGGGCGCCACGCGCGAATGATGCCGGCTTCCGGAGCACGCCGTCCCGCCGATCACGGCGCGCCCGTGAGCCTGTTTGTGGGCGCCGTGTCTCTGGTATAGTCGACCACAGGCGTTTCAGGCCTTTGCTTTCGAGTCCACTTCCATGAGCCAAGTCCTCTTCCCCGTGATTCTCTCGGGCGGCGCCGGTACCCGGCTCTGGCCCCTTTCCCGTGAGCTTCATCCCAAGCAGTTTCTCCCGCTGGTGGAGGAGCGCAGCCTGTTGCAGGCCACCGCCCGCCGCCTGGCCGCACTCGGCGAGGCTCGCGGACCCATCGTGGTGTGCAACGAGGCTCACCGCTTCATCGTGGCCGAGCAGCTCCGCGCCATCGATGTCACGCCATCCGCCGTGCTGTTGGAGCCGTCGGGACGAAACACCGCCCCGGCCATCGCCGCCGCGGCCCTGGAAGCGCTGGCCCTGGACCACGACGGCGAAGACCCCCTCCTGCTGGTGCTGCCGGCGGATCATGTGATCGGTGACGAGAGTCGGTTCGCCGGCGCGGTGAGGGCCGCCGTCCGGGAAGCCGCCGCCGGCCATCTCGTCACCTTCGGCGTCGCTCCGGCCCGTGCGGAGACCGGGTACGGCTACATCAAGGCCGGCGGCCCCACCGGCGTCAGCGAGCACGGCCGCCGGGTGGAGCGGTTCGTCGAGAAGCCGGATGCCGCGGCGGCCGCGCGCTATCTCGAAGAGGGCGGCTACTACTGGAACAGCGGCATGTTCGTGTTTCCGGCCTCGGGATACCTGCGGGAGCTGGGCGTTCACGCGCCGGCCGTCCGCGAAGCCGTGGAACGGGCCCACGGGAGGGCGGCGGCGGACGCCGGCTGCCTGCGGCTGGAGGCGGAGTCACTCGGCCGGTCGCCGGCGCTGTCGGCGGACCACGCGGTCATGGAACACACGTCCGGCGCGGCGATGGTGCCGCTCGCGGCCGATTGGTCGGACGTGGGTTCCTGGGCGGCGCTGGCCGATCTCGGTGAAAGCGATGCCGCCGGCAACGTGGCCCGCGGAAACACCCTCCTGGAAGGGGTGCGTGACACCTACATCCGCGCCGAAAAGCGCCCGGTGGCCGCGGTCGGGGTGTCCGGCCTCGTCATCGTCGACACCGCGGACGCGGTGCTGGTGGCGGACAGGAACGGAATTCAGGATATCGGAAAGGTGGTGGCAAGGCTCAGCTCGGCGGGCGGGACCGAGCACCGGCTCCACCGCAAGGTCCATCGACCCTGGGGCGCCTTCGACGACGTGTACCGCGGCGACGGTTTCAAGGTGAAGCACATCACCGTCCATGCCGGCCACGCCCTGTCCCTGCAGTCCCATCGCCACCGCGCCGAGCACTGGGTCGTCGTGCGCGGCACCGCGCGGGTCACCCGCGGGGACGAAACGTTCACGTTGTCGGAGAATCAGTTCACCGATATCCCCAAGGGAACGAAGCACCGGATCGAAAACCCCGGCAAGGTGTCCCTGGAGCTGGTGGAGGTGCAACTGGGCGCTTACCTGGAAGAGGACGACATCGTCCGCTACGAGGATGCCTACGGACGCGCGGACCCGGGCGGTCCGGAGCGGGAGGAATAGCGTCCTGTCCCACGCAAAAATCCTGCGGTTCTTTGTCAACGTTTACGCGGGACACGACACTGGCTCGCCGGCGCCGTTCAGCGTCCGGGTTGGGCGCGACGCTTGTAGACGTAAAGATCGGCCACCACGAAGTTGACGATGCTGCCGAGGCCGACGCCGCAAAAGAAGGCCAGCAGCCGGTGGCGGTCGAACATATCCACGTAGCTCGTTGCCAGCGCGTAGCTGCCGACATTCACCCCGAGTCCGGCGAGACTGCTCGCCATGGATCTGGCCAACTGCCCGAGGTGGGGCTGTCGCGCCCGCTCGCTGAAGGTCAGGCCGCGGTTCAGGGCCCAGTTCCAACCGGCCGCCGGCCCGAAGGACAGCAGGCGCGCCAGCCGGTGCTCGACCCCGGCCCACTGGAGGCCGAGATAGCAGGCAAGGTCGATGGCAAGGCCGCTGAGCCCCACCGCGCTGAAGAACGGGACGCGCGCCATGCTGCCGAACCTGTGATTGTACAGCCCCGACAGGTGGCGCAGGAACCGGACCTGCTGCCGCCAGTTCATCTTGCTGAAACCCTGGCTCCGGTCGCGGAACTCGATGGGGACCTCCCGCACCCGCAGCCGTCCGCGCACCATGAGGTCCAGGGCGATCTTGTACCCCATGGGCCGCACGGTCGGGAGATCGGGCAGGGCGCCGCGCCGCGTGGCGAAGAACCCCGACATGGGGTCGGCGCATTTCACCAGAGGTCGCGTCAGCCAGGTCGCAAGCCGTGAGTTCAGCGCGCGGTAGAGACCCCATGAGCGGTCGATCACGCCGCCGGGCACATAGCGGCTGCCGATGACCATGTCGCAGCCCGCGTCCAGCGCCGCCAGCAGGTCCACGATGCTCTCGGGGGGATGCGACAGGTCCGCGTCCATCACCACCAGGCGGTCGAAGCGGCACTGCCGGATGCCCTCGATCACCGCCAGGGACAGGTCCCGGGGCGGCTCGCGGCGGACGATCATGCGCACGGGCAGGCGCCGGGCAAGCTCGGCGGCCACGGCCTCGCTGCCGTCGCCGGAGTCGTCGTCCACCAGCAACAGCTCCCACTCGATGCCCGTGCCGGACAGCGCCCCGGCGATGCGCCCGGCCAGCGGGGCAATGTTGGCTGCTTCGCGGAACGTCGGCACGATGATGGACAGTGTCTGGTCTGTGTTTCCGGGATCGTCGGACGTATTCGACATGTCGTTCGCGTGGGTAGGGCCGGGGAGTTCGCTTCTCGTTCCGTCCAGCATTCAACAGATCGGCGCCAATGACAACAGTGGAGCGTGGAGAAAGGGGCCGTTGCCCGGGAGCGCAGGCTTGGACTCTCCCTAATCGGCGGCGATCCCCGGTGTGGAGGCGCCCCGGCGTACCGCCAGCTCGGCGTAGCAATAGGCCAAGGCCAGGGCGCGGTAGGGCCGCCAGCGTTCGGCAAAGGCGCGCATCTCGTCCTCGGTGGCCTTGCCGGTCCTGCCCAGCAGGCCCTGGGCCACATACTTGACCACGCCCAGGTCGCCGGCCGGGAACGTGTCCGGGCGTGCCAGTCCGCGCATCAGCGCGATCTCGGCGGACCAGCGGCCGATGCCCTTGATGGCGGTCAGCCGCTCCACGATCTGTTCATCGGACAATGCGGTCAACCCGCGGAGCGTGGGATCGAAGGCGAAGGCCTCGCCGAGGCGGATCAGCGTGGCAGCCTTGGCGTTGCTCAGCCGGAAGCCGCGCATGGCTTCCAGCGTCTGTGCGGCGAACCGGCGCGGCTCGGGAAACGCGTGGTAGACGGTCCCTTGCCGGCGCCACCGGCGGCCGAAGCTTTCGACCAGCGCCTGCTTGATGGAGTACGCGAAGGTCAGGTTGACCTGCTGGGAGAGGACGGCGGTGACCAGCGCCTCGAAAAGCGTCGGGCTCGCGGTGATGCGTAGCCCGCGGAACCGGCCCGCCATCGGCGCCAGCATTCCGTCCGCGCGCGCCATGCGGTAGAACGGCTGGAGATCGAGGTCCGTACACAGGATGTGCCGAAGCTGCCTCTCGAACTCGGCGAGCTTGAGCGGGACTCTGGAGGGGCTGTGCAGCGCCACCGCCAGCTGCGGCCTGGCCACCGTCCCGGCGTTGGTCACGGTGGCCAGCGCGAGTTGGCGGCCGGCGGCCAGCAGGCGCCGGTACCGCCCGCCCTCCACGAGGTCGACGTTCTCGCTCGTGAAGCGCATGAAGCGCGCCACGGTGAAGTCGAACGAATACGGAGCCCGCGGGATGATCTCGAACGAGTGGGCCATGAAGGGTCTTGGCGTGGTTGAATATGTGATTACAATGCCGCGGCATCCTTACCCAAGCGCATTCAAGAGTCCGGCTTCCCCGGATCCTCGTAGTAGCGCTGGTAGTACCAGTCCGCGATCTCTCCCCCGGTGGTCAGCCACACGCCGTCGTGTGAGCAGATGTACTCCAGCGCGAGGTCGAGGTACTTGATGCGGAGGGGGACGCCGATAATGAAGGGGTGCAACGGGATGCACAACACCGTGCCGCTGCGCTCGCCGTCCCGGTAAAGCACGTCGAACTGGTCGCAGACCTGCCGCAGATATTCCCTGGGGGTGTAGTTGGAGCGCAGGAAGAAGTTGATGTCGTTGAGGCCCTGCTCGTAGGGGATGACGATCATGCGGCCGGTCTCGACTCGCATGGCCACGGGCTGGTCGTCGAAGCCCCAGTCGCACAGGTAGTCGAAGCCCGCCGCCGCCAGGTGGTCCGGGGTGTCGAAGGTTTCGGCCAAAGCGGGTCCGAGCCAACCCCGGGGCGCCTTGCCGGTGGCGGCGGCGATCTCGTCGCGTACCTGCCGTATGACGGAGGACTCGTCGTCGGCGGGATAGGCGGTCAGGGGAAGGTTGTTGGTGACGCCGTGGCCCAGCCACTCCCAGTCCCGCTTGATGCCCTCCTCGACGATTTCCCGGTGATGCTTGCAGACCTCGGAGTTCAACTGGGCGCTGGCGCGGATGCCGTACTTGTCCAGCACCTCCATCATCCTGAAGACGCCCACCCGGGCGCCGTAGTCGCGCTGGGAGTAGCCGCGCACGTCCGGGACCTGGGACATGCCGAAATTGGGGATCGGCTGGTCGATGTGGAAGTACTCGATGTTGGGGCTCACCCAGACAGCCACCCTGGCGTCGTTGGGCCACTTGAGCCCGGGCCGTGCGGTGATGGGCTGATAGTCGTAGCGGCGGTTCTCCATGTCATGCCCTCGTGAGTTGGGTGTTCCGTTCGGAGCAATCGGGTCGCGTCCGTTGGGACAGGCCCTAGCACGGTTCGGTCGCGGCTGTCCACGAGCGGGGTCCTCGCGCCCGTTGGCAATGCATGCCGGTTCGGGTTAGAGGATCAGGGACCTCAAGACATGTAGTGGAGGCGGCATGGTGAAACTGAAGACTGCTTTGTGCGAAGTGCTCGGCATCGAGCACCCGATCATCCAGGCGGGCATGGGCTGGGACAGCCGCGGCTCCACGACCCCGCCCAGGTTGGTGGCGGCGGTGTCCAACGCGGGCGGCCTGGGGGTCATCGGCGGCAGCCCGCTTCAGCCGGAGTTCATCCGGGAGCGCATCCGCGCCACCCGGGAGTTGACCGACCGGCCCTTCGGCGTGGACATCACGCTGCCGCGGCTGGCGCAGACGCCCTACGCGGACGTCGGCAATGTCCGGGAGTTCCTGGAGCAGACCCATCCCGACCACGTAAGCTTCGTGCGCGACGCCATCGAGGAGTTCGGGCTGGAGACCCAGGGCCCGGATCCGTGGTCCAAGGTCAAGACCCCGGACATGGTGCAGCGCCAGTTGGACGTGATCCTGGAGGAGGGTGTCCGGGTGCTGGCGGTGGGGCTCGGCGATACCGCCCAGGTGGTGCCGCTGGCCCACGAACGGGGCATGAAGGTGCTGGCGCTGTGCGGTAACGTCAAGCAGGCCGTGGGGCACGCGGCCAACGGCGTGGACGTGGTCATCGCCCAGGGCTACGAGGCCGGCGGCCACACCGGCAGGATCGCCAATTTCCCGCTGATCCCGCAGGTGGTGGACGCCGTGAAGCCCACACCCGTGGTGGTGGCCGGCGGCATTGCCGACGGCCGGGGCCTGGCGGCGGCGCTGAGCCTTGGGGCGGTGGGGGTGTGGTGCGGCACGGTGTTCCTGGCCAGCGCAGAGAGCGAGATCCACGCCGATTACAAGAGCCAGCTCATCGGGGGCCGGACCGAGGACTTCGTGCTCGACCGCTTTCCCAGCGGCAAGCCCAGCCGCCACTACCGCAGCCCGGTGATTCGCAAGTGGGAGGAATCGGGCCTGCAGGCGCTGGAGATGCCGTTCCAGGGGGTGCTCAACGACCAGTTCCGGGTGGCCGCGGAAAGCGGCAGCCGGGTGGCCGTCATGAGCGTCCCGGGCGGCCAGATCGCCGGGCTGCTGGGCGAGAACGATGTGCGTCCCGCGGCCGAGATCGTCGAAGGCATGGTCTCCCGGGCCGCGGAGGTCCTGAAAGCGGCGGCGTCGCTCACCGCGGGTTGATGGCAACGAACACAACGCGGGGACAGGTTCTGGATATCGATCCCGTCAGGTATGAAGTCTTTCTGCACCGGCTGTGGGCCATCGGCGAGGCCTGAGGCCGGCCTCACGCCGGGTCAGGTATCGGAGCGCCGGTAGGCCGTATTGGTGCCGCCGCTCTGGGACCGTAGATACTCCTCCACGTCCGAGAACGAATCCATCATCAACTGCTGGCGCGCGGCCACGAGTTGGTCCGTGCGCAGGGCCTGCGACAGGGGAAGGTCCTTGCCCACCTGCACCGCGATCTTGGCGCAGGCCAGGGCCGCGGGGTGGCGGGTGCCGATCTCCCCGGCGAGTTGGAGGGTCGCCTCATCGAGCTCGGCCTCGGGCACCGACGCCGATACCAGGCCGAACCGGTCCGCTTCGGCGCCGGAGAAGTTCCGCCCGCTGAAGTGCATCAGGGCCGCCTTCTTGGCGGTTATTCCGGTGTGGTAGAGGGAGCTCAGGGCCATCTGCCCGAAGCTGCCGCGCAGGATCTCGGGCATGCCGATCTTGGCGGTGTCCGCCGCGATGGCGATGTCGTGGGCGGTCATGAGCGCCATGCCGCCGCCCAGGCAGTGGCCGTGCACCTGGGCGATGGTGACCTTGGGGTAGTTCCGGAAGGCTTCGTAGAACATCATGTTGGGATGGGAGCGGTCCCAGTCCCGCGGCGGCTCGGCATGGATGGCCCGGAGATCATGGAGGTCCGCCCCGGCGGAGTAGCACGGTCCGTTCCCGCGGGTGATGACGACCCTGACGTCGGGATCCGATCGGACGGTCTCGAGGGCCTCGAGAATCTCGCCCGTCAGCGCCCGGTTGAGGGCATTGCGCTTCTCGGGCCGGTTGAAGTTGAGCCTCACCACGCCGCCGGCCGGCCGCTCCAGCACCAGGGTCGACCATTCCTTTGCCATTCCCGTAACCTCCCGGTTGTGTCTAGTCGTCCGGCTTCTCCGGGGCCTTGTAGTAGCGCTGGTAGTACCAGTCGGCGATGTCGCCGGCGGTGGTCTTCCAGACGCCGTCGTGGGAGCAGATGTAGTCCAGCGCGCGGTCCAGGGCGCCGATGCGGAAGGGCATGGCGGTGACGTAGGGGTGCAGCGGGATGCACATGACCCGCCCGCCGTTCGCGCCTTCCCGGTAGAGGGTGTCGAACTGGTCGCACACGATCCGGTAATAGTCGGCCGGCGTATGGTTGGCGTGGACGAACATGGAGATGTCGTTGATGCCCTGCTGGTACGGCACGGTGACCATGCGGCCGGCCTCCACCCGCATGGGCACCGGCTGGTCGTCGTGGCCCCAGTCGCACAAGTACTCGAACCCCTCCGCGGCCAGGAAGTCCGGCGTGTCGCGGGTCTCCGAGAGTCCCGGCCCCAGCCAGCCCTTGGGCGCCTTGCCGGTGGCGTGGGCGATGATGTCGCGCACCTTGCGTATCACCTTGCGCTGCTTCTTCGCGCCGTAGGAGTTCATCCGCGTGTTGTTGTTCATGCCGTGGCCCAGCCACTCCCAGGAACGCTTGTTGCCCTCTTCGATGATGGCCGGGTGCTGGTTGCAGACCTCGGCGTTGAGCAGCACGCTGGCGCGCATGTCGTAGCGGTCGAACACCTCCATCATGCGGAAAATACCCACCCGGGAGCCGTAGTCACGGAGCGAATAGGACTGCACGTCCGGCAGCGGCTCGGGGACCCTCGGCAGGGCCTTGTCGATGTGGAAGCACTCGATGTTGGGGCCCAGCCAGAGCGCCACGCGGGCTCCTCCGGGCCACTCCAGCCGTGGCCGGTGAATGATCGGACTGTAGTCGTAACGTGTGCTGAACATGGGCGTCGCCTCCGTAACGGGTTCCACGATTGTCCGTTTGTCGGTCTACCAGATACCACCGCGGGTGGCGAGAGCGGAGTTTCGAGGGGTGCTCCACAGTTGCCCACCAGCAGCTACAGGGTGTAGCCTTTTCAGTAGCCGGCATCTGCCGAGGAACCGGCGGCCGTCTAATTGAGGGACACTAAACGCGGCCGCCAACCGGATAGAGCAAGATGAAGCGGTTTATTTGGATACTTGTTCTCCCTGTGGTCCTGGCAGGGGCCGGGGCCGCGGGCCTCTTCTGGTACGATCCGGCGCTGGTGGAGAGCAGCGTCGGCTCGGTCCGAGGGGGGCTGTCCGCGCTGACCGGCAGGCTCCTTCCCGCCGAAGAGAAGGAAGTGTTTCCCTTCCGCCTCGCCAAGGTCGAGAAGGGCGAGATCTTCTCCCGCATCACCACCACGGGAACGGTGAATCCGGTTTCGTCGGTTACGGTCTCCACCCAGGTCTCGGGCACCATCAAGGATCTCCCGGTGGACGTGCCGATGAGGGTCGAGAAGGGGGATCTCATCGCCCGCCTGGATCAGGACTTGTTCCGGGCGCAGATGCTCCAGGCGGGGGCCCGGGTGGCCAAGGCCAAGGCCAATCTCGCCAAGGAGTTGGCCGGAGTCCAGATGCTCGAATCCCGGGTGGCGGCGAGCATCGCGGGCACCCGGGCGGCGATGGAGAACCTGGAGGAGAAGCACCGGCGCAACAAGGACTTGGTGGGCCGCAACCTCATCTCACGCGACCAGTACGAGTCCATCCAGTCGGAATACGTGCGTGCCGACGCCCGTTTTCGGGAGGAGTCCGCCCGGGTCGACGAGGTCAAGGTCAAGCAGGCGGTCATCGCCGGCATCCGCGCGGATGTGCAGCAGGCCGAGGCCGAGTTGGAGATGGCGCGGGTCCGGCTCAACCGCAGTGTCATCCGGGCGCCCATCTCGGGCGTGGTGATCCGGAAGACCGTGGAGGCCGGGCAGACGGTGGCGGCGAGCCTTTCGTCGCCGCCGCTGGTGAAGATCGCCGAACTCGAGGAGATGAAGGTCTCGGCCTTCGTGGACGAAGCGGATATCGGCAAGGTCAAGGTGGATCAGCAGGTGGAGTTCCAGGTGGACTCGTATCCCGGGCGGACCTTCAGGGGCAAGGTGGTGCGCATCTTCCCGTCGCCGCTCATCAAGGACAACGTCGTCACCTACGACACCGAGATCCGGGTGCCCAACCACGATCTCGCCCTCAAGCCCGGCATGACCGCCAACGTCACCATCATCCTGGCCAGGAGGCAGGATGTGCTCGTCGCGCCGGGTTCCGCGTTGCGGGTCAGCGGCCGGGATATTCGGCAGCTCTACCCCGACCAGCCCAGGCGCGGAGGCGGACGCCGGAGGGGCCGTCCCAGCGCCGAGCAGCGGCGCCGGTGGATGCTGGAAGGCCGAGGCGGCGTGTGGGTGTACCAGGACGGCAAGCCGGCCCGGAAGCGTATCCGTTTCGGCGCCACCGACGCCAGGAACATGGAGATCGTCTCGGGTCTCCAAGCCGGCGACCAGGTCATCGTGGGCATTCGCTCGGAGGCGATGAAACGCGTCACCAACACCACGTCCCGGGTGCGCTCGCGGATCCTCGGGGGACTTTGACGCCATGGAGCGGTCGCCCGTCATCGAAGTGGAAGACGTCACCAAGGTCTACGATCTTGGCGAGCAGAAGGTGGAAGCGCTCAAGGGGGTCTCGCTTACGGTGTTCGAGGGCGAGATCGTGTCGCTCATGGGGCCGTCCGGTTCCGGCAAGTCCACCCTCATGAACCTGTTGGGGTTTCTGGACCGGCCGACGTCGGGCTGCTATCGCCTGAACGGCGCCGACGTGGGCGAGCTTTCGTCCGACGAGATGGCGTGGGTCCGCAACCACGACATCGGGTTCGTCTTCCAGAACTACAACCTGCTGGCCCGCACGACGTCCCTCGAGAACGCGGAGTTGCCGGCCCTCTACAACGGAACGTCGTCGTCGGCCGGGCGCCGCAAGGCCCGGGAGATGCTCGCGCTGGTGGGCCTCAGCGAGCGGGAAACGCACCGGCCTACCCAGTTGTCCGGCGGCCAGCAGCAACGGGTGGCCATCGCCCGGGCGCTGCTCAACGATCCCCGGCTCATCCTGGCCGACGAGCCCACCGGCAACCTCGATACCCGCACCGGCGCGGAGATCATCGAGCTCTTCAAGACCCTCAACCGGGAGAAGGGCATCACCGTCGTATTCGTGACCCATGATCCCGAGGTGGCTTGCCACGGGCAGCGCATCATTCACTTCAAGGACGGCCTCGTGGAACGGGAGGAGGCCGGGGGCAGGCCACGGCCGGCCATTTCCGCTTCCCCTTCGGAGGACGGCGCCGTCGCTTCGAGCGAGGCTCCAGCCGGCTTCGGCGACAAGGGCCCTGACAACGGCAACGGAGCCTCCGGGGGTAACGGTCACGGCGACAACGGCGATGGCGGTGGAGGACCCCGCCGCCGGGGCCTGGGCGCGGGTATCCGGGCCAACGTCCGGATCGCGCTACGGGCCATCCGGGTCAACAAGCTTCGTTCCGCGTTGACCATGTTGGGCGTCATCATCGGCGTCGGCGCGGTGATCGCCATGGTGGCCATCGGAGAGGGCGCCAAGGCCCGGGTCGCCAAGCAGATGGAGCGTCTCGGCAGCAACCGCGTGTCGGTCTATGCCGGAACGGTGACCCGCGGCGGCCGCCGTGTGCGGGGCGCACGGATCAAGACGCTCACCGAGGCGGACGCCAGGGCCATCCTCGCGGAGGTGCCGGGAGTGGTCCGGGTCGCGCCTCATGTCCGGGGCTCGGCCCAGGTGGTCTACGGCAACAAGAACTGGCATCCGCCCTTCACCGGCACCACCCCGGACTACCTCCACATCATGAACTGGGGCGTCGAGTCGGGGTCCAACTTCACCGACGACGACATGCTCGCGAACCGGAAGGTAGCCCTGATCGGCCGGACCGTGGCCAAGGAACTCTTCGGCGACGAGTATCCGATCGGCCAGACGATCCGGGTCAAGCACATACCGTTCGAGGTGGTGGGCGTGCTCAAGGAGCGGGGGACGTCCTCGTGGGCCGGCGACCTCGACGACGCGGTGATCGTGCCGCTGCGGACGGCGCAGCGAAAGCTCTTGGGTATCCGTCACGTGCGCGGCGTCGAGGTGAGCGCCGAGAGCAAGCAGGCCACGGGCGACGTGCAGGACGGCATCACCGCGCTCTTGAGGGTGCGCCACAAGATCACCGGCGCCAAGCTCGACGACTTCAGGGTGCGCAACCGCACCGACATCGTCGAGGCGGCCAACGAGGCCGCCAACACCCTGGGTTACCTGCTGGCGGGAATCGCCGGCGTGGCGCTCATCGTCGGCGGCATCGGTATCATGAACATCATGCTGGTTTCGGTGACCGAGCGCACCCGCGAGATCGGCGTACGGCTGGCCATCGGTGCGAGACGGCGCGACATCCGCCGCCAGTTCCTCACCGAGGCGATGGTGCTGAGCCTTCTGGGCGGCACCGTGGGCATCATCGCCGGTGCCGTCGCCTCCCTGGGGCTCTCCTACCTGGGCGGCTGGCAGATCGTCATCTCCCCCGGCGCGGTCCTGCTGGCCTTCGCCTTCGCCGCGGCCATCGGCGTCTTCTTCGGCTTCCAGCCCGCCAACCGGGCCGCGGGCCTCAATCCCATTGAAGCGTTGCGTTACGAGTAGGCGGGCCGGGAACCCTACGTCTCAGGCGCCTTGAAGGAATGGGCGGTGCGGAAGGCTTCCGTGGCCTGCATCCGCGCCCACCATGCTCCCAGCGCCGGCCGCGCGTTCCAGTCCACCAGCCGCTCCAGCTTGTTGGATTCGAACCGCTCGATGAAAGGAGCGATGGAGCAGTCCGCCAGCGACATCCGGTCGCCGGTGAGCCAGGGCCGGTCCGCCAGGGTTTCCTCCACGTCGTCCAGGATCTCGCCCAGCCGGGCCTCCGCGTAGGCCATCTGTTCTTCGGAGATGCCGTTCCTGAGCCGGTCCCTCAGAAGCGCCCGCTTCGGCTCGGTGGGCTGCTGCATGACCGCGGCCTCGCGCTCTTCCTCGGACAGGTGCTCGTAGCGCTTCATGCGGCCCTGCTTGATGAAGGAGATGATGTTGACGTTGCGGTGCAGTTCGTGCTCGAACCGGTCCATCCAGACGCGCATCCGCGCGCGTTCGTAGGAGTCCTCGGGCCGCAACGGCGCCTCGGGGAACACATCCTCCAGGTATTCCAGGATGAAGTTGGACTCGATGACGATGCGGCCGTCGTGCACCAGGGTGGGCACCACGCCGTTGGGGTTCAACTCGACGTACCAGGGCTCCAGGTTCTCGAACTTCGCCAGGTTGACGTAGACGCTCTCCCAGTCGAGCCGCTTCGCCGCCAGGGCGATGCGTACGCGGCGCGAGCAGGTGGAGCTCCACCAATGGTAGAGTTTCAGCATGAAGACACCTCCGGAACACATGAAATGGGAAAGCTTTCGGGCCGGCCACGAGCCTACTACGAACCGGCCGGGGCGTCCATCGCGTGGCGACGGCGGAGAGTTGCCAACGCGGACCCGCGCTGGCATATCGATCAGGAGGGTCGGGCCGTGCCTGTATCCTGTTGGGGTCGTGGAGCGGAAAGGATCGTGCATGAGTGCTTCGAAGCATGGGATGTTCAGTTGGTGTGAGCTGTTGACCACGGACGTGGAGGGGGCAAAGAAGTTCTATTCCGAGCTCTTGGGGTGGACCGTGGAGACGGTGGTCCACGAGAGTTTCGAGAACGACGAAGATCTCGAATACAGTCTGGTGAAGGCGGACGGCACCGAGATCGGCGGGATCATGGCGGTTCCTGCCCAGGCCCTGGGGATGCCCCCGTCGTGGGGCGCCTACGTGACCGTGGACGACGTGGACGCGGCCGCGGGCAAGGTGCGGGACCTCGGCGGCAAGGTCGTCGTGCCGCTGAAGGACATACCGGGCGTCGGCCGCTTCTGCGTCATTCAGGATCCCCAGGGCGCGGTGCTGACCCTGATCACCTACCTGGCGGGACACGAATAGGAGTCCGCCGGGTGGTGACAGCGCCCGGCAAGGGAACCGCACGATGCCGCCGGCTTTTCCGCCTTCCACCGAGGACTCGCGCGCACGTTGCGCATGGGCCAGGACGGAGCTTTCGACGGCGTATCACGACACCGAGTGGGGCGTGCCGTGCCATGATGACCGGACGCTCTTCGAGTTCCTGATCCTCGAGGGCGCGCAGGCGGGACTGAGCTGGGAAACCATCCTCAAGAAGCGGGATGGCTACCGGCGGGCTTTCAGCGGCTTCGACCCCGACGCCGTGGCCCGCTATGATGAACGGAAGCGGCGTGAGTTGATGGAGGACGCCGGCCTGGTCCGGAACCGCCTCAAGATCGCCGCGGCGGTCGCCAACGCCCAGGCGTTCCTTCGGGTCAGGGAGGAACACGGAACGTTCGACCGTTACATCTGGCAGTTCGTCGGAGGACGGCCGCGGGTCAATGGCTGGTGCTCCCAGGAGGACGTCCCGGCTCTCACGCCGGAGTCGGAAGCCATGAGCCGCGACCTCGGCCGCCGTGGATTCCGGTTCGTCGGGCCGACCATTTGCTATGCTTTCATGCAGGCGGTGGGGATGGTGAACGATCACCTGGTGCAGTGTTTCAGGCATCGGGCCACGGCTCGCCCGGGCCGCTGATGCACCGAGGGAACGAGGGAGGGATACGCAATGTTGGAAGGTTTTGCTCGCGGCTCCTCGCGCTACGCCTACCCGCTCATGCGAATCGTCGTTGGACTCGCGTTCGCGCAGCACGGCGCGCAGAAGCTGTTCGGGTTGCTCGGCGGCGCTGATGGCAGCGGCGGGTCGGTGGAGATGCTCTCGCTCATGGGCCTCGCGGGCGCCATCGAGTTCGTGGGCGGCCTGCTGGTGGCGGTTGGGCTCCTGACCCGCGTCGCGGCATTCGTTTGCAGCGGCCAGATGGCCGCGGCCTACTTCATGGCCCACGCCGGGAGGAGTTTCTGGCCCATCGAGAACGGCGGCGAACTGGCGGTGCTCTTTTGTGTGGTGTTCCTGTACATCGCGTGCCGGGGCGGCGGACCGTTCAGCCTCGGCAGATCCGGCTAGCGAGCCCATGGCCACCTACGCCATCGGCGACGTGCAAGGCTGCTACGAGCCCCTGCGGCGGCTGCTGGATCTCGTCGCCTTCGATCCGGCCGCCGACCGCCTCTGGTTTGCCGGCGACCTCGTGAACCGCGGCCCGGACTCCCTCTCGGTGCTGCGTTTCGTGAAGGGGCTCGGACCGGCTGGCGTCGCGGTGCTCGGCAACCACGACCTTCACCTCATCTGCCGGGCCGGGGGCATCTCCGCACCCAAGCGCCGGGATACCCTGGACAAGGTCCTGGCCGCTGCCGACCGCGACGAGATCATCGACTGGCTGCGGCGTCTTCCGCTGATCCACCGCGAGGACGGATACGTCCTGTCCCACGCCGGTTTGTTGCCCCAGTGGACCACCGGAAAGGCCCTGGACCTGGCGCGCGAGGTGGAATCGCGGATGCGGGCCGACGGCTACGGGAAGTTCCTGCGGCGGCAGATGGAGCACTCCGTGGACATGTGGTCCGACGATCTCGCCGGGCCGGAGAGATGGAGCAGCATCGTCGGCGTGTTCACGCGACTGCGGTGCTGCACGGCCGGCGGCCGCATGGCGCTGTCGTTCTCCGGGGCGCCGGCGGACGCGCCGCAGGGTTACAGTCCCTGGTTTACCTGGCACCGCGCGGAAGCGGGCGAGACGGTTCTGTATGGGCACTGGGCGACTCTGGGGTTCCACCGCGAGAACGGCACGGTGTGCCTGGACAGCGGCTGCGTGTGGGGCGGGTCGCTGACCGCGCTGAGACTGGACGATGGGCGGGTCTTCGAGGTGCCCAGCGGCTTGCCCCGCGCGCACCGATAGGTTTGGCGTGGAGGGTTGCCAACCCGCCCGCTACTTCGTCACCGCGTCTTCATACTGGCCGCGACTGCTTGCGGCGCTGCTGTTCCAGCGCCCACGCCACGTGTTCCCGCACCAGCGGCGACGGATCGTCGTTCCGCTCCCTCAGTCCCTGGACGATCAAGGGATCGTAGGGCGCGTTGCCCAACGCCACCGCCACGTTCCGTAGCCAGCAGGCATGGCCGATGCGGCGGATCGCGCTCCCGCTCATGATGCGCAGGAAGTCGGCTTCGCTCCAGCGAAAGAGTTCCAGCAACGCCGGCGCGTCGAGGCCGTGCCGGGGCAGGAAGCCGGCTTCGGCCGTGAAACGCGCGTAGCGGTTCCACGGGCACACGAGCTGGCAATCGTCGCAGCCGTAGACGCGGTTGCCCATGAGCGGCCGCAACTCCACCGGGATGGAGCCGCGGAGCTCGATGGTGAGGTAGGAGATGCAGCGGCGGGCATCCAGTCGGTACGGGCCGGTGATGGCGCCGGTGGGACACACGTCGATGCAGGCGCGGCAGGTGCCGCAGCGGTCCTCGGCGGCGCGGTCCACGGGCAGTCCGAGGTCGGTGTAGATCTCGCCCAGGAAGAACCACGAGCCGGCGCCGGTGTTGATGAGGTTGGTGTGCTTGCCGATCCAGCCCAGGCCGGCGTTGCGCGCCAGCGGTTTCTCCAGCACCGGCGCGCTGTCCGTGAACACCCGGTAGCCGAAGGGGCCCGCGAAGCCGGCGACCCGGTCCGCCAGGGCCTGCAGCCGCTTCCGCAGGAGCCGGTGGTAGTCCCGTCCCAGCGCGTAGCGGGAGACGTAGCCGAGGCCGGGGTCGTCGAGCACCTGCCACGGGTCCGCCCCCCTCTCCGGCAGGTAGTCCATACGGGCCGAGATGACCCGGACCGTACCCGGCACCAACTCCGCGGGCCGAGTGCGCCGGCTGCCGTGCCGTTCCATGTAGGCCATTTCGCCGTGCCGCCCCTCGGCTAGCCAGCGCTCCAGCAACGCCTCGTCCTCGGTCAGATCCACGCCGGCTATACCCACCTGCTGGAACCCCAACTCCCGGCCCCACGCCTTGATGCGTTGGGCCAACCCGTCGAGATCCGTGTCGGTCATTGCGCGGCGTCCTCCGGGGAGCCCGTGCCGCCGAGGGAATACAACACAAGCTCCTACGACGCCGGCGAATACCCCCTGGCGAACCAGGGTTCCAGGTCCGCGGAGAACCACTCGCCCGGCAGCTCCCGGCCCACGCCCTTCTCCCGGGCCTTGTCCAGCATCGCCTTGCCCACGGCGGCGAACTGGATCGCCATGCCGGAGTTGTTCTTGTAGTAGATGATGTCCGCGGGGTCTTGCCGGCCGGGCGCGGTCTGGTTCACCACCTCTCCCAACTCCGCCACTTTCTCCCAGGAGGTCTCGCCGGCATCGATGGGGTCCAGCAGTTCCTTCTGGCGGTTGGCATGGACGCTCTCGCGCCCGTTGACCACGATGAGATCGCTGCGGCGGAAGGTCTCCCGGTCCACCTCGTGGCGTTCGAACACCACGTCGCTGTTGACGATGGAGACCACCGTCTGGCCCGGTTCCAGGTCCTTGCCGTCGAACACCGGGGCCGACGAGCTGGTGGCGCAGCAGATCACGTCGGAGCCCTTCACCACGTCGCCCGGGTCGGCTGCCGCGGTGACCGGAATGCCCAGCTCGTCGCCGAAACGCGCGCAGAACTCCTCCCTGTGCTCCCGCGATGGGCTGTACACCTTCATGCGCTGCAGGGGCAGGGCCGCCGCCAGCGCCTGGGCGTGCAACTCGGCCTGATGGCCGGTGCCGAACAGGCCGGCGACCCGGGAGTCCGGCCGGGCCAGCAGCCGGACGGCGGCGCCGCTGGTGGCCCCCACCCGCAGCGGCGATATGGTGCCGTCCACGATGATGCCCAGAAGCTCGGCCGTCTCCAGGCTGTAAAGCAGGAATTGGCCCCAGTAGCGCCGGGTGGGGTGCTTGAACTCCACCCGTTTCGTCTCGTCGTCCTTTTCCGCCGCGAGCCGGGAATTCAGCCGCACCGCCGCCACCCCGTACTTGGCCAGCGCTCCGGCGTGGATGTTGGCGAAATACTTCGCGTCCGGGTCGGGCGTCGGACAGGAGTAGCGCAGCCGGGGCGGGTTGACCCCGCTCCCCCGCCCGAACTCCCGGAACACGTCCTCCATGAGGTCGATGCACTCACCCATGGTGAGCAGTTCCTTGCCTTCCTCCTCGTTGATGATCATCACCATGCGATTCGTCTCCTTGTTCGCCCGCCGCTTCTCTGCGACGGACTTGCGCTTCACGTGCCGATGACCCTTGTGGATCATGGGCGGACAGATGCGATGGTCCCACATCGTCGGACAGTTGGGCGGCGAAAACAATGTGTATTCCGCGGTAATGGATCGTGCCGCCAGGGTTCTGTTTAACATGTTCTGCTGTTCCGGCAGAGCCGGCGGCGAGGCAGGCGAGTCGCGCTGCCAACCTGGCCCGTTCTTCGGGACCACCTATCCCTCGGTCAAAACGTTGCACGTCCAACCCCCGCTTGATATTCGGGTACGGGGAATTCAGGGCGAGCCGGAGCGAAACGCAACACCCGGTCGAGGGCAAGGGCGACCGGCGGTCGCGCTGGAGGGAGAACGTCGGGTCACGGATCTCGGGGCGCAGGCTCCGAGCATGAAGACCGAGGAAGGTTCGCCGATGAGCAACAAGCTGTGCCAGACGGCGATGCTGGCGCTTCTTTTGGCAAGCACGGCCTGCGGCGCGCAGGTCACCGAACCCGTCACCGCTCCGGAACCGATGCTTCATCCGCCCGGCGGGCGCGTCGTCTTCAGCCGGATGTGCGCGGACGAGGAACCGCACCGGGTCAAGGCATACGCCCGGATGGAGTCCACCGACGGCCGGGCGCGGGCGGTGGTGGCGGTGTGGGCGGGATACCGGGGGATGGGTGGAAGGACGGTGCGCATCGACGTGCGGCTGCAGCGGCTGAAGCTTGACGCGCCCCACGGCTGGCGTGATGCGCCGTTCACGATGCGTCTCGTGGCTCGTGGTGCTGGCGCGGCGGTGGAAGGACCGGAAGCCGACACGTACGTCGAGGACGGGGTGGGCGAGATTGGATTCCGCACCGGCGGGTCTGGAACCCTGGACTGGATCACGTTCGTGGAACCCGGCGACGAACGGAAGGGCGCCGACCGCTTCTACCACCACGGCCCGGAGCTGGCCTTCGAGGTGCCGGATCGGGCCAGGGAGCGGCCGCGGGACGAGTTCGAGCTGGCGCTCATTCTGCGCAACCGGACGAACGGGCGGACGCTCGAACTGTCAGGACCCCGGGTGCAGCTCCCCGAACGTCTCTGGGCCATGAGTCCCCCAACCCCCAATGCTCTCGGATTGCTGGACACGCTGAATCCCAAACAGGAGGGCGGTCTCTTCGAGTTCCTGAGTCAGGGCTGGAAGTACCGCAAGTGCATTGAGGAACGAAGGGCCGCCAAGCGGTTCCTCGGCCCCTATTCCCCTTGACGCGGGGCGGCGAGGCACGCGCCCGGACGGGGGCGGACACCGAAGCGCATACCCCGTTGTGGACGGGAGCGCCGCCGCGCGCCGGACCGGAGGACAGCCCATGTTGGACCCGCGCGGGGTTCTGCGGGACGCGGTCTCGCGCCATATGCCGCTCAAGACCGCGGCCGACTTTTGCGACGGCAACGCCCGCCGTTTCGCCTCCAGGGAGGCGCTGGTGGACGTTCGGCGGCGTCTCACCTGGAGCCAGGTGGCGGAGTGGTCCGACGCCTTGGCGCTGGCGCTGCTGGACCTGGGCCTTCGGCGGGACGGTCGCGTTCTCATCCAGATGCCCAATTCGGCGGAGCTGTTTCTGGCCCGCCTGGCGTGCGAGAAGGCGGGTCTCAAGCTCGTGACCGTGGCGCCGAGCCTGCGACGCGCGGAGTTGGAAGCCATCGTGGGCTTTACCCGGCCCGAGGTCGCCATCATTCCTGCCGCTTGGCGGGGCTTCCACCACGCCGACCTTCTCGATCAGGTGCGGGTCCCGGAGTTGCGCCATGTGCTGGCGGCGTGGGACGAAGCGCCCGCTGGCTGCCTGCCGCTGGAGGACGCCCTTTCCCAGCCTGTGACGGACGAGGGCCGGCGGCGCCTTGCCGCCACACGCTACGGCGTGGAGGATGTGTGCCAACTCGCCACCACCAGCGGCTCCACCGGCACTCCCAAGTGCGCGGCGGTGCCGCTCTACACGCGCCTCCTGACCGCGTGGCTCCACCTCCAACGGTTCCGGGTCGGACCCGGCGACACCCTGTGCGCGGTCACGACCATCATTTCCGGGGTGGCGGACGGGCTCGTGTACAACGGTGTGTGCGAAGCCGGGGCGCGGGTGGTGCTGCTGGACCACTTCGACCCGCGCGTCACCTGCGAGACCGTGGCGCGGGAACGGGTGAACGTCCTGCCCATGGTTCCGACCATGATCTCCCGCCTGCTGGCGCTGCCCGATCTGGGGGGCCATGACCTGGATTCCCTGCGCATCGTCGTGAGCCACGGTTCCCCACTGCCCCACGAGCTCGGAAGGGCGGCCGAGGCGCGGCTGGGCTGCCGTATCATGCAGGGCTACGGCAGCGTGGACTGCGGCGGCTTGTGCGCCACCTCGTGGGACGACCCGGCCGACGTTCGCATCTGTTCCGTGGGTCGCCCTCTCGAAGGCAACGAGATGCGCATCCTGGACGCGAGGGGCCACGAGGTTCCACGCGGCGTCACCGGCCGTCTGTGGGTCCGTGGGCTGCCCTCGGACGCGCGCTTTCTTGACAACCCCGACCTCAATGCGCGCCGGCGCGCCGACGGCTTCCTGGACCTGGAGGAGTGGGGCCGCATGGACGACGCGGGCAACATCTACCTCATGGGCCGGGATCAGGACCTCATCATCCGCGGCGGACAGAACATTTTTCCGGCCGACATCGAGAACCTGCTGGCGCGCCACCCCAAGGTGCGCGAGGCTGCCGTGGTGGGCTACGACGACCCGGAGATGGGCGAGCGCATCGCGGCGTGCGTGATTACCGAGAACGGCGCCGCGTTGACGCTGGAAGAGGTGACCGCCTTCCTCCTTGACCAGGGACTAGCCTCCTTCAAGCGTCCTGATCGGCTGGAACTGATGGACGCGTTCCCCAAGGTGGCGTCGGGCGACAAGGTGGACAAGCGGGCGCTGCGGGAACGCGTGGGCAGCGCGGCCTGAAGAGCGGCGCCGGCCTGCACCTGGGGCCACCGCGGGTCGCCCCTAAGCGGACAGGCTCCTGCCTCTACTTGCGGCGCAGGCTCCGAGGAGCCTGCGCCGCAGGAATTCACGGCTGCAAATCCGCTCTCATCCGTCCCTTCGGCCGCTCGATTTCGTCAAATATGACATGATATTCTCCTCAATCGACCGACCGAAGGGACGGCGATAGCGAATTTTCGCTTTCGCGAATCCCTGCGGCGCAGGCTCCTAGTCCTTCACCACGACGCGGATGGCGCCGTAGGCGCAGTCCCACTGGCACACGAAGCAGCCTTGGCAGTCCGCGGGATAGGCCATGGATGCCTTCCGTTGTGGGTCGAGGCGCAGGACGTCGGTGGGGCAGGTGTCGACGCAGACGCCGCAGCCGGTGCACGCCTGTGGGTTGACTTCAACGCGCGGCACCGGGGGCCTCCTCGCGGTTGCGGAAAACGAGATGCGGGTGTTGCGTGGGCCGCACCGGATGGGGGTCGTGCCAGGACTCGGGCAGGGGTTCGTCCCACAGCCTGAGGGCGCCGTTCTCTTGCTTCACCACCACCATCTTCACCCAGTTGACGTTGTCTATCACCGGGTAGTCCTCGCGGATGAAGGCCACTCGGCTTTCGGTGCGGTGGCGGTAGGCGCGGAGCGTCGCCTCCAGTACCTGCGTATACTGGTCGAGGCCCCAGACTTTGGCGAGTTCGTGAGGGTTGCGCGCGGTGAGCCGCGGCACCTGATGAGCGCGCATGTCACGGAGCTCGGCCAAGGCGGCGTCCAAGCGGTCGGCGTGGAGCACGAGCCCGACCTTCTCCATCAGCATCTCGCCGAGCCGGCGGTGGACCGGTTCGAAGGCGATACCGTCCCGGCGCTGGAGCGGCTCGACGATCCGCGCCGTCACCCGCTCGACCTGCTCGGCGGGCGCTTGCGGCGGCTCCGCCGCCCCCACGGCCGCCCCCACGGCCCGGCCGGTCCAGTCGCCGGTGACGGAGCAGAAGGGCAGGTTGCCGCCCGGGAGATAGGTCATGTCGGTGCAGGTGCCGGCGGCGTAGAGCCCCGGCACGGTGGTCTCCCCCCGTTCGGTGACCCGTGCGCCGGCGCCGAAGATGCCGCTGGTGCCGGCCACCTGGAAGGTGTAGGGGACCGGTTTCTCGGTGAGGTCGCCCACCATGGCTTCCTGGTTGTTGACGACGATGGGGATCACCCGCCGGATGAGCTGCATCCGCTCCGGCGATACCTCTCGCAGGTCCATGGAGGGCACCTGTCCCTTTTCCTTCTGGTGCGCGACGGCGAAGTAGAGCAGCGCCCGTTGGGTCATCTCCATGCGCTTGGGGTCGTAGTCCTCCAGGAACCGCCGGCCGTCCTTGTCCACCCACTTGGCCCCCGACGGCATCAGCGACTCCAGGCCGGGAGCGGAAAGCGCGTTGTCCGGGTTCAGGTTGATGCCGCCCAGCTCCAGGCGCGACAGCTCCGCGCCGGCGCGCATCATCATCGCGATGCCGTCGCCGGAGAGGTCGATGGGCATGTAGCCGAGCGTGCTTCCGGGCCAGGGGTAGGGGAACTTGTAGGGGCCGGTGCAGACCACGGTCGCCTTGGCCGTGATCTCGTGAACCTCCCCGGTTCGGGTGTGGAAGCCGCAGGCGCCGACCACGCGCCCCGCGGTGGGCAACTGGCCGTCGGAGGTCAGAAGCTCGGTCAGCGCCACCCGGTTCAGCACCTCGACGCCGCTTCCCACGACGCCCGAGCGCACCGCCATCATCATCTGCGGGCCGCCTTCGGCCATCCAGACGCCGTTGGCGAAGGAGCGTCCCGGAGCGCCCATGCGGACGATCTTGCGGCCTTCCTTGACCCAGTTGACGCCCCAGCGGTCCATGAGCATCACGTGCTCGTGCATGACCGGGAGCGACCTGGCCACCAGGGGCTGGTTCACCAGCGGTCCGCCGAAGGCCCGCATCCACGCGTTCTTGTCGTCGCCCGGCATGTAGGCGGGATAGACTCCGGAAGCCAGCGCGCTGCAGCCGCTTCGGCCGAAGTAGGAACGGTCCACCAGCAGCACCCGCGCCCCCGCCTCCCGCGCCCGATAAGCCGCGAAAGCCCCGGCGATGCCGCCGCCGATGACCAGCACATCCGTTTCCAGCCGAACCGCCATCGGGCGATCTTAGACAGGGGAGGGTGATTGTTCAAGCCGGGTGGTCCCGCGGCGGTAGCGAGTGAGATCGGCTCCATCGGTGGCGGAATGGAGCCGGTTGCTGTTCGACGCCAAAGTACTTACGTTCAACGAGTGGCGCTTGACCCGCCGCTGCGACAAACAGCTTGAGGCACGCGTTTCGCGTTGCAGTCGATGGTGATCTCAGGCTCTGCGAACGACAGGGACACAAACGAGGACCGTGAGATGAAGGGGGTTGCATGAGCACGATACTGGGAAGCGGCTCGTTCCGTTACGAGGTTCAGGAAGGGTGGGCGCAACTGCCGGACGGCATGACCTTCAAGGAAGTGGCCGGGGTCGGGGTGGACGGAAAGGACAACGTCTACTGCTTCACCCGGGGCGAGCACCCGATGATCGTGTTCGACAAGGACGGGCGGTTCCTGCGGACCTGGGGCGAGGGTGTGTTCGCCCGCGCGCACGGCGTCACCATGGGGCAGGACGACACCATTTTCCTTACCGACGACGGCGACCACACGGTGCGCAAGTGCACGCTGGACGGCAAGGTGCTGATGACCCTCGGGGTTCCGGGCAAGGCGGCGGAGTTTCAGAAAGGCGACCCCTTCAACCGCTGCACCCATGTCGCCTTCTCGCCGCAGGGCGAGATCTACGTCTCGGACGGCTACGGCAACTCGCGCGTGCACAAGTACTCGCCGGACGGCAAGCTGCTTTTTTCGTGGGGCGAGCCCGGCACCGACCCGGGCCAGTTCAACCTGGTCCACAACGTCTGCACCGATGGCGACGGCTGGGTCTACGTGGCTGACCGTGAGAACCACCGCATTCAGGTGTTCGACGGCAAGGGTCGTTTCGAGACCCAGTGGTGCGACAACCTGCACCGTCCCTGCGCGCTCTACATGGAGACCCTGGGCAGCGGCGCCAAGCCCGTCTGCTACATCGGCGAGCTTGGCCCCGGCACCTCCCAGAACGGCGCCTATCCCAACATCGGCCACCGCATCGTCATCCGCGACGCCGACGGCATCGAGCTGGGGCGCTTCGGCGATCCGGTCATGGGCGAAGGGCCGGGCCAGTTCATCGCCCCCCACGGGATCTGCCTGGATTCCAACCGGAACCTCTACGTGGCCGAGGTGTCCTGGACCATCATGGGCCGGCGGCTGGAACCGCCGCGGGAGATGCGCAGCCTGCAGAAGCTGGTGAAGCTGGATTGATCCCCGCCGCGGCCGCCCTCTCCGGCTAGTCGCCCGCGGACGTGGCCTTCCCCGTCTCGTCCTCGTGCGCCACCGGCGGCAGGATCCAGCCGATGGCCAGCCCTACTACCAGCGCGCCGATGCCGCCGATGAGGTACGGTGCGTTGGCGCCGAAGTGATCGAGTATCCAGCCGGCGGCGGTGTTGGAGGCGATGCCGCCGAGCCCGAGTCCCACCATGGCCACCAGGCCCTGGGCGGTGGACCGCAGCCGCCCGGGGGCTACCCGGTCCACGTACAGCGGCCCGCCCATCATCAGGCCCGTCACCATCACGCCGTGGAGCATCTGCACGGGATAGATCCAGTAGGGGTTGGCGGTGAGTCCGCACACCGTCCAGCGCACGCCGCCGGCCAGCACCCCCGCGGCCAGCAGTCCCCGGGCGCCGATGCGTTTGAGCCCCATGCCGGTGCACAGGATCAGCGGGACCTCGACGACCAACATGAGGATCCACATGTTCTGTACCGTCTCCAGGGTGCCGCCCTGGGCGCGAACGTACACCGGCAGGAGTCCCATGGGGCCGGTCACGAAGAGGTAGGCGCTGAAGGCGAAGAACAACATGCGGCGCATGGGGCCTCGGCGGAGCAGGACGCGCCATTCGCCTCGTACCGCCCGTTGGGATACGAGGCCCTCCCGTGGGAGAGCCAGGGCCAGCGCCGACGCCAGCAGCACGACGGCGGCGGTGCCCAGGAACATGACCCCCAGGCCCGGTTCCGACGGGCCGCCCGGCACCGGGCTCAGTCCCCGCCATACCTGTACCCGGTCCAGGGCCAGCGGAAAGACCAGTACCGAGACCAGGAAACCCACGGTGCCCCACGAACGCGCGAAACCGTAGGCGTGGGGCCCGGAAAAGCGAAACGCCGCCAGCGCCACGGACACCGACAGGGGGATCACCGGAGTCGAGAAGAACGCCAGGAAGACGGCGGCCAGGAGAATCAGCACGAACCCCGGCGCCAGCCCCAGCAGCACGAATCCCGTGGCGGCTACCATGCAGAGGAACGCCACGAGAGGGCCGCGGGCGCCGGTGCGGTCCGCCACCTGCCCCCAGAACGGCTGTGCGACGATGCCCACCAGCGGCATGACGGAGAGCACCAGCCCGAGCTGGGTGCCGCTGAGGCCCGCGTTCTCGTTGAGGTAGAGGCTGTAGTAGGGGAAGAAGATGCCCAGCGCCCCGAAGAACGTGAACCAGAACACGGAGATGGACAAGCCGGGGCGCCCGAAGCTCATGGAGCGGAGTCTAGCGGTTCACCACCGCATTTGTGAGCGACGACGCCGGACGAGCTCGGAGAAGGAATGAAACTTGGCCGGTTTTGCTATAGAGTGTGGCCCAGAAACCTGTTCACGGGAGGGTGACATGGCGCGACTCAAGCACATTGCGATAAGGACCCGCGACGTGGCCAAGACGGCGGCGTTCTACAAAGAGGCGTTCGACCTCCAGGAGGTAGGCAAGGGACGGAGCGGCGTCTACCTGTCCGACGGCCACATCAATATGGCGATCCTGAACCTGAGGACGCCGACCTCGCCCGCGGGCGTGGACCATTTCGGTTTTCAGGTGGACAACCTCGAGAAGGCGGTGGAGCGGGTCGCGGGGCTGGGCGGCGGGCAGCTTACGGACATGGCGCGGATCAATCCCACGGACCCGTCCCACCCCCAGTCCTATTTCGAGGTCAAGGTCACCGGCCCGGACGAGCAGGAGATCGACGTCTCCGATACCGGATGGGTCGGGGCGCCCCGGGAAGACTAGACGGATTTCGCGTGGGCGACGGAAGGCAGAAGAACACGGGCGAGCTTTTCGAGGAGCTCGTCGGAGTCATGGCCCGTTTGCGGGGCAAGGACGGGTGCCCGTGGGACCGGGAGCAGACTCACGCGTCGCTCAAGCGCTACGCCCTGGAAGAGACCTACGAGCTCCTGGAAGCCATCGACGAAAATGACGACTCCGCCATTCAGGACGAGCTCGGCGATGTTCTGCTGCAGGTGCTGTTCCATGCCCAGATGGCCGGCGAGGAGGATCGGTTCGCCATCGGGGAGGTGGTGACCGGCCTGCGGGACAAGCTGGTGCGGCGGCA
This sequence comes from uncultured Binatia bacterium (SeqCode), assembly GCA_965215605.1. Classification (GTDB taxonomy): domain Bacteria; phylum Desulfobacterota; class Binatia; order UBA9968; family JAJDTQ01; genus JAJDTQ01. The sequence continues at coordinate 282,553 of OZ244070.1, read as the reverse complement.
CCCGCATGTCTTCGGCGGCGAGCAGGCCGCGGACTCGGGCGCGGTGCTGCGGAACTGGGAGAAGGTCAAGGCGCTGGAGAAGTCCTCGGACGGCGCCCAGGGGCATTCCCTCTTCACGTCCGTGCCCCGGGCCATGCCGGCGCTGGCCCGGGCCCAGCGCATCGGCGACAAGGCCGCCGGGGTCGGGTTCGACTGGCCGGACGCGGAACCCGTGTGGCGCAAGGTCGAGGAAGAGTTGGAGGAACTGAGGGAGGCGGCCGCAAGCGGCGAAGCGTCTCGCGTGGAGGCGGAGCTCGGGGACGTGCTGTTCTCGGTGGTCAATCTGAGCCGGTTCCTGAAGGTCCAGGCGGAAGAGGCGCTGGCGGGCACCATTGAGCGTTTCCACAAGCGCTTCGCCCACATCGAAAGGGAGCTCGCGGCCCGTGGCAAGACCGTGGGCGAGGCGTCCTTCGAGGAAATGGACGCGTTGTGGGACGAGGCCAAGACCCTCGGACAAGGGGAGAAGGCCGGATGAGCCGTGCCGCGGCGGGTTACAGGTGGTCGCTGAACACGGCCCAGACCAGGAACGCCCCGGCCGCGATCAGCAGGATGCCCGAGAAGACGTGCACGTAAGGCTCCGTGCGGGCCGGCAGGTAGCGCCTGCCCCGGCTCACGAGATACACCACCAGGAAGTTCATGGTGCCGGCCCCGAGCCAGAAACCGGCGGGAAACGACAGCGCGCCCCTCAGGCCGTGGGCCTCGAAACCGTCGCGCACGAACGCGAACCCCACGGTGCCCCAGAAGATGTAGGCATAGGGATTCATGAGCTGGGTCAGAACGCTCTTGAGAAAGGGGGGCAGCGTTCGTGAGCCGTGGCGGGCGGCCGGTACCACGGGCGCCGGTCCGGCGCGGAGGGACTGAAGTCCGAGCCACAACAGGAACGCGCCGCCGGCTAGGCCGATGACCACGGCGCCGGCACCCGACGGGACCGAGGACTGGAGCGCCATGACCAGCGGCAGCATGACGCAGGCGTCCACGCACATGGGCGCCAGCGCCGTCTGCGCGCCCGGCCACGCGCCCCTGCGCAGCGTCTCGGTGGCGATGAGGGCGAGGATGGGACCCGGCATGGAGGCGACGGAGAACCCCATGGCATAGGCGAGCAGCAGGCTCATGGCGGGACCGTAGCAATGCAGCACTTCGAACGAAACCGGCCAGTCCGCGCAAGCCTGATCCATCGCCGTGAATGGTTTACAAGGAACGTCAGGGAGGACCACCCATGAGCCACAAGCATATCGTTCACGTTTCCGATGTCCCCGAGGAGCCCATCTCGGCCCCGGAGGGCACGTCTTTCGGCGGCACACGGCAGCGGGTCGGTCTGGCCGTGGGCGCGCAAAAACTGGGCTATGGGCTCTTTTCCGTTCCCCCGGGCAAGACCGCGTTTCCGATTCACGTCCACACCCTCAACGAGGAGCTGATCTGCATCCTGGAGGGCGAGGGGACGCTTCGGTTCGGCGACGAGGAGGTGGCGGTGCGAGCCGGCACGTTCATCGCCTGCCCGGGCGGCGTGGAGATGGCCCACCAGCTCGTCAACACGTCCGGGGCGGACCTGCGCTACCTGTGCGTGAGCACCATGCAGTATCCGGACATCGTGCACTACCCGGACTCCGGCAAGGTGGGGGTTTACGCCGGCCCGGGGGCGGGAGGCGGAAAGCCGTTCCGCGGCATCTACAAGAAGGGGACCGAGGTGCCGTATTACCAGGATGAGATCGGCCCCGGAGGGAAGGAACGGCCGTGAGCGGGTTCCGCGTGACGTTTCTGGACGCGGCGACCTTCGGGGTCCTCTCGCTGGACCGGTTCGAGCAAGCCGGCGGCTGCGAGGTGTACGAGCTCACGGAGGCCGGCGAGTGGCCCGCGCGGCTCAAGGGCCGCCAGTGCGCGGTCATCAACAAGTTCGTCCTCGACCGGCCGCGGCTGGAGCACCCTTCGGCGGCGAAGCTGGAGTTGATCGCCGTCGGCGCCACCGGCACGGACAACGTCGACGTCGCCTGCGCCAGGGAACGCGGCATCGCCGTGTGCAACGTCCCGGGCTACGCCACCACGGCGGTGGCCCAGTACACCCTGGCACTGATCCTGGAACTGGCTACCCAGGCGGCACGCTATGCCCAGGGAACGCGCATGGGCCACTGGCAGGAGAGCACCATCTTCACCCGCCACGACTACCCGAGCTTCGAGCTCCAGGGGCGGGTGCTGGGCATCGTCGGTTACGGCAACATCGGGCGCAAGGTGGCGGAGATGGCCCGGGTCTTCGGGCTGAAGGTGATCGTGGCCGGCCGGGTGGGGGAGGACCCGCCGCAGCCGGACCGGATGTCGGTGGAGGCACTGCTGCGGCAGGCCGACTTCGTGAGCCTGCATTGTCCGCTGACGCCTCTCACCGAAGGCTTCATCAACCCGCACACGCTGTCCCTGATGAAACCCACCGCCTACCTCGTCAATACCGCACGCGGCGGGCTGGTGGAGGAGGCGGCCCTGATCGAGGCGTTGGAGCAGGAGTGGATCGCGGGCGCGGCCCTGGACGTCATCTCCCAGGAACCGCCGGACGAGGGTCATCCGATGATGGAGGCGGCGGCCCGGCTGGACAACCTCCTGATCACTCCCCACTGCGCCTGGGCCGCCCGCGAGACCCGCCAGCGCCTGATGGACGAAGTGTTCGAGAACGTCCAGGCGTTCCGGCGCGGCGAGCGGCGGAACCGGGTGGACTGACCCGCCTGTCTCAAAGGCTCGCACCGGACGCCTGGAAGGAGTGGCGTCAGGTGTGGCTGGCCCTTGCGTGTCAACGGGTTGTGCCTCGCGGTGGCCGATTCCGGTATCTCCTCGGAGTGGGACAGGTCACTAGCGCGCGGTGATGAGAGCCGCGCCGCCCAGCAGAGACAGCGCCCCGAGGACGATGGGGACCGTGATTCTCTCGAGATCCCGCAGGAAGATTGCGCTGAAGATGAGGGAGAAGAGGGGGGTGGTGTTGAGCAGCGGGATCATCACCGACACGTCGCCGAGGTTCAGGGAGGTGAACACCAGCAATTGGGAGATGGCCGAGACGAAGGCGGTGGGCACGAAGTAGGGCACGCTTTCCCGGCTCGGAATGACCTCCGAGAACTGCCGCTTGATCCACAGGTAGACCACGAAGATGGTGAGCGAGGTGCCGGTGGTCACGGCGCCGGCCACGAACGGGTTGGGCAGGATGAGCAGGCCGGCCTTGCGGAAGTTCTGCGAAACCCCCGCCAGGAATGCCGCCATGACCGGGTAGAGGGCGTCGAGGAGCCGCCAGTCGCGCTTGGTGGAGCCCTTGCGGTACAGCACCATCCAACCGCCGGCGACGATGAAGAGCCCCCCGAGATAGACCGAGGCGACCGGGCGTTCGGCGAGAAACATCACCGCGATGGCCACGGAAAAGAGCGGCCCGATGCCGCGGAGGGGCATGGCCCGGGCGACCCCCAGGCGCTCGATCCCGATGTAGAGAAAGATCCGCGCCAGCAGGGGCTGCAGGGTGCCGCTGGTCATGAAGTAGAAGGCCGCGCGGGAGCGCACGATCGACAACGGGAAGTTGATCGCCACGTACGACCACATCAGGACGGTGGTCACCACGTAGCTCAGGAAGGCCGCGCTGAGAACGCTCGACGTGCGTGCGCCCTTGCGCACCATGATCGAGTCCACGGCCCAGCCCATGGCGGAGAGGAACGGAACGATTTCGGGGCGCATGCAGATTCCCGTCTAGCCGATACGGAGGGCATAGGCAAACGAGGCAGCCGGGAGAGCCGCCCCCTCTCATCACACCCACCTCTGGATCCCGGGTCGAGCCCGGGATGACGGAGAGGGGACCGGGATCGCCCAAGCTGGTACTTGACGGCCGTTACGAGGGCCGCTACGGTAGCTTGCTGTGTCTGCACCCTGTCACTTTTCGCAATTCCTGTAAGCCTCCCGTCATGAAACCGCCGCCGTTCCGTTACCATACGCCCCGGTCCCTGTCCGAAGCGCTGGATCTCCTGCGGGAAGCGCCGGGGGATGCGCGCGTCCTGGCCGGGGGCCAGAGCCTGGTTCCGCTGCTCAACCTGCGGCTGGCCTATCCCGAGGTCCTGGTGGATCTGAATCGGGTGGATGGTCTTTCCTATATTCGCGAGGACGGCGACCGGCTCCGCATCGGCGCCATGACCCGGCAGCGGGAGGCGGAGTTCTCGGCGCTGCTGGCGGAGCGCTGTCCGATCATCGTCGAGGCGCTGACCCAGGTGGGGCATCCGGCCATCCGCAACCGCGGCACCGTCGGCGGCAGCTTGGCCCACGCCGATCCTGTAGCGGAACTGCCCTGCGTGATGATGGCACTGGGAGCCGATCTGGTGCTGGCCGGCGCGGGAGGTGAACGGGTGGTAGGCGCCGGCGAGTTCTTCCTTGGGCCCTACGAGACGGCGCTGTCATCCGGGGAGATCCTGGTGGAGGTGAGGGTGCCGGTGGCGCCGCCGGCCGCGAGCTTCGTGGAGTTCAGCCGCCGTCACGGCGACTTCGCCTTGGCGGAGGCCGCCGTGGTGCTGGAGGGCAACGGAACCGTGAGCGGAGCGCGGGTGGCGGCGGCGGGGCCGGCCTGGACGCCTTCCCGGCTCGGTGCGGTGGAGCGTCTGGTGGCGACGGCTGGGGTTTCCGGGGCTGACGATGCCCGGCAACGCGAAGTGGTGGAAGAGGTGGAAGGGATTGCGGCAGCGGCGCTGGAAGAACTGCCGGTCCACGCCGACGCCACCCCCTACCAGCGCCGGCTTGCCGCGGTGCTGGTGAAGCGCGCGGTGGCCCAGGCGCTGGAGCGATGGAGTCGCAATTGACGGATCAACCGGCGGACAGGCGCGCCATTTCGGTGACGGTTAACGGAACGCGCTGGCAGGGCGAGGTGGAGGTGCGCAAGACCCTCGCCGATTTCCTGCGGGAGGATGCGGGCTTCACCGGCGTCCACGTGGGCTGCGAGCACGGCGTCTGCGGCGCCTGCTCGGTGCTGATGGACGGCGAGGTGATCCGGTCGTGCATCCTCTTCGCGGTGCAGGCGGACGGTCACGAGATCGTCACGGTGGAGGGCCTCGGCGGCGAGGAGGAGTTGAGCCCGCTGCAACAGGCGTTCGTGGACCACCACGCGCTCCAGTGCGGCTTCTGCACGCCGGGCATGCTGCTGGCCGCCGTGGACCTGCTGAAGCGCTGCCCCGACCCCACCGAGGTTCAGGTGCGCGAGGCCCTGTCCGGCAATCTCTGCATGTGCACCGGTTATGCCGGCATCATCCGGGCGGTGCGCGCCGCCGCGCCGCGCATGAAAGGCTGATCGTTTCCGATGGAAGCATCCTCCACGCAATGGAAGGGTCAGGCGGTTCGGCTCCGCGAGGACCTGAGATTTTCCACCGGCCGGGGCACCTACATCGACGACATGAAGTTCCCGGACACGCTCCACGTCGCGTTGCTGCGGAGCGTCCACGCTCACGCCCGCATCCGGGAGGTGGACTTGAGCGAGGCGCTGGCCATGCCCGGCGTGGTGTGCGGCCTCACCGGCGAGGACGCGGCGCGCATGAGCGAGCCGCTCCGCTCCCTCATCCCCATTCCCGTCCAGCTCGACGCCTACTGCCTGGCCTACGGCAAGGTGACCCACGTGGGCGAGCCGGTGGCCGCCATCCTGGCCGCCAGCCGATACCTGGCGGAAGACGCGCTGGAGAAGATCCGGGTGGAATACGAGCCGCTGCCCGCGGCGGTGGACCCCGAGGCGGCCATGGAGCCGGACGCGCCGCTCCTGTTCGAGTCCATGGGCACCAACGTCATGTGGCAGGACCGCTTCGACTACGGCGACGCCGACGAGGCCTTCGGCCGCGCCGCCCGGGTGTTGAAGAAGCGCTTCTTCATCCAGCGGTACTCCTCCACCGCGCTTGAGACCTTCGGCTGCACCGCGGTCTACGACGACCACCGGGAACAACTCACCATCTGGTCCAACGACCAGCGGCCTGGCCAGGCCATGCCCATCGTCGCCCACAGCCTGGGCCTCACCCACTCCCAGATCCGTTTCGTCACGCCCGACGTGGGCGGCGGCTTCGGCAACAAGCGCAAGGCCCACTACCTGATCATCGCGGCGCTCCTGTCCAGGCTGAGCGGCGGCAAGCCGGCGCACTACCTGGAGGACCGCCGCGAGAACCTCATGGCGTTGATCCACGCCTGCAACGGGGTCATGGACCTGGAGGCGGCGCTGGACGAGGACGGCCACATCCTCGGCCTGAAGGTGCGGGACATCGCCGACGAGGGCGCCAACGTCCTGAACCCCACGGTGCATTCGATCCTGAAGCTCGGCAACCTCACCAACTGCTACCGCATCCCGGTGGTGCGCTACGAGGTCAACTCGGTGATGACCAACAAGTGCCCGTCGGGCGCCAACCGGGGCATCGGCAAGCCGTTCATGTGTCTGGCCATGGAGCGGATGATGGACTACATGGCCGGGCAACTCGGCATGGACCCCATCGAGTTGCGGCGCAGGAACCTGGTGCCGCCCGAGGCCATGCCCTACACCGGCCCCAGCGGCGCGCTGATCGACAGCGGCGACTTCGCCGGCACCCTGGACAAGCTCTTGCCGCTCATCGACTACCAGGACTTTCTCCGGGAGCAGCGGGAGGCCCGTGCCCAGGGACGGTATCTCGGCATCGGCATCGCCATCGGACTGGAGCCCAGCACCTCCAACGCCTCGGCCTACATGCTGTCGTCCGGGCGGCGCAGCGCGTCGGGCGCGGCCGAGGCGGCCATGGTGCGTGTGGAGCACGACGGCAGCATCCTGGTGCTGCTGGGGGACGTGGGCAGCGGCCAGGGGCACGAGACTGCCGCGGCGCAGATCGTCGCCGACGAGTTGGGCGTGGCCATGGACGGCGTCCGGGTGTCGCCTTTCTTCGACTCCTCGGTGACGCCCTGGCTCTACGCCACCGGCAACTACTCCAACAAGTTCGCCGGCACGGACGTGGGCGCCATCCTCGGGGCCGCGCGCAAGGTACGCGGCAAGCTGCTGGAGTTGGCGGCCCACCTGTTGGAGGAGCCGGTGGACCAACTGGAACTGGCCGAGGGCTGCGTGCGCTCCCGCGAGCGTCACGAGCATCGCAAGACCCTGGCCGAGCTGGCCTTCGTGGCCTACCGCGACCTGCTGTCGCTGCCCCCGGACATGGAGCCCGGCCTGGAGGGCCGCTTCTACTACAAGCCGGACATTGCCAACGTGCCCGACGAGAACCGCCGGGTGCGGAACCAGCTCTTCGCCAGCAACGCCGCCCACGGCGTCATCGTCGAGGTGGACCCCGGCACCGGCGGCGTCACCATCCTCAAGTACGGCGTGGTGCACGACTGCGGTACCGTGCTCAACCCGTCCATCGTCGAGGGGCTGGTGCAGGGCGCCACCGCCCATGGCATCGGCGCGGCGCTGTTCGAGGAATTCGACTACGATGCGGAGGGCAACCTCAAGGCCACCACCTTTGTGGACTACCTGAAACCCACCGCGGTGGAGATCCCCGACGTGCGCATGGACCACCTGGTGACGCCGTCGCCGTATACGCCTCTGGGGATGAAAGGGGTGGGGGAGGGCGGCGCCATTCCCGCCCCCGCGGCCATCTGCAACGCGGTGGAGAACGCGCTGGCGCCGCTGGGCTGCACCTTCGACCACCTCCCGCTCACGCCCGAGCGGGTGTGGACGGAAATCGAAAAGGCCCGCGCCTCGAAGTGAGGCGCGGGCCTTCGTCATCGTCTTTCCTGGACCGTTACGTCTAGACGGTCACGTTGCACACCAATTCGGTGTAGTCCGCATCCTCGGGAATCAGGTTCCAGGTCAGCATCCACTTGTACTGGCGTTCGAACTCTTCCTCGGTGTAGGGCTCCGGGTCGACGTAGCGCAGCCGCGGCAGGTAGAAGTCGTCCGGGGTGAGCTCGTTGGCGTAGTGCTCCGGGATCTCGGCCAGCATGTGCTTGATGTACTTCCTGGGGTTCTTGTTGATGTAGGCGACGGACTTCTTGATGGCCCGCAGCATGCGCTTGAGCAGCTCGGGGTCCATGTCGGCGGGTCCGTTCTCGACCCCCAGGTAGTGGCCCTCGGTAATCATCTTGTAACCGCGCTTCTGGGCCAGCGAGATCCACGGCTCCATGAGGGTGGCCGCGTCCACCTCGCCGTTCTCCAGCGCCGCGAACCGCTCGTGCACCGTGCCGGCATGCACCACGTTCATCTCGTCCCGGGCGACGAAGCCCTCCAGCAGGGACAGCGTGTGGTAGTGCGATCCCTGGTGGTACTGGACGCCGACGCTCTTGTTGGCGAGCTGCATGGGCGCGTTCACCGGCGAGTCGGGCAGGACGTAGATGCCCTGGCAGACCACTGCCGGGCGCTTGGTCCAGATGGGTGCGCCGCGCTCGCTGTCGTAGGCCCGCCGCACCTGTCCCCATGAGCAGGCCCGCATGATGTCCACCTTCTTCTGCTCGTACAGGAACTGGTAGTTGGTGGACTTCACCAGGGTGTGGTCGGTGCGGCGCGGATCGTCGTCGGCGAACCTGGTCTCGCGCACGCCCGGCAGGAAGATTTCGACCTCCATGCCTTCTTCTTCGAACAACCCCTCCTCCTGCGCCACGAACCAGTGAAGTCCGAGCACCGCCTCGGCGCTCTCCACGTTTATCTTGACCAGTTCAGCCATGTCTTCGCTCTCCTTTCGGGTGCGGAATGCGAGTCCGTCCGCACCCGGCCCGCCTGCCGGCGTCCGTGGGCGGCTCAGGATTTTTCTTACAACCCGCGGGGTCCGGGGTCAAGGTCGCGTCCTCCCGGTCGGCCATGGCGGGTTCCGGCCGGCGCGGTGCTGACCGTGGGCGGGGCGGTCCCGGTGTACGTGCGGTTCGGGTGAGGAAGTCTTTGGGGTGGCCTGTCAGAACGTGCGCGCCATCCACCGCACCTCGCCGATGATCTCGGCGTCATCGGGCCATGCGACGTCTTCCCGGCCCGGTTGATCGCTTGCCAGCAACCATCCCCGCGCCTTGTCCCTGGCGGCGCGCTTGATCGTGAGACGTTGCGCGGTGCGCAGTGCGTAGATGCGTCCCGCCCGCCTCCTCCGCTGAGCCCGATTCACCAGCACCCAACAGTTCGCGGGCAGCGTGGGTTCCATGGAATCGCCGTGGACCCTGAGCACCAGGCAGCGGGAAGGATCCAGTCCTTGCCGGCGAAACCAGTCGCGTCCGAACCAGAGGGTTTCCGGCGTGGCGAGGGAGGACAAGGCCGCCCCGTCGTACGCGGCGTCAAACTCCCCGATCTGCACCGCACGGGCAACGGAACGGTCCGCGGACGTATCCGTGTAGACGACGGGCGTCTCGGCGACCGTTATCGCCTCGCCGGTGAATTCATGCTTGTCCGCATCGCGCTCGCGCAGAAGCGCGGCCAGATCCTCGCGCAACGCCCCTCGCAATGACCTTGCCTCGGTCTGAAGGATGCGGACGATACTCTCTTCGATAGAGGCTTCGATAGAGGCCGTTTGCCCTTCCCCGCGAGAGTCGGCTCCAGCCTCCCTGCCGCGTTCTTCGAACAGCCGTGCCAAGGGTACGCCGAGAAATTCCGCCAATTTGTGAAGGTGAGTGAGCTTCCACTCGTTCCTTCCGTTCAGCAGATTCGAGAAGTGGCTGGGCCGGATGCCGATGGCCGCCGCGATCTGTCCCTTCTTTGCCCGTCCGAGGGATTTCTCGTCGTCGATGAAGTCTCTGATCTGGCTCCTGGGATGACGCGGATCTGGCGGGACACTCTTCTTGCGCATTGCAGCCACCCAATAGGGCAAAAAATCTGCAAATGAGGTTTATCCCGACAATTGTGAAACATGGATACTGTTATTGTTTCGGACGTGAATTCAGCGCACGGCTTCAGGCCGGCCAACAAATCCATGACGGCGGCACGGGGGAGGGAGTGCCGCGGCGCTTCGGGGGCGAACGTATGAACGGAACCGGGTCGAGGCTGGTCCGGGCGGTTCGGATGCGGGACGCGAGGGCGTCAGAACGGGATGTCGTCGTCGATGGCAGGCGGCTGGAACGACGGCGAGGGGTCGCCGAAGCCCTGGTCTTGTGACTCCTGGGAAGCACGGGCACCGCCGGCGCCGCCGAGGAACTGGACCCGCTGGGCGACGATCTCGGTGGTGTAGCGGTCCTGGCCGTTCTGGTCGGTCCACTTGCGGGTCTGGATCCTGCCCTGGACGAAGACTTGCCGTCCCTTGGCGAGGTACTGGCCGCACGACTCGGCCTGCTTGCCCCACACCACGATGTTGTGCCACTCGGTGCGCTCCTGGCGGTTGCCGTCCTGTCCGGTCCAGGAATCGGAGGTGGCGACGGAGAAGTTGGCTACCGCGCGTCCGCTCTGCGTGAAACGGACCTCCGGATCCTTCCCAAGGTTCCCGACGACGATTGCGATGTTCACTGCCATGACGACCTCACAAGGGTGGTTGAGACGGAGCTTGCGTGGACCTTATCGCTTGCGCCGTCCCGAGTCAATATGAACTTCCGAGGGGGCCATGGCCCGATCCCGCGGCGCTTGCCGCCCGGCCCCTCGAACCCATTTGTTTCCGGCCACTTCCGACAGACAATTTGGGGGCGACCCTTGACAAGTAAGGGGTACACCCATAAAAGGTCATCTTTATTGCCCTCTTTCCCATATCGGCAACCAGCGACGTTACTTTAGCCCCATACACTGATCGAAACCGACAGCAAACGATTCCGACGAAATCACGGGAGGATTACCATGCGCAATCTGCTAACCAGAATCGTGTTGGGCGCCGCGGTGCTCGGTCTGGCCGCGAGCCTGCCGTTGTCCCAGGCCCAGGCCGCGTTTCCCGACCGCAATATCACCATCATCGTGCCGTTCTCGCCCGGCGGAGGTTACGACGGGATCGCCCGTGCCGTGGCCAGGAGCATGAAGCGGTACCTGCCCAAGGGCGTCAACGTCATCGTCAAGAACGTCACCGGCGCCGCCGGCCGGCGCGCCTCGGTGTTCATGTACCGCGCCAAGCCCGACGGCTACACCATCGCCCACTTCCAGGCCTCCGGGATGCTCGGGGACCAGATGCTGTCGGACACGCCCGTCGGCTTCGAGACCAGCAAGTTCACTTGGCTCGCCCGGGTGGGGGCGGATGCGTTCGGCCTGCACGTCTCGGCCAAGGGCCCCCACAAGTCCATTGAGGACCTGCAGAAGGCCAAGCGCGTTACTTGGGGGGTCGAAGGCATCGGCGTCGGACGCTGGATGGGCTCGTTCCTGGCCGCCAAGGCCTACGGCATCGATTTTCACGTGGTGGCCGGCTACCGCGGCACCGGCGAGTCGCTGCCCGCGCTCCTGCGCGGCGACTTCGACGTGTGGGCCCAGCCCATCGACCACAACTCCGTCATCTCGTATCTCGGGACCGATCTCCGGCCGGTGGCCCAACTGGACAAGAAACGCGCGGTCAACGCCCCCGACGTCAAGACCTCCTACGAGACGGGTCATAACCTCTCTTTCAGCGACCTGCGCGCCTTTGGCGGCCCTCCGGGAATCCCCGCGGACCGCGCCAAGATTCTCGAGGACGTCCTGCTCAAGGCCATGAGGGACCAACTCTACATCGACTGGAAAAAGCAAGCCTCAGCCGTGCTGGTGGAGGGGCCGGGCTCCAGCGTGGCCCAGGACCTCAAGTACTACGAGGACCTGTTCCGCGCGAATCTCGATGAGATGAAAAAAGCCGCCAAGGCCAAGTAGGGGGCGGGTTCCAGATGGCCCGCGCCCTGTTTCGGGGTGCGGGCCATCGGCACAACACCCGGGAACCGTAAGGGCCGCGTTCAAGGATCGAATCGATGTGGGAACCTCTTCTCCAAGCCCTGGGCATGCTCAGCCAGCCCACCAACCTGGCGGTGCTGGCCGTGGGCGCGGTGTCCGGCCTGATCCTGGGAGCGCTCCCGGGACTGTTCCTGGCCGGCCTGACCATCGGCATGACATTCACCTTCGGGTGGGACGCCGAGACCGCCATGTTCCTCATGGCGGGAATGATGGGGGCGGCCACCGAAGGGGGGTCGGTTCCCGCGATCCTGTTGAACATTCCAGGTGAGGCGCCCAACGCCGCCACCTGCTTTGACGGCCATCCCATGGCCCGCCGGGGCGAGGCGGGCCGGGCGGTGGGGCTGGCCGCGGCCTCGTCGTTCCTGGGCGCCGTCGTCGGCATGTGCTTCCTGATGATCCTGATCCCTTTCGTGAAGATCATCGTGCTGTCCTTCGGCCCGCCCGAGTTCTTCATGCTGGTGGTGTTCGGCCTCCTCACCGTGGCCTACGCCGCCCGGGGCAACATGCTCAAGGGGCTCGTGTCCGCCGGCATCGGCGTGCTCCTGTCCCTCATCGGCTTCAGCCCGGTTCACGGGGTGCTCCGGTTCAACTTCGGCAGCGACAACTACCTGTGGGACGGAATCCCGCTGGTGCCGTTCTTCATCGGGCTGTTCGCCATCGCCGAGCTGGTCAACCATGTGCTGCGGGGCGATACCATCGCCGAGGGCGGCCAGCGTCTCAAGGTGGGCCTGTTCGGCGCCTTCAGGGGATTCCTGGAGGTCTTCCACTACAAGGTGACGCTGGTGCGGAGCTCGGCCATCGGCATCCTCGCGGGCATCATTCCAGGCATCGGCGGGGTGCTGGCCAACTTCCTCTCCTACTCCATGGCCGTGCAGTTCTCCAAGAACCCGGAAAAGTTCGGCACCGGCACGGCCGAGGGCATCATCGCCTCCGAGGCCTCCAACGACGCCAAGGACGGCGGCGCCCTGCTGCCCACCATCATCTTCGGCATTCCCGGCAGCGCCGGCATGGCCGTGCTCCTGGGCGCCTTCATCCTCCACGGACTGCAGCCGGGTTTCTTCTTCGTGCGCGAGCACATGGACATCGTGTTCGTGCTGATCTTCGGTTTCGTAATCTCCAACTTCCTGGCGAGCCTCATGGCCGCCTTCGGCGCCGACATCCTCGCCCGGGTCACCACCCTGCGCGTGGGATACGTGGTCCCGGCCGCGTTCCTGCTGTCCGTCGGCGGCGCCTACGCCGCCCGGGAGAACGTCTGGGACATCGGCATCGCCATCGCCGCGGGCATCATGGGCTTCGCGTTCAACCGGTTCGGTTTCTCGCTGGTCACGCTGGTCATCGGCTTTCTGCTGGGGGTTCGCGCGGAGTTGTCCTTCGTTCAGTCGCTGCAGATCTCCGCGGGGAGCTATGCCATCTTCTTCAACCGGCCCGTCACCATCGTGCTGATGCTGCTGAGTATCCTGCTGCTGTGTCTGCCGTGGTTGACGAGCCGGAAAGGGAAGGCGTCGTCATGAAAGGCTCTACGCTCCTCGGTGTGATCCTGGTGTCCACGTCGCTGCTGTTCTTCGGGTGGTCGTTCTCGTACGGCGGCATGGCGGGCTTCGTGCCGCTGGTGCTGTCGTTCCCGACGGTGGCGCTGGCGATTCTGTGTCTGGCCGGCGAGCGCTACCCCCGCATCATGTCGGCCTTCGAGGTGAGCCTTGAAGACGTCCTCAGCTCGGCCGCGGGAACCGAAGGCAGCATCCCCGGCGAGGAAGTCGAGACAGGCCCGAAGGCCGGTGAGATGGGCCTCATCACCCGCATGTTCCTGTGGTTCGTCGTCTTCGGGGTGCTCGTGTTCATCACCGGCTTCTACGTCTCCACCCTGGTGTTCGCCTTGGCATTCACGCGTTTGCAGGGCGGCATCGGCTGGCCCGGGGCGGTCTTCATCACCGCCCTGGCGTTGGGCTTCTTCTACTTCATCTTCGAGGAAACGCTGGCCGTCGACCTCTTCGCCGGCGTCATCTTCGGAGCCTTCATCCCGCCGCTGTAGGGGCTTGGGCGGCCATGCCGCCGCCTCTTGACGGCCAAGGAGGAGGAATCATGTCATACGCTCAAGAACTTCTGGAGGAAGGCCGGGCGGAGGGCAAGGAAGAAGGCTTGCAGCGCGGCAAGGTAGAGGCCGTCAAGGCTTTCTGAGAATCGGCGTGAGCTGGGATGTGATCACGTCGGCGACGGGGATCGACGAGCCACGGTTCCGCGCTCTCAAGGAGCGCCTCGCAGCGGCGGCGCAGCACGACGAGCCGGCATGATCCCGTCCTGGACGCTAACGTGACCGCACATCCGCAATAGAGTCCTCCCACCTCAGCCGTCAGTGCGGACCCGCTCCGTTGGCGGCTTCAAGGCCATAGTGCCTATAGACGGCCTCATCCACGTGGCGGCGCTGACTGGCGTCGAAGCCCTGGTAGTACCATCCCCAGAGATAATCAGCGCCAAACTGGAACGGTATCGCTATGATGCCGCCGATCGTGGCGCCGGTCCAAGCTCCCGCTCCCGCAGTCACGCCGCCGGCCGGAAAAGCAGCGATGGCGCCAACGATGGCGCCAACGGTTGTAGCCCCGGCGTAGACCGCCGTCGGAGTGGCGCGACGGTATAGATCACGCCGACTGATGCGGCCCAGGTTGTACTCGTGATACGCCGTAACCAGCCGAAGTCCCTCTGCCGCGAACGTGACAGGCAGCAACGCGGCGTTGGCGGCCGGGACCAGTACCCTGCTTGCGGCCAGATTGAAAGTCGTCAATCGAGCGGCGGAACTCACGCCCAGGGCTGTTGCTTGGCCGATCCTGCCGATGGCGACGCTTGTCTGCATGTGGGGCAGGAGACTCCCTTGCAGGGTAGGATCGTTGAACATTTCCCATGCGACCCCGGCCTGCTGGTACGCATCCCACGCCAGTCCGGCCGCCCCTGCAAGGCCGAGGATTGCCACGCCCTGTCCGGCTCGGTATTTCAGCATTGCGGCGGACTGGCCCCTCCGCGCTTCCCGGAAGATTTGTCGAGCATCGGAACTCTCCCGGGTCACCGCTCGTTCGATCACGCGCGCCTCCCCCCTCACGTTGGCGCGATTCCACCGACCCTCGAGCTGGGGCTCACCGGGCCGGCCCATCGTGTGAGGGGTCCTTACGACACCCGTGACAAGGCGATTCTTCTGCGCGGCCACGATTACGCGGGCCGACGCGACCCGGGCTTGTCTGGTTGCGTTTGGCGACATGAGGACCCTTCGAGCAGACCAGATCGTATTTGGGTTCGTGCCCTGTGAAGAACCGTAGGAGATAGTGGGCCTGGAGTTGCCTCCTTTCGCTTCGATCACACGGACGAAACCCGTCCGGCGGTCCCAATGCACGGAGTCCGGTCCTTGGCGCATGCCGCGGTTCCTGGAGCCGAGCAACTGGCTCCAACCGCGCTCCGCAGCGAATCTGGCGCGCCCCTGCTCCCCTATTCTTTCCGCCAGACGGGCTCGATCATACAACAGCGCGCCACCATACTCGCGTCGATAGTCGCGCTGAAAATAGTATTTGGGCTTGGCTTCCGCAGACGGAAAGAGCTTTTGTGCCGTCTCCGGTGTGGCCACGAACCAAAGCCGGGCCGCCTGTTCCCGTGGTGTCAGGGGCAGGCTCAGGGTTGAGGCGTTCGAGACGGCTGGTACTGCGTTGAAAACCGTCGTGGCCAATACGAACACGGTTACAGCGATTAACTGATGGATTCTCACGACCCGTCCTCCAGAAATTCCTGCGATGGGTTCATTTCGGCCTCCGAATCACCGCCAACGGCGTTCGCAACTCCGTCAACGATAGGCTCGGCCGCGACATTCAGTCGGCGGGCTGTACGGGTTGAAGGAAAGTAATCGCCCGTCTCCCCAGCCGCCACAGGAGAACACCATTCACGGCTCCTTCCGTAACCTTGGTGGCCACAACGGATAGTGTTGATGCCAGAAATCCGCTCATTTCGCTCTGCAAGGTGCTCTGTAAGTTGTCGGAGACCGCGGCAGCGCCTTGCTGGGACAGCCCGCCAAGGTAAGTTTGTATTATCGAACGTGCCAGAATCGTCGCTGTCTGCCCGAGTGCCGGGCGCAGTCCGTAGAGGAACGTGAGATCCTTGATCAAAGCTACGCATGCGTACAGCACGACTGCGTTGTCGAGCACGGCTAACGGAGCAAGGGCCGTACCAAGCCCCACATGCTTGGCGTAATGTCTGACACGACGTTCCGCCGCGCCATCCAGGACCGACTGGAACTGGCTGCGGAACGCCGAGAGCCACGCGTCCGCCGGCATGGATTCGTCGTTCGCCAAGAGCGACCGCCGCGCGAATACAAGGTCGTCCCACTCGCCGTCGGTCAAGCCGAGGCCCTTCAAACGCCTGCGAGCCTCGTCGTTGAGTTGGTAGTTTTCAAGGTAATTCCGCAATTCGTGAATGGCCTGTTCTGCATGTTCCGCGACCAGAGCCTGCATGTGCCGGCGCTCTTGAAGGGCCTGGATCGCGCGGAGGTTGACGGATGGGCTGCGCTGCAAACGGAACAGCGCGACGGCGAGTCGTAATATCATCCAACTCAGAATCCCGGCAAAGAGAACGGCCAAAAGGCCCACGATCCAGTCGAACGGTACCGGGAGGGTCGCGATGCTGGTAACGGCCGCCGTAAACTGAGACACGACGAAGAGTCCGAGCACGGCCGCCAAGGCAAGCCCGCTCCAAGTCAGGGCGCGACGGATGCCGGAGGGCAACGCGAAGGCCGCGGGCTGTTGCAGCTCCTTCTCGAACTGTCGCCGCAACGCTTCGTCCTCCACGCGCCTGGCCTCTTCGATCTCCTGTTCGCTCAAGACTCGGGCGCCGTCCATCCGGGATCGGGGTGTTCCCAACCCGTGGTCACCCTGCCTCAGTTCGGGAGAGTCTGTGGTCGTGGTCTCGGCATCCACTTTTGCGAGCTGCCGCGGTTCCGTGTCGGAACTCTGCCGTGACTCCTCGT
Source organism: uncultured Binatia bacterium (SeqCode) (assembly GCA_965215605.1). Taxonomy (GTDB): domain Bacteria; phylum Desulfobacterota; class Binatia; order UBA9968; family JAJDTQ01; genus JAJDTQ01. Next base: position 265,739 of record OZ244070.1, on the reverse strand, counting down.
CGACCAGGCGAGGCGTCCTTTCGATCTCCTGAACACTCAGCACGGCGGCGGCGTCCCGCGGAGATGGATGTGTTTCCGACCGGTGGTCGCCTGTCGCCGGTTCCGGGGGCTCTGTAGTCGTGGTGTTGGGTTTCACGGTTGCGAATTGTTGCGGTTCCGTGTCGGACTGCTGCCGCGACTCCTCCTGTTCCAGGCGCTGCGTTTCCTCGATCTCCTGATCGCTCAGCACTCGGGCGCCGTCCATCCGGGATCGGGGTGTTCCCAACCCGTGGTCGCCCTGCCGTGATCCCGGTGTATCCTTGTCCGTTGTTTTGGTATCCATGGCAGCCCTCCCTACTTGGCGACAAAGTCGAATACGGCGTCCAGATTTCGATGCCGAGGAGGCCTCTGGCGATTGCGCGGCAAACGAGGGGCCACATCGGGGAACTGGTAACAATCCGGATCCCAGTCGTCCGGCCAATCCTCTGGCAACGAGGACACGAAAAACTCCATGTCTGAACGGTTTGGATTGTTGTCGTGGACCGGGACACCGCCCAGCTTGTCATCGTCCATCTTGTCCGTCCGAAAGGTGGAGACGCAGGAGCTGCAATCAAACCATCTTACGTCTGCTTTGGGACACAGTTCCTTTACGCGCCGAGTCATGCTGTGCAACAAGGACTTCATGCGACCCTTGTCCAGGTCGTCCTTCCTGACGAGGTCGGCTTTTGTGGCGACAAAGGCCACCCGTTGCACCGCGGGTGACCAAAATTTCAATTTCCTGAACAGGCGGCGGATGGAGGAATGATCCTGCATGTTTTCGAACAAGGCCTGCAGGACCTGGCGATTGTCGTTGTAACGATCAACGCCGCCGAGAAGTAGTGATCGGATATCCACCAGTACGATCAGGCTGTGAACGCTGGTCATTTTCTCGAATACTGGCATGACCACATCCTTGCGGTAGTGTTTGTAGCGCGCGTGCATCGCATGTGACAAACTGGGATCCTTGTCCAACAGGTGTGCCGGCAGCGGGGCGAACCGACTCGACAGATCCGAACGATGAAGCCGGTCCTCGGCCAATTTATCCGGTTGATCGCGTCTGGCCACATCGCCGTGACGACTCAACATGAACTCTGACGGCGATACCAGGAGCCGGCAATTCAATGCGAATCGCGCCAGGAGCCTCCAATAGCTGCCGACGACCTGTTGCAACCGGTCGAAAGACGTCCCAGTGTCGTTCTGTGACGGTTTGGCGGATGCAGCCAGGATGGCCTCCAGATCCTGCTCGAATGCCTGGACCGCGTCCCAGCGAGAGGAGTCGCTGGCCAATTGTGCAAGCATGTAGCGGGACCAAAGGGCGAAATCGTCATGCAGCGCAATCCCCACGTCCGCGATACGCTCGCCGGGGAAATCGAAGAATTCCAGCTGTTGTTTCCATCGTTGGTCAGAGCGGGTGAAGGTGCATACGTAACGATGGTCGTGTGTCGTCTTCATGGGCCAACGACTCTCTTCCGCGGCCATGAGACTCCGAAACTGCTCGAACGGAAAAGCCAGTGGGCCCGGAACTTCGCGAAATTGAGTAATCTTCGCCTTGTTGTCGAGTTCAAAGTTCATGTTGTCGAATTCGTGCAGGTGCCATAACAGAGAGGTCAGGAAGGCCGTCTTGCCGCTTCCGGACAGGCCGGTGATGGCAATCTTTCTTTTCTTCGTCGTCAAGTCGAATATCATGTCGTATGAGTCCTTTGAGTGCGGCCGGCATCTCTTGGGATCGACGCGTCGTCGCGGTTGGGTCGTGTCGATCCCGCCCGGCGGTCGGTTCGGGTGGAGTCCTTTTCACCAGCATCGACAGCCCATTTGGTCAGAACCCAAGGCAAAGCACAAGCCGGCAACACGTTGAAGGCCGGAGTGGTAGTGTCAAGCTGCTCCACTGGACGGTGGCTCACGAGCCGTCCTCCAGAAATGCTCGTAGCGGTTCTTTCTTGGCCGACGCTGTGGCCTCCGCCACCTCCGTCTGCTCGCGGCGTCCGGCCAACTTCGTCCAACCTTTCTCAAACGCCTGTTCGTAGAGTTTGTGAACGGGCAGGTCCAGCAAAGCGCGGTTGATGGGCAGGAGGTGGTCGATCATGGCTTGTCGGACCTCTCGATACTGTACGATGTCCTTATACGCCATACGCCCACGGGCCTCGGGGCTACGCCTGACGATCACCCTTGCTGTGTCCAACCACGAACTAGCTTGAACAGCCTTTTCGGATATCTCTTGAAACTGATCATTGAACTTCCTGATTTCGGCAAGCGCCCAACGCTGATACGACCGCACCGCGCGAGCGTGGCGCTCTTCAGCCTGGCGAGTCGCTTCGGTTTCGTGAATGGCTACGGCATGACGCAACTCTCTTTCCAGCCGTTCGTGGGCCGGCGCGTGGACGCCGTCCAGAACCAGTGCCATACGGGACGATGCCACCTGCTGCAGTAGTGTCCTGAGAGCGGTCACGCGGACTGCCTGTTGAGCGCGCTCCGCTCTCCGAAGCAAGTACTGACGCCATTGAGGCTGATGAGCTTCATAGATGGAGGGTAGATCGGGCTTGAATTGCCGTACGGTCTGCCAATCGCTTCGCAAACCGTCGACCTGCTCAACGGCTTGGCGTCGCAGGACCTCTTTGTATAGCTTCTGTCGCAGGGCCGGGATATCGACGTCGGGGTCAACGGCCTCCTGCTCTACTGCATCGAGTTCGAGCGCGACAACCTCTGCCATGTTGGCGGTGGCGTCCTGAGGTCCCTCCAGGAGTTGTTCCGCCTCCTGTACGGCCTCGGAGACGCGCCGCCGAACAGCCTCGCCAGAGAGTGCGTTGGCGCACTCCTGTATCAGTGAAACCAACTCCTCAGCGGTGCCTTCCGGTGTGGCTGTCGCCAAGGCGCGCAGTTGGTCGACCCGTTGGTCCAGTTGGTCAGGCGACAGGTCCTCATCGGGCGGCGCATTCAGATGCTTCCAGCCGTACCTGCATGTCGTTGGGGTTGTACTCGTGGCGAGCGGCGAATCTGCATCCGGCGCGTCATTCAACGTCGTGAATACCATCGCTGCCCAACGGATCCGCGAGAGCCGCGGAAGGTACTGCGGTTCGGCCCATAATGGGAGGCCAGTGACCAGTGCGGATACCCCTTCAAGGAAACTCTCGGCCTCGCCGGGGTTCTTCGGCCATCGGCTGACGTCGCTCACCTGCTCTTCAAGTTCCGCGAGGCGGCTTTCCCACTCAGGAGGCATGGTGTTGTCCCGTATCTGTTGCAGAATGTCGGACTGCGCGCCAAAGGCGCTTTGCAGTTGTTGTATCTGGTCCTTCAGCGCATCCAATTGAGCGGACTGGGTTCCCGGTTGCCGCGGATTTGCGAGTTTTGATTCGTTCTGCTGCTCTTCGCGCTGGTCGCAACCCACCAAACCCGCCAGGAGGATGAGAGCGAGGATGATGGAGTGAGGCCTGAAATGACTTTGCTCTGTCTTGCAGTGGGGCTTGGACATCTTGAGTGTCAACATACGGCTTCTCCCTTGATGTTCGGACGGATCGGCTCTCCGCGTGTTCGTGGCTTTTGGCCGAGGCGGCTTCGGCGCCGGATGCCTGAGACTGAGAATGGCGCCCTTCGACTCCGCTTCGCTACGCTCAGGACAAACGGTTGCACGGGGTGCTTCGTGAATTCTGTCTGGACGGTTGATGCGGCTTCCTGGATAGGTCGCCTTGTGGTCATACGAATACCCACCGTTCCTGCTCCGCGGCGCGCAGGGCGGCGTCGAGCACGCGTTGGGCGGCGAGTCCGTCGGCGAAGGTGGGTGCGGCGGGTGTGCCGTTGCGGACGGCGTCGACGAAGTCGCGGGTGAGCTTGGCGAAGATGAACTCGCCCTGGGCGCGCTGGGGGTCGGAGTCGTCGAGTCCGCGGGTGTAGCGTTCGGGAATGTCCAACGGTTCGGGGGAGCGCGCGTCGCCCCGGGCGCCCCAGAGGTGGCCGCGCACCCAGCCCCGGACGTTGCGGTCGAAGACGAAGCGCAGCATCCCGGCGTCGCCGTAGATCTCCAGGTTCTGGTAATTGCTCTTGCGCGCCACCGCGCTCAGGCGGATGCACGCTGTGGCGCCGCCCGACAGACGCCCGAGCAGCGTGAAGCTGTCCTCCACGGTCACCGGCCGCGGTGTGCCGCTCCCATCCGGCAACTCCGGGATGAAGGTGTCGGCGTGGCCCCAGACGCTCTCGAACTCGCCGATTAGCCAGCGGAGCCGGTCCACCATGTGTACGCCGATGTCCCCCATCACGCCGAAGCCGGCCAGCTCCCGCTGGTGGCGCCAGTAGTGGGTCAGGCCGGGCGTGGCGCGGTTCTCGCTGAACCAGCGGGCCTCCACTTGGTACACGCGCGCGCCCACGTAGCCGCCGTCCAGCAGTTCCTTCATGTAGGCCAGCGCCGGGATGTGGCGGTGGTTGAAGGCGGTCATGTGCACGCGCCCGGCGGCTTCTGCCTGCGAAAGCATGGTCTCGGCCTGGGCGGAGTTCATGGCCAGGGGCTTCTCGCACAGCAGGTGCAGTCCGTGGTCGACGGCCGCCGCGACCATCTCCGCGTGGAGATGCGGCGGCGCCACGATGCTGACGGCGTCGAGGCCGGGGTGGTCCAGGAGCTGGCGGTAGTCGGTGTACACGTGGGGCACGCCAAATGCCTTGGCGGTCGCCTCCGCTCTTTCCGGCGTCCGTTGGCAGAACGCCACCACCTCCGCGTTGTCGGTGGCGCGGTAGCCTTGCAGGTGTTGGGTGCCGAAGCCGCCTCCGATGACCCCGATTCTTACCGCCGTCATGAATTCTCCTCCTTGGGATTGTTCGACTTGGATGGGAGCCTTGGCCGGCTCCGTCTCACAGGCTGTGTCCGGACTTCTACGCCTTGCTACCGCTTCCGCGTGCGCGCGGCGGGAACCACCAGGATGGTGAATGCACCCAACAGGTTGATGGCGCCGAAGAGATAGAACGTGTAGCGCAGTCCGTAAATGTCGGCCACGGCGCCGGCCACCAGCGGGAACACCAGCGACAGGGTCGAGCGCCCCACGTCCATGAAGGTCTGGGCCGCGCCCCAGATATCCCTGGGCGCGTGCTCCAGCCCGCTGGCCTGGATGATGGGTCCCACGGCGAAGAGCGCCATGCCGCCGAGGGACACCACCGGAAGCAGGAACCACCCGGACGGCATCAACGGTATGGAGCCGATGAGCAGGCCCCCGGTGAGAAGCGAGAGAAAGATGGTGCCTTTCCGTCCGAAGCGGTCGGAGAGGTGCCCGATGACCGGCGCGAAGATGGTGCCCACCAGCGCCAGGCACGCGAGGTAGACGCCCACCGTGACGATGCCCATGTTCAGGTCCGTGGTCAGGTAGAGCGGCAGGAAGGTGGGGACCAGGTTCTCCCCGATGGAGCGCAGCGCCGCCACCAGGGTCACGCCCATCAGCGGCAGGTTGGTGAGGATGTCGGCGCGCAGGGCCCGGCCGTAGGAAGCGGAACGGTTGCGCGCCGTGGCGTCGTGCCGCAGGGGCGGCAGCACCGCCCAGAGAAAGAGCGCAATGGCGACGCCCGGCACGAACTGGAACAGGTAGGCGGTGCGCCACGTGATCCAGGTGAGCAGCGCGCCCACCACGATGGGGGCCAGGGCCGCGCCGACGTTCGCCCCCATGGCGTGTACCCCCAAGGCGAAACCCATGCGGTCCGGGAACTTCTCGCCCACCACCGCGCGCGCGGGCGCGTGCCACAGGAAACCGCCCAACAGGGCCTGGGTGCACACCAGGGCGCCGAAGATCCAGAAGGTCGCGGCAAATCCCTGGAGCGAGAAGAACAGGGAGGGCCACAGGAGCGACAGCAGCAGGATGCCTCTGCGGTCCCGCAGCAGGTCGGTGGCCAGGCCGCCGATGGTGATGCTCAGGATGTGGGACACCCGCTGCGCCGAGCGCAACACGCCGATCTCGGTGTAGGAGATGCCGAAGTCGCGCACCACCAGCGGCAGGCACACGGCCATGGTGCCCTGGAATATGTGCGTGACGCCGTGGCCCACGGTCAGCAGCCCGAGCACGCGGCTACGGGATGGTTCCGGCGCTGCGGCGTCGGGTGCGGCTGTGAGGTCGGCGGAGGTGCTCATCGCGTATTCCCGCCCCGGCTCAAGGGGCGGCGGCTCCGGCGCGCTTCCGTTCGCCGCGGACCCTGAAGGGTGGGGCGAAGCGTTCCCCACGGGTATTCCGGCCGCTTGCCATGCGCAGGCTCGCGTGGTGGCGGAGAAGGGAGGGAGTCGAACCCTCCGAGAACCTTACGGCCCTCAGACTGGTTTTGAAGACCAGCGGCACCACCGGGCACCTTCCTTCTCCACGTGAGCCCACAAGTTAGCAGCCGGCCATCATGGAGGCAAAAGCCGGCCGGTGCCGCGTTTCGCAGGCACGTTGACCCGGATGCACAGGATGTTGCTGTTGTCCGCGGCAGCTCAGGTCCCCGCGGCACCGGGCGCGGTGAAAGCCTGCACCTCCGGCAACTCCTCCTCGAACGCCTCGACCTCCACAAGCGCCGTCTGGGAGACGGGGCCCTGAGCGAGCCTCGAGGTGCCCTTGTCCAGGGTCAGGACGTTGGGATTGCCGTGCCGTTCCAGACCGCCCGGCGCGGCGGGGTCGAACCAGGCTCCGGTGGCCAGCACGACGGTGTCCGGCGAGACGTTCTGGGTGACGCGGGCGCCGGCGAGACAGGCTCCGCGATCATTGTACACGCGTATCACGGTGCCGTCCGCTATCCCCCTGGCGGCCGCGGCGGCGGGGTGTATCAGCAACGGCTCGCGGCCCTGCACCTTGTTGGCGACGCTGACCGCTCCCGGGTCGTGCTGACTGTGAAGTCTCGTGGTTGGCTGATGGGAGATGAGGTGGAGCGGGAAACGGCTGGCCTTCTCTCCGCCCAGCCACTCCTCCGGCTCGATCCAGGCCGGATGTCCGGGGCAGTCGTCGTAGCCGAAGCCGGCGATGGTTTCGGAGAAGATCTCGATACGCCCGGACGGCGTCGGCAACGGGTGCGCGACCGGATCTTCCCGGAATTGGGCAAGCAGCACCTTCTCGTCGCCCGCTGTCGGCAAGGTGACATGACCGGCGCGCCAGAACTCATCGAACGGCGGCAACTCTATCCCTTCGCGGATGAACTGCCCGCGGAACGTGTCGTAGAGGTGCTGCAGCCAGTCCTTCTCCTGCCGGCCCTCGGTGAAGCCGTCCTTGAACTCCAGTCGATCGGCGAGGCCCGAGAAGATGTCGTAGTCGTTCCGCGCCTCGCCCACCGGAGGGATGGCCTGTGCCATGGCCAGTACCTCGGGGTCGGCGGCCTGCCAGCCGATGTCGTTGCGTTCCAGGGGGGTGGTGGCCGGCAGCACGATGTCCGCGTGCCGCGCCTGAGGGTTCCACCAGGGTTCGTGGACGATGATGGTTTCGGGACGCTGCCATGCTTCCACCAGCCGGTTGAGGTCCTGGTGGTGATGAAAGGGGTTGCCGCCGCACCAGTAGACGAGACGGATGTCGGGATACCGCAACCGCTGTCCGTTGTAGTCGAACGGTTCGCCGGGATGGAGAAGCATGTCCGCGATGCGCGCCACCGGAATAAAGGAGCTCACCGGGTTCACGCCCTGCGGCAGCGCCATCCCGCCGACGGACTTCACGGGATTGCCCATGGAGCCGGTGGCGCCGTAGCCGTAGCCGATGCCGCCTCCGGGAAGCCCGATCTGGCCCAGCATCGCCGCCAGGACCGCCGCCATCCAATAGGGCTGTTCGCCGTGGTCGGCGCGCTGCAGCGACCAGCTCACGGTAATGAAAGTCCGCGCCGCCGCCATGCGCCGGGCTAGGCTCCGGATGGTGTCGGCCGGGATGCCGCACAGGGCCGCCGCCCACTCAGGGTCCTTGGGTTGACCGTCCTGCTCACCCATGAGGTAGGTCCGAAAGGACTCGAACCCGGTACAGTACTTGTCCAGGAACGTCCGGTCGTGGAGCCCCTCGTGAACCAGCGCGTGGGCCAGGCCCAGCATCAGCGCGGTGTCGGTGTTGGGGCGCGGCGCCAGCCATTCCGCCTCGAGGAAGTCCGCGGCATCGTCCCGTAGCGGACTGATGTTCACGAACTCGACCCCGTTCTCCCTGCAGCCCTCGAGCCAGCCCCGTATGGCATGTCTGCTCAAGCCGCCGGCGCTGACCTGGGTATTCTTGAGCGGGATGCCCCCGAAGCTGACCACAAGCTCCGCATGCCTGGCGATCACCGGCCACGAAGTGGATCTGCCGCGGACGGCGCCCCAGTCATAGCCAAAGACATGGGGGACGATGACTTCCGCCGCCGCAAAGCTGTAGGTGTTGACGGACCGGACATAGCCGCCCGACTGGTTCAGGAAGCGGTGAAGCTGACTTTGGGCGTGGTGGAAGCGGCCCGCGGAGGCCCAGCCGTAGGAGCCGCCGAATATTCCCGAGTTGCCGCAGGATTCCCGCACGCGCCGCAGCTCTCCAGACACCAGGTCCAGGGCCTCGTCCCAGCTCACCGGGACGAACGGCTCCGTCCCGCGGCCACCTCCGTGATGCTCGGGCCCCCGCTCCAGCCAACCCTTCCGCACCATGGGCCGGGCCACCCGGCAGGGGTGGTGCACGGCGTCCGGGATCGACTGTCCGATGGGCGACGGGTCCGGGTCACCGGCCAATGGATGCACGGCGATGATGCGCCCACCCTGGACATCGACTTGGTAAGCGCCCCAGTGGAGGGACGTTTGAATGCGTTTCGCGTGTGCGGTGTCCATCTATGCCGACCTCCGGATCGATCTCTTCAACAGGATCATTTCCTACTCATAGAACCAAACCCGTCCGTCCCGCAAACATCATGGCTGGCGCAGTTTTCGGCGGCTGGCATTTCCCGGCAGCCGGTACTACAATCCCGCGCCATGAAGGTGGAGCGGCGGGCCGTGCCGTTCCCGCCCCAACCCTTTTCCGAGGCGAAATGAAACCCGCAGGCTTCGAGTACCACGATCCGACGACCTTGTCCGAAGCCGCCGCGCTGCTGGCCCGTCTGGGCGAGGACGCCCGGGTGCTGGCCGGCGGCCAGAGCCTGGTACCGCTCATGAACTTCCGCCTCGCCCGCCCCGCGCACCTGGTGGACCTGAACGGGGTGGCGGAACTGGACTTCCTGACCGTTGAGGGCGGCGAGTTGCGCATCGGCGCCATGACCCGGCAGCGGGCGCTGGAGCGCTCCGAAGAGGCGGCCGCGGGATGGCCGCTGCTGCGGGAAGCAGCCGGATTCATCGGCCACGTCCAGATACGCAACCGCGGCACCGTGGGCGGCAGCCTGGCCCACGCATATCCGTCCGCCGAGTTGCCCGTGGCCATGGTCACGCTGGGCGCGAGCTTCGTGCTGCAGGAGGGAGGCGGCGAGCGCACCGTGGCGGCCGAGGATTTCTTTCTGGGCACCATGACTACCGCCCTGGAGCCCGGCGAGCTGCTCCGCGAGGTCCGGGTGCCGTCGCCGGCGGCCGGCAGCGGCGCGGCGTTCCAGGAGGTAAGCCGCCGCTACGGTGACTTCGCGCTGGCGGGGGCGGCGGCGCTGGTGACGCTCGGCCGCGACGGCGCGGTGGCGGACGCCCGGTTGACCCTCACCGGTTCCGCACCCATCCGGGCCCGCGACGCGGCGGCCGCGGTGATGGGGGAGAAGCCGTCGGAGGCGCTGTTCCGGGAGGCGGCACGCAGGGCCGTGGCCGATATCGAGCAGGACTCCGACATGCACGCGAGCGCCGGCTACCGCCGTCGCGCGTGCGAGGCCCTGGCCCGGCGGGCCTTGGCCGAGGCCGCCCAAAGGGCCGCGACGGCCATGAAGGACTCCCCATGAGCACGCGCAACATCACGGTACGGATCAACGGGGTCGAGCGGCACGGGGAGACGGAGCCGCGGAAGCTCTTGAGCGACTTCATCCGCGACGACCTGGCCCTCACCGGCACCCACGTAGGCTGCGAGCACGGCGTGTGCGGCGCCTGTACGGTGCTGCTCAACGGCGATCCGGTGCGTTCCTGCCTGATGTTCGCGGTGCAGGCCGACGGCGCCGAGATCGACACCGTGGAGGGGTTGGCGCCGGACGCGGACACGCTGCATCCGCTGCAGGAGAAGTTCCAGGAACGGCACGGCCTCCAGTGCGGCTTCTGCACGCCCGGCATCCTGCTCACCGCCCGGGCGCTGCTGCGGGAGAACCCCGCTCCCGACGACACCGAGATCCGTGAGTGGATCAGCGGCAACCTGTGCCGCTGCACCGGCTACAGGAACATCGTGACGGCGATTCGCGAGGCCGCGGAACTGATGTCGGAGGGGAAGGCGGCCGCCTCCGCGCCTCGAAAGGACTGAAGAACGCCCATGCCCTACATCGGCTCCAGCGTGAAGCGGATAGAGGACGTGCCGCTGCTCCGGGGCATCGGCAAGTACGTCGGCGACATCCGGCGGCCGGGGATGGTGCACGCCGCCGTCCTCCGGAGCACCCGCGCCCACGCCCGGCTTTCCGGCATCGACGCCTCCGCGGCCTTGGCGCTGCCCGGCGTCGTGGGCGTGCTCACGGCGGCGGACATGCCCGGCCTCAAGACCATTCCCATGCGCACCAGCCAGTTGCCCGGCCTGGAGCGCTCGCAGCAGACGCCCATCGCCACGGACCGCGTGCGTTACGTGGGTGAGCCCGTGGCCGTGGTGGTGGCGCAAGATCGCTACGTGGCCGAGGACGCGCAGGAGTTGGTGGAGGTGGTCTACGAAGAGCTGCCCGCGGTGACCGGCGCCCGCGCTGCCATGGCGCCAGACGCGCCCCGGCTCCATGAAGCGGTGCCGGGAAACGCGCCCGCCGGGTTTCAGGTGGAGAGGGGGGACGTGACGCGCGCGTTGGCTGAGTGCGACCTTGTCATCGAGGAAACCTTCGAGACCAATCGTCATGCCGCGGTGCCGCTGGAGACCCGCGGGCTCGTGGCGGAGTACGACGAGGCCCGCGGCATGCTCACGGTGTGGGGTCCCACCAAGATGACCCACACCAACTGGCGCATCCTCTCGGAGTTGAGCGGCTTGCCCCAGAGCGCGATCCATTTCATCGAGCCGGCGGTGGGCGGCGGCTTTGGCGCCCGGGGCGAGTTCTACCCCGAAGACTTCCTGATCCCCTTTGCCGCCATGCGCTTCCGCGCGCCCGTGTGCTGGATCGAGGACCGCTCGGAGCATCTCAAGGCCACCAACCATTCGCGGCAGCAGTCCTATCGGGTGCGGCTGGGCCTCCGCAACGACGGCGCCATCGTGGCCATGGACGCGGAGATCCTGTTCGACATGGGCGGCTACACGCGCACCCACGGCGGCACGCCCGTCGTGTCGTCATCCGCCATGCTCCAGGGGCCGCTGCGCATTCCGAACTACCGCTGCGAGATCCATTGCGTGCTCACCAACAAGACTCCGGTGGGCACCTACCGGAGCCCGGGCCGTTACGAGGCCAACTTCGTGCGCGAGCGGCTCCTGGACATGGCGGCTCATCGCCTCGGGCTCGATCCCGCTGAGCTGCGGCGGCGCAACATGATCCGCCCGGAGGAAATGCCCTACGACCTCGGCCGTAACCCGTACCACTACAACGTGTACGACAGCGGCGATCTGCCGGGGCAACTCGACGCGGCCTTGCGCCACATGGACTACGAGGAGCTTCAGCGGCGGTGCGCGGCGGCCCGGGCCGAAGGCCGGGCCATGGGCGTGGGCATCGGCTGCTTCGTGGAGACCAGCGGCATCGGACCCTGGGAGTACGCCCGGGTGGAGGTGGGCAACAACGGCGGCGTGGTGCTCTACTGCGGCATCAATTCCGTGGGACAGGGTATCGCCACCGCGCTGAGCCAGATCGTCGCCGACGAGATGTGCGTGTCCATCGATGACGTGCGGGTGGTGCACGGCGATACCGCCAAGGTGCCCTACGGCAACGGCAGCAACGCCAGCCGCTCCACGGTCATGGGCGGCAGCGCCGCCGTGGGCGCGTGCCGGAAGGTCAGGGACAAGCTCCTGCGGCTGGCCGCGGCGGAGTTGGAGATCGACGCGGGCGATCTCGTGCTGGCGGATGGCCGCATCAGCGTCAAGGGCGCGCCGGAGCGGAGCCTGGACTTCGCCGCGCTGGCCCGGCTGGCGCTGCCAGGGCCGGCGCTGGCCCGGGGCTTCACCCCCGGCATCTCGGAGGAGCACTTCTTCGCCACCGACAAGCGGCCGTTCCCTTACGGCGTCCATGTGGCCCTGGTGGAGGTGGACCGGGAGACGGGCATGATCGAGATCCTGGACTACCTCGTGATGGAAGACATCGGTCGCAAGATCAACCCCATGATCGTGGAGGGCCAGATGGCCGGCGGCCTGGCCCAGGGCATCGGCGGAGCGCTGCTGGAGGAGTTCGTCTTCGACCAGGACGGCCAGCCCCAAGCCACGAGCTTCATGGACTACCTCATGCCCACGGCCATGGACATACCCCAGGGCCGGTTCATCTCCACCGAAAACTTCCCGTCGCCCCACAACCCATTGGGGGTCAAGGGAGCGGGGGAGGGCGGCATCACCGCCGCCGGCGCGGCCTTGGCCAACGCGGTCTCCCACGCCCTGGGGGTGGAGGTCACGCGGCTACCGCTCAAACCGGGCTACCTGCTGGAGTTGATGGATACCGCGGAGAAGGGCTGAGCGCGCCGATACCCGAAACCTGTCATCTCTGGTTCGGACGGGTAATGGAATTGGACCGAAGGGGAGGGCCGGTGTGAGGACACGGCCGTGACAGACAATCGTATTGCACCCGGCGACATCGTCGACATGCATGCCCACGTCTATCCGGACGGCTGCTTCGACGAGGTGCTGAAGGCCAGGTCCGAGTTCGCCCTGGTCCGGTCCGGACGCGGGCTGTCGCTCACCTGCCGAGGCAGCCACACCATGTCCGCGCCCTTCGAAGCCGGCGTGACCGGCCGGCTGCGGACCATGGACGAGGCGGGCGTCAAGGTCGAAGTGCTGTCCGTTGGCGCCCTCGACACCGGCTGGACCGGACCGGCCACCGCGCGGCTCGTCAACGATGGCCTGGCGGCGGTCTGTCGGGAGCACCCGGACCGTTTCCGTTTCGTCGCCGCGCTGCCTTTCACGAGCACCGCCGCGCTGGTCGACGAGCTGGACCGGGCCAAGGGTCTGGGAGCTGTCGGCGCCTGCATCACCACCACCGTCGGCGGCCACACGCTCGAGGCCCCAGAACTCCGGGAGTTCTGGGGCGAGGCCCACCGCCGCCACCTGCTGGTGCTGGTGCACCCGACGTTCCCCATGGGCGGCCCGGCCAACGACCGGGGCGAGTATCTCTCCGTGGGCTACCTTGGCGAGACCGCCATGGCGGCTGCCAAGCTGGCCCTTGGCGGCGTGCTCGAAGAGTGCCCTGACGTCCGTATCGTCTGGTCCCACTGCGGCGGCGGCCTGTGCATGGTGCTGGACCGCATCGACCGGGGCTACCGCCGCTACGAGAAATGCCTGCGTCCGCCGAGCGAGTACCTGCGCCGATGCTACTATGACACCGTCACCTTTTCCGGTCCGGCTCTCGACTGCGCCCGCGCCACCTTCGGCGCCCACCGCCTCGTCTACGGCACCGACGAGCCCCACGTGCCCGGCGGCAGCAAGGGCGTCCTCGCCGCGCTACGCGATCGCTCCTGGCCGGAGGCCGAGTTTGAGGGAGTTCTCGGCGGCAATGCCCGCCGGCTGCTGCAAGCGCCTGAGCGAACGAACCTTGGAGCGTGAAACCTCGAATCCCGACAAGGTACTTGGAAGCTCCCTGGAACTTCCTTGTGGCGCAATCCTGAAAAATCGACTGGCAAAGTCAGCCATGTCGGATTCGCTTGGGAACGGCCAAGGTGATCCCACCGAGGCTCAGATTCGACTCTACGAGAGATGGGCGGAAGGCGGAGTAGCGGCATCGATCATTGGTGAGGTACAGGGTGATCCTCGCTATCCGGAGAAGCCCGGGAATCTGGTGTTCGGAGCTCATACCGATCAGCGGGCGATACATTCCTTGGTCAGCCGTGCCACGATTGAGGGCGCTCATATATGGCCGCAACTCGGTCATGCCGGTGCTCTTTCGCACCTGCCGATTAGTCGTCCCAAGGGTCCATCGGCGCTGAATATCCAAGGTCTCCAATGCGGAGGGATGTCACTTCAAGACATCCAGGAATTGCCCGCCATGTATGCAAGAACCGCAGCATACGCAAAAGACGCAGGATTTAGCGGCGTTCAACTTCACGCTGGGCACGGATTCTTGCTCAGTCAGTTCCTGTCTCCACTGTTCAACCGCCGGGACGATGGCTACGGCGGTTCGATCGAGGCACGATGCCGAATAGTGCTCGAAGTGATCGACGAAGTGCGCCGTGCCGTTGGTCCGTCGCTTCCCGTCGGGATCAAGATCAACTCGACGGACAGACTGGAAGGTGGATTGACAGAGGCTGATGCCTTGGAGGTGATTCGCCTTCTGGATCAAACCTCAATCGATCTGATTGACATTAGCGGCGGGACCTATTTCCCCGGAGCGAAGTCAAGCTCCGATGGGTCATCGGATGGCGGGCCATACTTCTTTGAATTTGCCAGACGCGCCAAAGGGGTAACCGATGTGCCGCTGATGTTGACGGGGGGCTTTGAACGCCGCGACCAGGCCGTGGCTGCCGTGGCCAGCGGTGCTGTCGACATCGTGGGTCTAGCGCGTGCCATGGTTCTTGATACGCGACTCGCGGAGATCTGGTTGACCGAGGAAGGTGGTGATCCTGAGTTTCCGACGTTCCAATCGCCACCTCGGGGCGGGGTAACGGCGTGGTATACCATGCGCATAACGGCATTGGGAGAGGATAGGGAGAGCACGTTCACGCTGGAACCTCGGTGTGCATTGCGTGTTTATGAAGAACGTGATGCGCGACGTTGCACCAAGTGGCGAGAAATATTTTCACATTTACCGGAATCGAACTGAAATCCGTATGATGGGCTGCCACAGACGCCCTGCCCCGATGCGCGGTGGCCTGTCCAAAACCCGTACAGCGCCCGAGCGGTTGCTGTCGTTGCCGTTACCCTCTCCAGACGAAGGCGGGCCCCTCGCTCCTTACCGCGGGTTCGGTCTGCCCGCATTGGGCGCAACGGCGCAGGGCCTCGTCCTCGGCCATGGCCTCGTAGGCTTTCGCGACCGCGTCCGCGGGATCGTTGAAGTGGGCCGTGGTCTCGTAGAGCTGATGGGTGCAGTTGCGGCATACCCAGACGAAGCGGTCGTCCTCGTCCGGCCGCCGCACCCGTTCCACCACCAGGGTGTAGGAACCGTCCTCCCGGCGCGGCGAATGGGGCACGAAGCGGGGCAGCAGGAACAACTCGCCCTCCTTGAGCACCGCTACCTCCGGCTTGTTGTCCGGGGTCAGGTAGTGGAGGTTCAACTCGCCCTCGAGCTGGTAGAAGATCTCGTCTCCCGGGTTGATGTGGAAGTCGGTGCGGGTGTTGGGGCCTCGGGTGACGAAGACGATGAAGTCCGAGTCTTCCCAGATGACCCTCCGCCGGCCCCAGTCGCCCCGGTTCTCGTCGATCCAGTTCCTGAGATTGAAACGGGTGAGATGCGGGAACATGACAACTCCTTTTCGCCGCGGGGCGGTGTCAGCCGCCGGGTCCGTGCCGGGGGCTCCCCGATCGGGGTCGGGGACAGGTTTCGCAGGAATGACGATTCGGTTGTCACCGCCATGTGTGTACGGGTTGCCATCCAAGCAGCTCCCTGGCCCGGGCATTGCTGAACACACCTTGGGTGCCGGTGAGCTTGGCGGCGCGGTCGCCGATGGCAGGCTTGAGCCGTGGCAGGAGATCGCACAGGGGCTCGGCCACGGTGCTGTCGTCCGCCACCACGAACGTCACGGTGCAGCCGGGCAGGGGTTTCTCCACCGCGAGCCGGAAGGCCACGGCCAGATCCCTCACGTCGATGTAGCTGTACTCGCGCCAGCCCTCGGGCTCCCGGCCGCCGGTGCGGCGGATCTGCTCCAGCGCCTCCGGGGTCACCACGCCGCTGGGGCGGATGACGACCGACTCCACGCCCTTGAGGCTGTAGGAGCGGGCGATGGTCTCGCCGATCTGCTTCGACAGGCCGTAGGGGTCGATGGGCCTCAACGGGTGCTCCTCGTCGATGGGAAGGTAGTCAGGCATGAACGCGCCTTCGCTATAGGCCCATCCGACGGCGGCGTTGCTGCTGGTGGAGACCACCCGCGGGATGCCCAGCCGGAACGCCGCGTGGTGGGCGTTGAAGGTGCCGTTGACGTTGGTCTCGAAGACGACGCCGGTGGGGGCGACGTGGGGGTTGTGCACCGCGGCCAGATGGATGATGGCGTCGGTTCCCGCGGCCGCCTCGATGACCTGCCCGAGGTCCTGAACCTCTCCCACCAGGTACTTGGCGCCGCCGCCGTCCCGGGGGCCGGGCAGGCGGTCCAGCACCGTCACCTCATGGCCGCCGCGCAGCAACTCGTCCACAACATGCTCGCCGACCTTGCCCAAGCCCCCGGTGACCAGAATTCTCACGTCGAACCTCCTGAACGGGTCTGCGCGCGGGATACGGTGCCCGCTGTCGTCCCTGCCACGCCGCCTCTTGTCGCGAGGCGGGGCCTCCGCTCCAAGGTGGTATCACCGGGCGGCGTTTCCCGTCAAGAAATGGCGATTTTGCCGCAAACTGCTTTGACAGCCGTGTTGGGAGACGATAAAAGCAGAAAACTTCCGTTTACGGGGGTGGCAAACACGGGTCCGGTCCGGGCCAGGATGGAGGCAGGATGCAGAGCTTGGCGCGAGCGTACGAATGGCTCCTCAACGCTTTCAAGATCGGCGCGGAGGTGGTCGTCTTTCTGATCTTTTTTCTCATCGTCACCGAGGTGTTCGTACGTCTCGTGGGGCTCCAGCCCTCCTCCTACACGCTGGGCGTGGTCGAGTACGGGCTCCTGTGGTTCACCATGCTGGGAGCGCCGTGGCTGGTGCGCATGAAAGGCCACGTGTTCGTGGACTCACTGGTGCAACTGCTGCCCGAGATCGTGCAGGCGGTGCTGGCCCGTCTCGTCTACGTCATCTGCATCGTCTGCTGCCTTTTCTTCATCTACTTTTCCACCGACCTCCTCATCGACGCGTTTCTTTCGGGCGAGATGGACATCCGCGGTGAAGCCCAACCGCTTTGGATGCTCCTCGCGCCCATGCCGGTGTCGTTCGCCATGATCGCCTTCGAGTTCCTCCGGTTCCTGACAGGCGTGGACACCATGTATACCTCGCGCACCGCGGTGCGGGAGAACGTGTGATGGAATGGTACTGGGCATTTGCTTTTCTCGTGGGCATGGTCGTCTGTCTGATGGCCATCGGGGTCCCCGTGGCCTTCGCCTTCATCACCACGAACTTCGTCGGCATCTTCATCTTTGCCGGCGTCCACGGCTTCATCCAGGTGGCGGACAACTCCACCGTGCTGATCACCCGCTTCACCCTGGGTCCCGTGCCCATGTTCATCCTCATGGGCGCGCTGTTCTTTCATACCGGCCTGGCGATCCGCGTGTTCGACGGGCTCGATTCGCTGTTCGGCAAGCTCAGGGGCCGGCTCTGCTATCTGACGGTGGCCGGCGGCACCATCTTTTCCACCCTCACCGGCTCCTCCATGGCCAACACCGCGATGCTGGGATCGCTGCTGGTGCCGGAGATGCAGCGGCGGGGCTACAACTGGCGCATGTCCATGGGGCCGATCCTGGGCACCGGCGGACTGGCCATGATCATCCCGCCGTCGGCGCTGGCGGTGCTTCTCGCCAGCGTCGCCAACATCGACGTGGGCCGTTTGCTGATCGCCGGGTTTCTGCCGGGCTTCGTCCTGGCCCTGCTGTATGCCGGCATGTTGTATCTCCAGATCGTCATCAACCCCGCGGGCGCGCCGGCCTATGACGTGCCGCCCACCACGTGGGCCCAAAAGATCAAGTTCGTCACCTTCAACATCCTGCCGGTGAGCCTGGTGATCTTCATGGTCATCGGCTTCATCATCCTGGGCCTCGCCACCCCCACCGAGTCCGCCGCCTGCGGCGTGCTGGGCGTCGCCATCCTGGCCACGGCCTTCCGCGTGCTCAAGTGGGAGGCGATTCGCACCTCCCTGTCGGGCACCGTGCGGGTGGCCGGCATGGTGTTCCTCATCATCATGAACTCGACGGTGTTCAGCCAGCTTCTGGCCTACTCGGGCGCCACCGCCGGGATGCTGGACTGGGCCACCGGCTTCGAGGTGTCCCGCCTGGTGGTGCTGGCGGTCATGTTCCTGATCCTCATCGTGCTGGGCATGTTCATGGACGCCACCTCCATGATGCTCATCACCGTGCCGATCTTCTTTCCCCTTGCCGAGGCCCTGGGCTTCGACCTGATCTGGTTCGGCCTGTTCGTGCTCATGACGCTGGAGATGGCGGGCACTACGCCGCCCTTCGGGCTGCTGCTCTACGTCATGTTGGGGGTGGCGCCCAAGGGCACCACGCTGCTGCAGGTGGCCAACGCGGCGATCCCGTTCCTGATCTGCGATCTGATCCTGATCCTCATCCTGATCTGGGAACCCCAACTCGCGCTGTGGCTCCCCAATCTGATGGATTGAGAAGAGGGACAACGGCGGGCGTCCTCGCGCGGGACGTCCCGCGCACCCGAAAAGAAAACGCCCCCGATCCGGCACTGCGGATCGGGGGCGTTTTTTGCTGTTTGGACCGTGCGGCCCTCAGGGCGCGCGGTACATCTTCTCCTTGAGCTTTGCAAACGGGACGGTATACGGCTTGTCCTTCCGTACGTCCCAGGCGAGCTCGTACACGGTGCGCAGATAAGCCTTTCGCTCTTCGCCCTTGAGCTCCAGCTTCTGAAGGCCCGAAGCCCACAGCTTCTTGTTGTCCGCGTCGGCCTTCGCGCGGAGGATGGGCTCGCTGCCTTGCTCGAACGCCAGACCCGCCTGGACCAGCTTGTCCTGCACGGACTTGGGATAGGACTTGAACTTGTCCAGGTTGATCACGACCATGGAGCCGCTGCGATAGAATCCGGGGTAGACGCGGTACTTGAGGAACTTCTGGACCCCGTACTTGGCCAGTGCTCCCTCCGGCCATGCGAGCCCCTGCACCACGCCTCGCTGCAGACCGGTGTACATTTCCGCGGCTGCCATGGTGACGGGAATGGCCCCCATGGCGCTGAGGAAGGGTCTGTACGTCGCGGTGGAGCGCATCTTGTGGCCCGACAGATCAAGGCCGGTCTTGGTGTTCGTCTTGGGTTTGAAGGTGGTGTAGATGTGGAAGTCGACGCCGTAGCAGCACCAGCCCAGGATCATCCCGTTGAATTTCTTGGCCCACACCGGTTGGAGCTGGTCGATGGCGCCGTTGTTACGGAGCTCCTTGGTGGACAGGTTGGTCACCGAGGTCAGGCCGGCTTCCGCCACCATTCCCTCGTAGTAGCCCATGGGACAGAAGATCATGTCCACCAGGCCGCGCCTGAGCGCCGGACCCTGCTTCTGTCGCGGCGAAACTTCCGGGCCGCCCACGTATTGGATCCTGGCCTCGCCCTTGGCCGCTTCGTTGAACTTGTCGAAGAAGGCCTGGAAATACGTTTCCACCTGGTCGTGGGTTTTTGCCAGGCAGGTGCTGAGTTTTATCGTGACCTCCGCCTGCGCGGATGCGGCCAGAACGAACAGGGCGACGAACACCCCGAGTGCAATCTTCTTCATCCGTATACCCTCCTTTGCCGGGGCTTTCCCGACCGGTTGATGCCTCGGCCGAAGCCGGATAGGTGCAGACCTTAGTGAAATTGCGGGAACGTTGTCAACAGCCGAGGCCCTGAGACATCTGGTAATAGCTGCTGAACGGGAACCCGCATTCCCGTTTCCAGTCCGCTGCATCGATGACGGTGCGGGCCGTCGCTTCGATCATCTCGTCGAAACTCCGGAGCGCGGGGGAACCCGCCGGCTCGGTGTCCAACGCCCTGCGGTGCCGCGGCCAGGCGTGATCACGAGCATGGCGCCAGAAACCGCTGTCGTAGTTCGAGCCGCGGGCATAGTGCCAACCGACGAACAGGCCGAAGGAGAGCATGTTTTTGACGAGAAACCGGTTGACCACCGGTGCGTCCTCTTCGAGTTTTTCCACCGGACGGCTGAGGCGCGCGTGAAGCACCAGTCCGATCTGGGCCCCGGCGCCCCCGATCGCCGTCGCTTCAAGGGGTTCCATGAACGTCGCCGCATTGCCGATGCGTGCTATTGCGCCGTCATACATGGCGCGATGGACGAAATTCGGGAACGGAATGACGGCGCGTTGCTCGAATTCGGATATTCCTTCCGTCTTGAGGAACGCGTCGAAGTCGGACTCGACCGCGGCGGGGCTCGATACGTCGCGGTTGAAGATGTACCCGCAGGACGTGTGCGTGGTAAGCGGAATCACGAATATCCAGCCGTGGGGACGCGCGACGGCGCGGGTAAAGGTGTGTTGCAGAACCGGCCCGTCCTGCGCTTCCTCGAAGATCGCCGGACAGCGCCGGATGACGGCCGTATTGGTGGGGATGAAGGGGATGTGGATGTGCTGGTCGGGATGAAGTTCTCTCGGAAAACCGCGGGCATCGAAGACCAGATCGTAGCGTTCCGGCGCCAGATTCTCGAATTCCACCCGGGCGCCGTCCTCCACCCTGGTGATGTCAAGCACTTTGGCGTCGATGTGGCGCGCTCTCGTGTGTTCCCGCAGGAGGTCCGCCATCAAGTCGGCAGACAGATGGTAGCCGTAGGACTCATGGCGCGGCATGAAGTAATGGATGAAGTTTTGGTTGCGCCGGCCCCAGCCCTCGAATGCCACGCCGTACTTGCGGGTTCCCTTCACGCGCATTTGAATCGCGTCAAGGGGAAGATGCGTCAGTCGCTGCAACTCACGAACAAGGCTTGGCCAACTGCCTTCACCCACGCCGATGACCGGAATGCGCGAGTCGTAGATGTGGTGCAGCTCGTGGTCCGTGTCCCGGAGGGCATGTGTGATGCTGGCGGTCGCCATGGACCCGGCGGTTCCTCGCCCCACAACGGCGATTTTCCGTAAAGACTCGGCGCCCGGCTGTACCATTGCACGAAACCCTCAGGGGTGAAGCAGTTCGGTCCCCTTTTCCTATAGCCGCTCACCGTTGCCGTTGCCACCATGGGCGCACCGTCGGTCGCAGGCTGCCTTGACTCTCGCAAGCGGTGCGTGTATCAGTGGATTTGTGCTGATGTGGGCCTTCAGCGCCGGTTCGGCGGCCCTCCTGGAGCGGCCGCGGGCGAAGCCGAGGCCTGGAAATTCACCCCTAACGGCGAACGTAAAGGAGGATTCAATGGCAAATTCTTCACCAGAGGTCGAGGTTCTCGTGCGAGCGAAGGCGGACGAGGACGAAGCATTCCGTGCCCTGCTCCTGGAAGATCCGAGGAAGGCCATTGAGCAAGCCACGGGGTTGGCCATGCCGGAGGACCTGACCGTCCACGTTCACGAAGAGAGCGCCACGGACGTTCATCTGGTCCTGCCGCCGGCCGGGGGTGCTCTCTCGGACGAAGAAATGCGCGCGGCCGCCGGTGGTTCCTGGAGCGCTCTTTGGTAATCGCTTAGACCGGTTCAATGAGGGGCGGCGCGGGTAGACGCGCCGCTCACCCCTTCCTTGCCTGATGCCGGCCCCCTCCGTTTACCGCCAGGAAGCGCTCATCCGCAGCGTGCAACCCGAGGCAGTGGACGACCTGTTGCGCGTGACGGCACCGCATGAGCGCGTTTTCGTGGCGGCGCTTCTGGTCCCGTTGCTGATGCTCGTAGCCTGGGCCGCAGTTACGTTGTGGCCGTAAGCCCCGCATGGCTGATCCTGCCGAATCAAAATTCTCCGCTGCTCCCGGGACGCTCGGGCGCTGGCGGAGACCGCGCCGCACACCGTTGTTCATGCAGTTGGAGGCGGCCGACTGCGGCGCGGCATGCCTTGGCGCCGTGCTCGCCCATTTCGGGCGCAGGGTGCCCCTGGAAGTTCTGCGTGACGACTGCGGAGTCGGGCGTGACGGTTCGACGCTCGAAGACATCGCCATCGCCGCCAGGAAATACGGCCTGAAGGCCACCGGCTGGAGCAGCCAGGTCCATGGCCTCGCCAAGCTGCCGAAGCCGATGGTCCTGTATTGGGGATTCAGGCACTTCGTGGTCCTGGAGGGCATCGCGCGCGGGCGCTACTATCTGAATGATCCCGCCGAAGGTCATCGCGTCGTCGACGCGCGTGACTTCGGTCAGGAGTTTACGGGCGTCGGCCTGATTCTCGAGCCGGGCCCCACGTTTCGGCCCGGCGGGGCGCGTCCGGGTGTCGCGCGCCGCCTGTGGCCGTGGTTGCGAGGCCATCGCTCCCTCCTGACCCGCACCGCCGTCTACGGCCTGCTCCTTGCCTTGACCTTGCTGGCGCCGCCGGTATTGCTTGCGGAATTCGTGGATCGCGTTTTTCAGGACCAGCAGATGGGTCAGAGCAGGGCGCTGATCGCGGCGATGTTCGCCGCCAGCGTGCTGATCTGCCTGTTGACCTGGCTCCAGATGCGTTCCCTGCGCGAACTCATCGTCCGGCTTGCCATAAGCCAATCAGACTACTTCCTGGATCGTTTGCTTCGGCTTCCCATGCGGTTCTTCGCCCACCGGCTCGCCGGAGACCTGGCGTTGCGCATGCGGACCATCGACCAGATCGCCGACACCGGAGCCGGCCAGATGGTGCGGCTGTCCGTAGATCTCATCATGAGCGCGACCTTTCTGGTTGTCATGGTGGCATACGATGTCTGGCTGGCGCTTGTGGTTGGGGGTTTGGGAGTTGCCAGCGTCGCGTCGATACAGGTGCTGACCCGCCTCCGCCGGGACAAGAACCATCGACTACGGCGCGAGCAGGGCATATCGTTCGGGGTGGGCACGGCGGGCGTCAAGATGATCGAGACCTTGCAGGCAACCGCCCGCGAGGCCGATTTCTTCTCGCTGTGGAGTGGCAGACAGGCTCGCGAGCTGAGCGCGCGGCAGGCGTTCGTGGAACTCGGTCATGTGGCCGCGGCGCTGCCGCAACTGTTTCAGATACTCGCGGCGGCGGCGGTGTTCGGCCTTGGCGGCTGGCGCACGATGTCGGGCGAGATGACCCTTGGCGGGTTGATGGGATTCTACGTTCTCGCCGGTAATTTTCTGGGTCCCGTGGCCCGGGTTTCCCAGTTCTCCGATCTGCTGGAGACGCTGGAGGCCGATATGGCAAGGATGGACGACGTGGTCAATGCGCCGCAGGAGATGTCCTATCCCGACCATGCCGCCGACGCGCAACAGCGGGTCATGACGCTCGACGGCCGGCTGCGTCTGGTCGGACGATTGGAGATGCGGGGCGTCACGTTCGGTTTCCAGCGGAACCGTGCGCCGCTCGTCGAGGACTTCAACCTGACCATCGAGCCCGGCCAGCGCGTTGCGGTGGTGGGGCCCAGCGGTTCGGGCAAGTCCACGTTGGCGCTTCTGGCGGCGGGTCTGCATCGGCCCTGGTCCGGGGAAGTGCTCTTCGACGGCCACCCGCAAGTCGATATCCCGCGGGAGGTATTCTGCCGGTCCGTCTCCATGGTCGATCAGCATGCGGTCCTGTTCGCCACGACCATACGCAACAACCTCACCATGTGGACCGCGACGATACCGGATCACCATGTGACCGCCGCGGCCCGCGACGCCGCGGTTCATGAGGACATCATCGGCCGCCCGGCGGGCTACGAGTCCATGGTGGAAGAGGGAGGACGCAACTTCAGCGGCGGACAGCGCATGCGCCTGGAAATCGCCCGGGCGCTGGTCAACAACCCGTCGCTGCTGATCCTCGATGAAGCCACCAGCGCCCTCGACCCCGTAACCGAGTTGCTCATCGACGATCGAATCCGGCGTCGCGGATGCTCCTGTCTGATCATCGCGCATCGGCTGAGCACCATCCGCGACGCCGACCGGATCATCGTCGTCGACAAGGGCCGCATCGTGGAGCAGGGAACGCATGACGAGCTCCACGCCGCCGGCACCTTCTACCACGGGCTGCTTCGTGGCGAATGACGAACAACCGAGGGACGTGCTGGCCGAGTTCGCCGCGGCGTTCGGCGAGCCACGGGAAGCCGCCGCAAGCCGCCCGATCCACCTGCAGGACGCCGGCGTCGTCTGGTTCGTCGAACGAGGAGCCATCGACGTCCTGGCGGCAGAGTACGCCGATGACCAGATGCAGTCGCCCTTCAGGCATGTCGTGCGCCTGGAGCAGGGCCGGCTGGCGTTCGGCGCCGGCGCGGCCGCTCATTCCCTGAAACTGATCGCGAAGGGACTGCAAGGGTCCTCCTTGCGTTGCTTGTCCCTCCACCGGTTGCTGGACGCGGCGCAGCGGAGCGACGACGCCGACCGGCTCTCGTGCGCGCTGCGCGCGCAGGTCGATGCCTGGATCGAGGACCTGGGCGGCGCCGTGGTTCGCGAAATGGAGGAGCATCCCCGAACCGAGCATCGGCTCCTTCCCGGAGGTGCGGCGGGCAGCGGCATCGTGTCGGCCGAGCGCGGCGTGGTCTGGGTTGTGGCCGACGACCTCCAGGCTACCTTCCTCGATCTGGCGGACACCGGGGGGAGGGACGGTCCCGGCATGATGCCCCTGACCCGGGATACCTGGCTCAGGCTGCATTCGGCCACGGACATTACCGGGGTGTCCACCGGCGAGATCGACATCGCCACGCTGCTGACCTCAGCCTTGCCGGAGTTTCATCGGTTGGTTCTCGGCGCCGAGTCCATGCACCGGCGGCTGCTGCGGGTCGACGACGCCAATCTGCAGGTGGCGCAGGCTTCGCAGCGCCGCCACGACAAGGCCTTGGCCAGGCGGAACCTGTCGAGCCTGTCTGACGCCGGTGACGAGACGGCGTTGGACGGTACGGCCCTCGGGAACGCATTGCGGATCATCGGCCGGCACGAAGGCATCCGATTCAGTACGCCGGCCGTCGGCGCCGGGGCGGAACCGTCGCTCCGCGATTACTGCGAGGCGTCGGGAGTGCGTGAGCGCCGAGTCCGGCTGTTGGTGGAAGACCGTTGGTACCTGGGGGACAGCGGCGCGCTGCTGGCCTTTCGGCGCGACGATGACCGTCCTGTCGTCCTGCTGCCCGGCCGGGCGGGCCGGTACCGCGTGGTGGATCCGGTGACCGGTGAGTCCACACCCGCCAGCGCCGAGACGACCCACGAGATTCGCGACGCTCGCCTGCTGTATCCCAGGCTCCACGCCGAGGGCGCCGCCGGACTGCGCGAGTTGTTCCGTGTCGGCGGCACAAAGGCCGCCACCGAGACCGGCCGGCTCGTGGCCGCGGGCCTCGGCGCCGGTTTGCTGAGTCTCGCGCCGGCCGTGGCCGTCGACCTGCTGGTCGACCGGGTGATCCCCGCGGGCGACGCGGCCGCGCTGATTCAGTTCTCGGCCGTTCTGGTGGGGCTGGCCTTCGTGGCGGCGGCGGCGCACGTCCTCCGCGGCACTGCGCTCATGCGTCTGGAGGGGCGTCTGGCCGCGCGGCTCGTCTCGACCGTATGGGACCGTCTGCTGCGCCTGCCATCGGCCTTCTTTCGCCGCTTCACCGCGGGCGAGCTGGTGGCGCGGTCCATGGTCTTCCAGGAAATCAGGGACAATGTCGCCGGAGTCACGGCCGACGCGGTGTTGTCGACGTTGTTCGTGTTGCCTGCCTTCGGGCTGCTGTTCTACCAC
Organism: uncultured Binatia bacterium (SeqCode); assembly: GCA_965215605.1. Taxonomy (GTDB): domain Bacteria; phylum Desulfobacterota; class Binatia; order UBA9968; family JAJDTQ01; genus JAJDTQ01. The sequence goes on along the minus strand of OZ244070.1, from coordinate 240,042 downwards.
AGCGCGGCGCTGGGCTGGGCCATGGTGTTTCTGGGCATGGTCGTGCTCGGCGCCACGGCCGTCTTTTGCATCCTCAATGTCGAACCGCAGCGGCGCCACCTCGAAACGGCGCGCCAACTCGCCGGCGACATGCACCAGTTCCTGAACGGCATCGCCAAGCTGCGCGCCACCGGCGCGGAAGACTCGGCTTTCGCCGCCTGGGCGAAGCGCTACCGGGAACACAAGCAGGCGGAGATCCGGATAGCCGTCCTCGGCGAACGCCTCACCGCCTTCAGCGCCGGAGTGCCCGCGCTGGCCAGCGCCGTCCTGTTCTCGGTGGTGGCGTCGCAAGGCGCCGGTGGACTCCCGGCGGCGGGCTTCGTGGCCGTCCACATCGCGGCCATGGTCTTTTGCCTGTCCATCGTGATGCTGGGCAATTCGGCCAGGGCCGTGGCATTCATCAAGCCGGCATGCGAGCAGGTGCTTCCGATACTCGCGAGCCCGGTGGACGCCGGAGCCCGACGCGGCATCCGGCCGACACTCGAAGGGGAAGTCGTCCTCGACAAGGTGAGCTTCAGTTATTCCGAGGGCAGCCCCAGGATACTGCAAGAGGTCTCGATTCACGCGAAGCCCGGCGAGTTCGTCGCGGTGGTGGGCGAATCGGGCGCCGGCAAGAGCACGGTGTTCCGGCTTGCGCTGGGGCTGGAGAAGCCGTCGTCGGGCGCGGTGTACTACGACGGTCAGGACCTGGCCCAACTGGACGTCGGCGCCGTGCGGCGGCAGATCGGCGTGGTCATGCAGAACGGCTCGCTCCAGGCCGGCACCATTCTCACCAACATCATCGGCATCGGCAACGATCTGACCACGGTCGATGCGTGGCGCGCCGCCCGCCTGGCGGCCGTCGACCAGGACATCCGCAACATGCCGATGGGGCTCTACACCACGGTAGGCGAGAACGCGGCGACGTTCTCGGGTGGTCAGGGTCAGCGCATCGGCCTCGCCGCCGCGCTGGTGCGGAACCCGCGCATCGTCTTCCTCGACGAGCCCACGAGCTGGCTCGACACCAAGAGCCAGGCGCAGACGATGAAGGCCGTCGAGGAATCCACCGGCACTCGTTTCGTCATTGCCCACCGGCTGTCCACCATCCGCAAGGCGGATCGGATCTACGTGCTGAAGGGCGGCCGCGTGGTGCAGGTCGGCCGTTTCGACGAGCTGTTCAACGCGGACGGTCCGTTCCGTGACCTTGCATCGCGGCAAATGGCTTGAGATCAACCCGGAGATGGAAGCATGAGACGAATCCCGGCCTTGGCAGACGCGCCCTCGGTAATCTCGGACACGATCTTCGCGAACCCAAAGTATCGCGGCAAGCGCCTGGGGTACGAGCAAACCCTCGATCTGGATGAGAGGCGGCAGATGTTTCTCCGCAAGCCGATCCGGGTCCATGACGCCCGCGCGCTCGAGCAGGCTCCGAGTCTCGATGACCAGGGCTTCCAGTTGGTGGAAGCTCCCATTCGCATCGATTTCTCCAACAGGGAGCTCGTCAAGACGCGCTTCTACGAATATTGTTTGAACCTTGTCAGAGCGGCGACCGGATGCCTGGCCGCGGAGGTCATGCAACATGAGTTCAGGGATGGAACCCCCAACGGCGCCTATGGACTGCCGGCCCACGGCGACGTGACCCCCTACATCGAGGACGTCGTGGATATCCCGGAAGGGCGGCATTTCGGCCTGTTCAACGTCTGGCGCAGTATCGATCCGGAACGGGAAATAGAGTTCATGCCGCTGGCCCTTTGCGACGGCGCCACCGTATCCCGCACCGACATGGTCTGCGCCGACAGTATGCGACGGACCGAACCGCCAACGCTGTTGGTGGACTACCGCCTTGTCCACAATCTCGGTCAGTGCTGGTACTACTTTCCGCGCATGACGCCGGACGAGGCGCTGATCTTCGTGCAGTATGATTCGCGCCGGGAGGAGCCGAATCGCAGGATGACCTTTCATTCCGCCTTCAAGGATCCGACGACCCGGGAGGACGCGCCGTTGCGTCGATCAGTGGAGGCGCGCGTCGTCGCGGTCTTCCGCGAGGACGACACGGAGCGCGAAGTCAGAAGGGCCAGATTCCAGGCCGAGGTTCCGACAGTCCATCTCGACGGCACCCCGGCGGCGTCGCGTCACGAAGTGATGCTCGATTGGAACGCGGGATAGCCGCCGGTGTGCGGCTGGCCCCGTTCTGCTGCCAGTTGCTTACGTTTCGCTTACGCTTACGGAACGCCAGAGTTTGCAACAATCGGGTTGACTCGAACAATGACCTGAAGTAGTTGAGGTTCAATGGCCGTGGAAAACGGCAGGACGTCATGTCGCTATGGCGATGTTCAGAGAATAAGGAGAAAGACATGAGCAGACAATCACAGATCGAGGCGCAGGTACTTGCCAAGGCCGACGAGGACGGAGAATTCCGCGCCCGGCTCCTGAATGACCCGAAGGCAGCCATCAAGGACGCGACCGGGCTTTCGGTTCCGGACGGCATCAACATCCATGTCCTTGAAGACAACGCCACCGACTATCACCTGGTCCTGCCACCGGCGGGCCGCAGCCTGTCGGATGAGGAAATCAGCGGCGTTGCCGGCGGGATTGGTGACATCCACACCTGGTGAGCATTGTCGGGTCTCCGGCAGTGATCTGCTGATTTTCTGCCGGAGCCATTCTTCCTGCCAAGCAATGCCGTTGTGCCAATGTTCAGAGAACAGGGCGAACGGACATGAACTCACCGTCACAGATCGAGGCACAGGCAGACCGGTCTGGAGTCTGCACCATTCCCTTCGGGTGAGCTGCCGTCTCTTCCAGCGGGACTTCCATCCTCCAACGCTGCCGGTCATGGGTGCACGCCAGTGTCGCCATTCCCATGATGCCCGGTCCCCGACTTCCGGGCCTGGTCGATGCCTCGTATGTCAGACTGCAGATTTTGCCCACACTGAACCGCCCTGAACCGCCCTGTACCAGTCCGGCAATGGCGCGAATACGCCAAGTCGACCCTCCAGAGGCAGGTTATGCACAATAGGAAAATCAGGAAACTCGTGATCGCCGGAGGTGGGACTGCCGGATGGATGGCTGCGGCAATGTTTGCCCGGCAACTTGGCGAAACCCTGGACATTGTCCTGGTCGAATCCGACGATATCGGCACTGTCGGGGTGGGTGAAGCGACGATTCCACCGCTGCGACTTTTTCACGAATACATGGATGTCAGGGAGACTGATTTCCTGCGGGCCGTACAGGGTACCTTCAAGCTTGGAATTTCGTTCGAGAACTGGCGGGACCTGGGCGAAGACTACTTCCATTCCTTCGGGTGGGTCGGCAGGGAGCGCTGGACCGCCGGCTTTCAGCATTACTGGCTGAGGGGCCATTTGCTGGGCCTGGCCCGGGATTATGGCGAATATTGTCCGGAAACAGCGGCGGCGCTGCGCGACCGGTTTGCAATCAGCCTGCACAACGTTCTGAACTACGCCTATCATATTGATGCCGGACTGTACGGACAATTCCTGCGAGGTATTGCCGAGGAGCTTGGCGTTGTCCGGCATGAAGGACGAATTGAGCAGGTGGAACAGGATCCGGCCAGTGGATTCATAACCGGTCTGCGCCTGCAAACCGGGCAACTCGTCACCGGCGACCTGTTCATCGACTGCACCGGCTTTCGCGGGCTCCTGATCGGCCAAACCCTCGATGTCGGCTTCGATGATTATGGCGACTGGTTGCCCTGTGACCGCGCAATCGCGGTGCCAACCGAATCGTCCGGAGCCGCGCATCCATATACCCGCTCGATAGCCCGTGAAGCGGGGTGGCAATGGCGCATTCCGCTGCAGCACCGGGTCGGGAACGGCATGGTGTTCTCCTCCCGGCACTGGTCCGACGACGAGGCAAGGGCACGGCTGCTCGACAATGTGCAGGGCCGGGTGCTTGCAGAGCCGCGGCTGATCCGTTTCAGAGCCGGCCAGAGGCACAGGTGCTGGCACAAGAACTGCGTTGCCGTGGGACTGGCATCCGGTTTCATCGAACCGCTCGAATCGACCAGCATCCACCTCATTCAGCGCGGCATCACCCGCCTGGTCCAGATGTTCCCCGATAACGGAATTCGCGAAGCCGGGATCGCAGAGTTCAATTCCCACATGCAGCTTGAAATCGACAATATCCGGGATTTCATCATCCTGCACTACCATGTGACCAACCGCTCGGATACGCCGTTCTGGCGGCAGTGCCGGACCATGAAGATTCCCGACTCCCTCGAACACCGGATCAAGCTGTTTCGTCAAACGGGCCGGATAGCGTGGAACCAGGCGGAACTGTTCGGCACCACGTCATGGGCGCAGGTCATGCTGGGCCAGGGTCTGATTCCGGAACAGTATCACCCGATCGCCAATGCGATGAGCGACGAGGAGTTCGGGCAATACCTGGCTGACATCCACGAAAATGTCGACAAGCAGGTGGACCAGTTTCCGGACCACCAGCAATTCATTGACGATTACTGCAAGGCACAACCGCCCGAATTCCAGGACCTGCCGACGTCATGATGAGAACTCTGCCATTGTTTCCCGATACGTCGTTTGTTGTTTCGGAAAGTGCCTTCGTGAATCCGAGATACCGGGGGTTCCGGCTGCCATGCCACGGTGATGGGGCCGATCATTCGGAAGTGCTCGTTGTCAAGCCGATCCGCGTTCACGATGCGCGCGCCCTCGAACCGGCCGCCACCATCGGGCGCATGGGATTCGAGCTTGTGCATGCGCCGATCGATATCGATTACGGCAATCATGACGATGTCGTTTCCCGGTTCTACGACCAGTGCGCGGAGTTGGTCATGGCGGCAACCGGATGCCTTCGTGCACGGACCATGCAGCACGAGTTTCGCACCGGCGTGCCAAGTTCGCCCAACGGCGCCGGGACCTATGCGGAGACGCCCCACGCGGATCTGACTCCCTATGTCGAGGAAGTGCTCGACATACCTGATGGCCATCACTTCGGCGTCTACACTGTCTGGCGCAGCACGGACCCCCTGCAGGCAATCGAGTCAAAACCCCTTGCGTTGTGCGACCATTCGACCATCTTGGCCGATGACATGATCAGTTCCGATGGATGGCGCCTGACCGAGCCGGCCACCCGCCTGGTATTGTACCGCCTTGTTCATGACATGGCCCAGAACTGGCATTACTTTCCACGGATGGAGCCGAATGAGGCGATGATCTTCAGGCAATACGATTCCCGCATCGAGGATCTGGCCTCCCGGGTCACCTTTCACACCGCCTTCAACGATCCGACGACACGGGAGGATGCGCCAAGGCGGCGTTCTGTCGAAGCCCGCGTGGTCGCGGTCTTTGCCGAAGAAGATCCGGCAGGCCGAAAATCAAGATACCAGGCCGAAATTCCAACGATGTATCCGGATGGCAGAACGTCATCCTGGCGCTACGAGAAGATGCTTGACTGGGGCGTGGAGATGCCTGGCGATCCGCAGGTCAGATCCCTTAAAAACCGTAATTATATCAACCCTATATGAGTGATTACCGAGGTCGATACGTGGTCGGCGTGGACATCGGCGGCACCTTTACCGACTGCGTCGTGGTCAACGACCAAGGCGAGATGGTGGTGGGCAAGTCGCTTTCCACGCCGCCGGACTATTCCGTCGGCGCTGCCGACGCGGTGCGGGACGCGGCCCGCAATATCGGCCTTGGCGACGAGGAGGATCTCCTCCGGCAAACCACGCTTTTCTTCCACGCCTGCACCATCGGCGAGAACACCCTGATCACCCGCTCCGGTCCGAGGACCGGCCTGGTGACGACCCGGGGCTTTCCGGATACGCTGCTCATGATGCGCGGCAAGGTGACCGACGGGCTTACCGAGGCCGAGGCCGGCCGGCTGGCTTGGCTGCGCAAGCCCGAGCCCTTCGTTCCCCGCTCCCTGGTGGCCGAGGTGAACGAACGCGTGGACTACAAGGGCGCCGTTACCGTGCCCCTGGACGAGGAGCAGGCCGCCGCCGCCCTGGACGACTTGGTGGCGCGCGGCGTCGAGTCCGTCGCCGTGTGCCTGCTCTGGTCCGTGGCCAACGACGCCCACGAGAAGGCGGTGGCCGGCATCCTGCGGCGCCGTCATCCAGGCGTCTACGTCACCCTTTCGAGTGCCACGGCGCCGTTCGTCGGCGAGTACGAGCGCACCGCCACCACGGTGTTCAACGCCTACATCGGCCCGCGCATCTCCGCTTACCTCGTCAATCTCCATCAGGTGCTGCGGGGCAAGGGGCTGGCCAAGCCGCCGATGATCATGCAGGCCTACGGCGGCGTGCTCGACATCGAGGCCACCTGCCGCAACGCCGTGGGCACCATCGAATCCGGACCCGTGTCGGGGGTGGTGGGGACCCGTTTCCTGGGCGAGCTGATCGGCGAGCACGACATCCTGGCCACCGACATGGGCGGCACCACGTTCAAGGTGGGCGTGGTACGGGAAGGGCGGATCGAGCGCGACTACACGCCGGTGGTGCTCCGCCACCGGGTGCTGGCCCCCAAGATCTGGGTCGAGTCCGTGGGCGCCGGCGGCGGCAGCGTCGCCTGGATCGAGGAAGAGACCGGCCTTCTCAAGGTGGGGCCCGAGGGCGCTGGCGCCCGTCCGGGGCCGGTGTGCTACGGCCTCGGCGGTGCCGAGCCCACGGTCTCCGACGCGGATCTCGTCCTCGGCTACCTCAACCCCGACTACTTCCTCGGCGGGCGCATGCGGCTGGACCGCGACGCCGCGCTTGGGGCGGTGACAAGGCGGATCGCGCAGCCCCTGGGCATGAGCGCGTCCGAGGCGGCCCGCGGCATCTACCGCATCTCCAACGCGCACATGAGCGATCTGATCCGCCGCGCGACGGTGGAGAAGGGGCACGATCCGCGCTCGTTCGTGCTGTTCGCCTTCGGCGGTGCCGGGCCGGTGCACGCCAGCCGCTACGCCGCCGACCTCGGCGTCCGGCAGGTGGTGATCCCGCCCACGGCCTCGGTGCACGGCGCCACGGGCCTCATCAGCTCCGACGTCGTCCACGAGTACGGCAAGTCCGATCACCTCCAGGTGCCGGCCGATCCCGGCCGCGTCAACGCGAACTTCGACGAGCTGATCCGCAGGGCGCGGGCGGACCTGGGCGCCGCCGGTTTCGGCCCTTCCGAAATGGCGATCACGCGCAGCGCCGACATGCGCTACCGTTATCAAGTGCACGAACTGAACGTACCGCTGCCTGCGGGAACCTCGTCCCTGGCGGAGGTCGACCTGGAGCGGCTCTACGCCGAGTTCGACGACGCCTACGAGAAGGCCTACGGCAAGGGCTCCGGCTACCGGGAGGCGGGCAAGGAGATTCTCACCTTCCGGGTCACCGCGGTGGGGTTGTTGGCGAAGCCCCGGGTCAGGAAGGAGCCGGCGCGCAAGGCGCCCGCGGACGAGGCCCTCAAACCGCCCCGCAACGTGTTCTTCGAGGAGCTGGGCGAGTTCGCCCCCACCCGCATCTACGACTTCCAGCGCATGTGCCCGGGCATGGAACTGTCCGGCCCGGCGGTCATCGAGACCCCGGTGACCACGGTGGTGGTGAACCCGCGGGACCGGGCCGAGATCGACGGGTTCCGCAACGTGCGGATCTTCGTGGGGAAAGGATTCACCAGTTTCCCAACGCGAGACCCCTGAGATTGGAGCGTCGCAAGATGGCCCACGCATGCTCCTGCTGGGTCTTGATGGCCTCCTGGAACCGATACCAGTGGGTGAGTTTGTGACGTTGGCCGGACTTCCACGTGTACCTGTCCGTCAACGGGTCGAAGCGCAAGAGAACGTTGTCGTTGCGGTCGCGAAGGCCGCGCACGTCTTCGTTCACCGCCTCGCCGAACCAGTGGTCTTCGTCGTACTCGGGCAAGTCGCGTCCGCCGTAGTCAGGGCGTTTGGCCAACTCCAGATAGCGCGACACGCGTGTCGAAGAGTGGCCGTTCGTTTGGTCCCGCCCGCCGATGGCCTTCGCGAGATCGCGTGACAGCGCGCGCTGCGTCCGCTTGAGAACCGCGTCGGATATCCTGGGGTCGACGAATCCGGCGAATTTTTCGTACAGGCGCCGCGCCGCGGCCAGGAAACGCGCCTTGTTGTCCACCGCCTCGCTCAACAGCCGCGGATCGCGCCAGCGCAGGGCGGGCCAATCCGGGTTGTGCCCGGCGTCCGCGTGTCCGATGTTGGGGGTGATGAGGCCGAGGCCCGTGTTCATGGCGTTGAAATCCTCGTAGTAGCCGGTGAAGTTCTGATGCGCCCAGGTGTCGGCGTATCCGTGGGCCGCGATCCCGATCCGATAGACGTTCCTCGACCTGAGCGCATCGTCCATGATGGCGTTCGCGTTCCGGCTGTCGGGTGTCGTGCACAGCCAGTGCATCTTGCCGTCCTTGCGCCACGCGGTCCTGGCCTTGGGGTCTCCGGGAATGAAGTGGAAGAGCGGGTAGATGCGAAACAGCTCCCGCTTCGGCTTGAGGATGTTCATGGTCTGACTGATGTAGTTGCCGTACGCGGAGCTCTTTCCCTTGTCGATCTCGAAGACCATGTCGTTGTCGTCGATGAACTGCGAGGAATGGGCCAGCAAACGGGCGTTGTCAGGATCGAAGCCCGCTCTGGCGGCGATCAGGTAAGTCATATAGTAATGAAATTCGAAATCCATCGAATGCCCCTCGCGGCCCTTTCCTCTGTGCGACCGTTCAATGGTTCGAGTGTTACAGAACGGGGAGGCGGGGGTCAACGGCCCGGAAATACCGGGCAAGGGGAATCGGACGCCCGGGAATCCAATGGACGCGACAATGGACGCGAGGGACACGACGGACGCCGCGGGCAGGCAGTTGGACCCCGTCACCTTCGAGATCCTCTCGCACCGGCTCCACGAGATCACGCGCGAGATGGGCGCCACCCTGGAGCGCGTGGGCGGGACGGTGAACACCACCCAGCTCCACGACTACATGGCGTCCCTCTACATGGCCAGCGGTGACGTGCTGTCGGTGGGCGAGTCGATGATCCGGCACGCCGCCTGCGCCGGGTTCGCGGTCAAGCGGATCATCGAGCGCTTCGAAGAGAACGGCGGGATCTATCCCGGCGACGTCTTCCTGCTCAACGATCCCTATCTCGCCGCCATCCACCAGTCCGACATCTACATGATCGCGCCGATTCACCATGAGGACCGGCTGATGGCCTGGAGCGCCACCTTCGTCCACGTCATGGACATCGGCGCCATGTCGCCGGGCGGCAACTCGCCCGGCGCCACCGAGATCTGCCACGAGGGGCTCAGGATACCCGGCCTCAAGCTGGTGGAGCGGGGCCGGATGCGCCAGGACGTCTTCGACACCCTCATCAACATGACCCGGCAGCCGGTGCTGGTGGGACTGGACCTCAAGTGCGAGCTGGCGGCCAACAACGTTGCCCGCTCGCGCATGGAGGAGATGTTCGCGCAGTACGGCCCGGATCTCATCACCGCGGTGTCCGCCGAAATGATCCGCTACTCCCGGGATGTCCTGGGGAAGCGTCTCCGGGAGATACCAGACGGCACCTGGCGCGACGAGGGCACCATCGTCGCCAACGAGACCCGCCGGGTGTGCGTCGAGCTGCGCAAGCGCGGCGACCGCATGACTTTCGACTTCACCGGCAGCGACACGCAGGCGCGCCAGGGCATCAACCTGCCGTACCACGCCACCTTCGGCGGGGTCTTCGAGGCGGTGCTCACCGCGCTGGGCTATGACCTTCCCAAGAACTACGGCGCCTTCGGCCCCATCGAGGTCATCGCGCCGGAGGGCACCGTTGTGAACGTGCAGTATCCCGGGCCCGTGTCCATGAACACCACCTCGGGGCTCAAGACGGTCTCCTACGTGTCCGCCTCGGTGCTGGCCCAGATGCTCGCGGGCAGCGAGAGCTGGAAGGACGAGGTCACGGCCCTGACCCTGGGGTTCCGCGTCGTGCGCCACGCCGGCGCCAACCAGTACGGCCGTTTCTACGTCTCCACGCTGCTGGAGTTGAGCGGCTCCGGCGCCAGCCCCCACGGCGACGGCATCGATTCCGGCGGCTACCTCACGTGCCACAACGTCGAGTGGCTCGAGCTGAACTTCCCGCTCATGTACCTCTTCCGCCGCCACCTGAAGGACGGCGGCGGCGCCGGCAGGTTCGCCGGCGGCGTGGGAGTGGAAGCCACCGTGAAGCTTCACGACGCACCGGAGGACAAGATCCGCGGCGTGGCCTTCGGGGTGGCAGGCCTGAGGAACTCCGGCGTGGGCATGTTCGGCGGCTACCCCGGCGCACCGAGCCTGTTGGTGTTGCTCGAAGGGACGCGCGTCAACGAGTTGCTGGCCGCTCACCGGTGCATCGACGACATCCCCGTTCTGGAAGGCGAGAGGCGGCTGCTGCCCTACTGCGAGTTCGAGATCGGCAAGGATGACGTGCTCTACCTGCGGCTGGGGAGCGGCGGCGGCTACGGCGACCCGCTGGACCGGGACCCGGAAACGGTGGCGGAGAGCGTGTTGAACGAGCGGGTGTCCACGGGCGTTGCCGAGGAGATCTACGGCGTGGTGATGGAAGAGGGGACCTTGAAGGTCGACGAGGCCGCGACCCACGGGTTGCGTGAGCGGCTGCGCCAACGCCGGGTCGCGGATTAGCCGGGACAGAGGGGTAGAGGGCGTCACACGAATCGAGGAAAGGAAACCCATGACCGAAATCACCGGCCCCAACCGGCCCGAACCGAAACCCGTCTCGCTCGACGCGGCCAAGACCGCCGTGGTGGTGCTCGACCTGAACGCACGGTGCCAGGACCCGGAGGATGTCTGCTCGCAGTTGATGGAGCCGCTGGGCGGTTTCCTGGAGCGGGTCCGGGAGGCCTCCGTCCCCGTGGTGTTCACCATCTCGCTGCAATTCAGGGGCACGCCCTTGGGCGAGGCGGCGGCGCCCCTCAAGCGCCGGGAAACCGAGCCCGTGCTCTATCCCGACGCCTTCGACAAGTTCGCCGGCGGCGAGCTCCGGGCGATCCTCAGCGGCGCCGGCGCCGAGAACCTCATCGTGACCGGCTCCCTCACCAACGTCGCCGTGCTCTACACCGCCACCGCCGCCGCGCGCGTTCACCGCTACAACGTCATCATCCCGCTGGACGGCGTCAACGCCAAGAGCACCTACGAGCACGAGTACGCCATCCACCAGCTCAGCGTCATCCCCGCCGGCGCCGCCGACCGCATGAAGTTCACCCGGCTCGACATGATCCAGTTCAACTGATGCCGGGGCACACGGGTGGTCTGCCGCCCTTGCTTGCGACCGGCACGTGATGGTTGTACTATTTACTGTACAATTTACTGAAGGGGCGCCATGGATACGATCGCATACTCTGACGCCAGGGCACGGCTCGCCAAGACCATGGAGAAGGTCTGCGACGACCATGCGCCGGTGGTCATCACTCGAAATAACAACCGATCCGTGGTGATGATGTCCTTGGAGGACTATCATGCGTTGGAGGAAACCGCCTACCTTCTCCACGGCCCGAGAAACGCGCGGCGTCTTCTGAAGTCCATCGCCGAGCTCGAATCCGTTGGGGGCACGGCGAGAGAACTCATCGAGTGAGGTTGATATTCTCCCAGGACGCGTGGGACGATTACCTCCACTGGCAGAAGACGGACCGAAAATTGCTCAACCGGGCCAACCTGCTGATCCGGGAGATTCTCCGCTCACCGTTTGAAGGCATCGGTAAACCCGAACCCCTGAAACATGGCCTGGCCGGCTACTGGTCGCGCCGCATCAACGATGAGCACCGGCTCGTCTACAAGGTGGAAAGCGAGTCGGTGATGATCGCCCAGTGCCGCTATCACTATTGACGCTGTCTACGCGGCGCTCTGCAGCCTGAGATTCCCGCGGCCGTCCACGGACAGCTCGAAGGAGGGGTAGACGACGGTGGTGGAGGTGTATTCCTCGACGATGGCCGGGCCGGGGATGCGGAAGCCGTGGGCGAGGTCGGCCCGGCGGTAGACGGGCGCCTCCAACGGAGCGTCAGCGCCCGGGAAGAGCGCGGACCGTCGGCTCTCGGGCTGCGCCGCGCTGTTGGCCGAGGGTGCGGCGGCGAAGGTCATGTTGGGCAGGCGTCCGGTGCAACGCGCGCGGTAGGTGACGATCTCCAGGGACTCATCCTCCGCGGTGTGGCCGTACAGCCGCCCGTGGGCCTCGTGGAAGAGCCGGGTGAGATCCTCCTTGCGGGTTTCCTTCGCCGGCACCGTGACTTCATAGGATTGCCCGGGATAGCGCATGTCGAGGAAGTATTCGGTTTCGATGCGGTCCGGGCTCACGCCTTGCTCCTCAAGTTCCCGGACGCCCCTGTCGCGGAGTTCCTTCAGCGCTTCGCGGATGGCGCTCTCCGGGGTCTTGTCCAGCGCGCCGATGCGGGTGATGGAGTGGCTTCGGATCAGGTCCGTGAGCAGCATGCCGGCGGCGCAGAAGTTGCCCGGGTCCCGCGGGATGCAGATCTCCGGGATCTCCAACTCCCGGGCGATGGGGCAGGCCACCGTGGGTCCGGCGCCGCCGTAGGCCACCAGGATGAAGTCCCTGGGGTCGTAGCCCTTCTCGATGGTGACCGAACGCATGGACATGGCCACCTGGGCGGCCAGCACCTCGACGATGCCGGCGGCGGCCCGCTCGGGCGTCATTTCCAGCGGCTTGGCGATGGCGCCGGCAATGGCGTTGCGGGCGGCGGCGGCCTTGATGGGCATGGCGCCGTTCAGCAGCGCCTCGTGGTTCAGGTGTCCCAGCACCACCAGGGCGTCGGTCAGGGTGGGCTGGTCGCCGGCGCCGTAACACGCGGGGCCGGGCACCGCGCCGGCACTCTGCGGCCCGACCTTGAGGATGCGGCCGGACTCCACACGGGCGATGCTGCCGCCGCCGCTGCCGATGGTTTCGATGTCGACGGTGGCGGCCCGCACGGTGTAGCCCGCCACCTTGCTCTGGGGCGCGGTCAGAAGCTCACCGGGGATCACCGACATGTCGCAGCTCGTGCCGCCGATGTCCAGGGAGATGGCGTTGGCGCGGCCCATCTCCCGGCACAGCCGCTGGGTCCCCACCACCCCGGCCACCGGCCCTGACATGAGTGTCTGCACCGGCGCCCGGGCGATGACCGGGGGCGTGGCCACGCCCCCGTTGGATTGCATGATCAGCACCCGGGCGCCTTCTAGCACGTCGGCGATGGCGGCTTCGATGGTGCCCACGTAACTGCTGACCCGGGGGCCGATGAACGCGTTGACCACCGCGGTGCTGGTGCGCTCGAACTCCCGGAACTGCGGGTCCACCTCGGACGACAAGGTCACGTAGACGTCCGGGGCCAGCTCTTCGAGGATCGCCCGGAGCTGCCTTTCGTGCCCGGGGTCGGCGAAGGAGAAGAGCAGGCTCACGGCCACCGACCGCACCCCCGCGTCCAGAAGCTCCTTCACGCCGGCTCGGGCTTGCTCGACATCCAGGGGCAGCACCTCCCGGCCGCGGGAGTCCACGCGTTCCCGCACCGGGCGCACCAGGTGCCGGGGCACGAGTTGCCGCGGGCGGTCGAACAGCAGGTTGTATACCTGCTCGCCGCGCCATTGCCGGTCCAGCTCCAGGATGTCGCGGAACCCTTCGGTGACCAGGAGGCCCGGCGCCGGCTCGCGGCCTTCCAGCAGCGTGTTGAGGCCGATGGTGGTGCCGTGGAGGACGTAACGAGCCTTCTCCGGCAGCCGGGCGGCGATCTCGCGGAGCCCCGCCACGATGGCTTCGGTGGGATTCCGCGGTTGCGAGGGCAGCTTCCAGGTGAAGCAGACCCGTCCGTCGTCTTCGTCGAACACGCTCAGGTCGGTGAACGTGCCGCCGGTGTCAATCCCTATGCGCAGCAAGGCGACCGCCTGTTTCCTCGCGTTGCCGTTCCGTGGCCGCCGTGTCGACGGTCAGGGTGGCGGGGTCGATGACGACGCCGTACACGTCCCGCGCCGTTTCCGGCGATACGTAACCGTTGCGCACGTCGTCCAGCACGTGCTCCGGCTCCCGCGTCATGGGATCGCCCCAGCCGCCGCCGCCGCCCAACTCCAGCAACAGGGTGTCACCCTTGGCCAGCCGGATGTTGGCGGCCTTGGAGTGGAGCGGGCGCGCGTCCGGGGTGCCGGGATTGAGGGTGCAGCGCGCCGGGGCGCTGGGGCGGGCGCCGAACAGGCCCGGCGAGGAAAACTTGAAGCGGTCCAGCCGCAGGTTGAGGGTGACGTCGTCGTTCAGCACCTGCCAGGCGCGCCGAATCCCCAGGCCGCCCCGGTACTTTCCCGCCCCGGCGGAATCGGGGTTGATCTCAAAGCATTGCATCCGCACCGGGAACTCGTTTTCCAGCGCTTCCACCGGCGTGCTCATCACGTTGCTGATGTCGGCGGCGCATCCGCTGACGCCGTCCTTGCCGGGCCGGGCGCCGTAGCCTCCCCACAGGATCTCGTACTGCGAGTAGCGCCGACCGCCGCCCGGCTCCAGGCCGTTGAAGGAAACCGCGCCGCCGGAGCTGCTCTGGGGCGCGGCCACCCGGTCCGGCAGGGCCTGGGCCAGTACCATCATGATTACGGGCGCCAGCCGGTGGCAGGTGGTGGCGTACATGTTCACCGCGGCCGGGAACTCGGGGTTCAGCAGGTGTCCGGGGGCGGGGAGGGTGATGCGGATGGGCGCGGAGCAGCCCTGGTTCTTGGGCAGGTCCGGTCCGATGGCGGCCTGCACGCAGTACTCCGCCACCGCCCGTACGACGCAGGGGCGCAGGTTCAGCGGGCCCCGGGACTGTTTGGCGGAGGCGAACTCGAACTCCAGTTCGTCGCCGCGCACGTGCAGCGCTGCCGTGACCGCCAAGGGCTGGTCCAGCTCCACGCCGTCGTCGTCGATGTAGTCGGTGACCGGGCCGTAGGTTCCCGGCGGCATGGCCGCGATGCGCGAGCGCAGTTCCCGCTCGGTGATGGCGATGCGCTCCTCCCAGCAGGCGAGCACGTCGTCCAGGCCGAAGCGGTCCACCAGCGCGGCGAGCCGCTCGATGCCGTGGAGGTTCGCCGTCACCTGCGCGCGGATGTCGCCCCAGGTGACTTCCGGGATGCGGGTGTTGGCACATATAAGCTCTTTCACCGCCTCGTTGAGGATACCCTCCGCGTAGAGCTTGATGGGCGGTATCAGCAGCCCCTCCTGGAACACCTCGGTGGCGTCGCCGGCGTTGGTGCCGGGCACCTTGCCGCCGATGTCCGGCTTGTGGGCCGTGTTGCCGACGAAAGCGACGAGCCGCCCGTCGTGGAACACCGGAGAAATGAGCGTGACGTCGCTGGGGTGGTTCTGGCAGTAGCGGTAGGGGTGGTTCAGGATGAAGGTGTCGCCCTCGCCGATGGCCCCGGTGAAGTCCTGCAGGATACCCTTGAGCTGGGAACCCACCACCCCCAGTCCCACCGGGTTGGGCGAGTATTGTCCGACGTTCCGTCCCTGACTGTCGCAGATGCTCAGGGCCAGGTCCTGGCTCTCCTTGACGATGGACGAGTAGCCGTTGCGCATGAGCTTCTGCGTCAGCTCGTACGCGATCTGGTTGGTGGCGTTGTAGATGACCTCGAGCTTGATGGCGTCCATGCGTCACGCGCCGGCGGTTCTTGCGGGAAGCATCTCCACCGGCGTCTGACGCGGGCCGAGGCTCTCGTAGTACTCGTTGGTCTCGGGCTTGTAGCGGCCCTGGTTGAAGCTGCCGCCTTTCTGGCTCCGGATGATGACGGCCACGGTCCGCTCGCCCACGGTATTCTCCGTGTGCACCTCGTAGGGCCGGACCAAGTCGATCTCCCCCGGCCCCAC
This sequence comes from uncultured Binatia bacterium (SeqCode), assembly GCA_965215605.1. Taxonomy (GTDB): domain Bacteria; phylum Desulfobacterota; class Binatia; order UBA9968; family JAJDTQ01; genus JAJDTQ01. The sequence continues at coordinate 224,226 of OZ244070.1, read as the reverse complement.
CTGCTTGTCGCTGGCCAGCCGGATTTCGGCGTAATCGGGTTTCGAGCGGTCGTCGAGCCGGTCATACCGTTCGATGCGTTCGTGGCCGTCCAGGACGCCGTAGAGGGTGTAGATGTGCGCGTGATCGTGGATGCGCGCGCGCACACCCTGGCGGGACGCGCCCTTGGTCAGGCCGTTGACGGCGAAGCCGTAGTCGGGGTCCTCGTAGAAGAGCAGGTTCTCGGCGCGGCCGTCCCGGGGCACGCAGTCGGGCCATTTTCTGGAGGCCTCCAGCACCTCGGGATCGGTCAACAGTTCCGCCAGCACCGGCTCCAGCGCGGTCCAGCGCTTGTCCAGTTCCGGTTCCGCCGCGAACAGCGCGCGGGTCTTGTCGACGAACCGTTCAAGGGCATTGGGCTTGTCGTTTTCCATGTCCGGGCATCCTCCATGACACTGATGGCGGCCTCGGCTGGTCCCGAACCCGCGGCAACGAGTTGCAACGGCCAACGAGGGTATGCAATCCTGCAACCGCTGTCAACGTTGCCTTGGACAGCATCGGAGGGGCTTTGGAGGAGTCGCGTCGATGAAGTACAGGACCCTCACCGCGGTCGGGCTGGTGGCGGCGCTCGTCGTCGGACTCGTGGCCCGGGCGGTCGTGTACGCGCTCCTGGCGCCGGGTTCCATGACCGATTTCGTGGCCACCGTGATCTTTCTGGGCGGCTTCATCGGCGGACTGCTGGGCTTCGTGGGGATCTTCCGGATGCGCGAGGGGAAACCCTTCTTCAACAAGCCGTTCTGACACGTCCGCCCGCTCTACCCTCCATCAGTCCCGCGAGTACGGGAATCCAGGGGTGGAGGGGCACAAAGGGGAACGACCGGGATGGGTGGAGTCGAGTCCGACATGAACGGAGCGCTGGACGGCACGGTGGCCATCGACGCCAGCGGGCACGTGGCCGGCCCTTACGCCGGGAGTCTCCTGGGGGACCTCGGCTGCGAGGTCGTCAAGGTGGAGCTTCCGGACAAGGGAGATCCGGCCCGGGGACGTGACAGCTACAGTCCGGTGTTCCGGGCGCTCAACCGGAACAAGAAGAGCCTCACGCTCAATCTGCGCGAGCCCGAGGCCCGGGACATCCTGCACCGCCTGCTGGAGTCGGCGGACGTCCTCATCGAGAGCTTCCGGCCCGGCACGCGGAGGTCCCTGGAGCTCGACTACGAAGCGCTGCGCCGGCGCAATCCGGGGCTCATCCACTGCTCGGTCACGGCCTTCGGCCAGAGCGGCCCCTACGAGGACAGAGCCGGTTTCGAGTCCATCGGCCAGGCGGTCAGCGGCATGCTGAGCCTGCTCACCGACCCGGACGATCCGAAGATGGGCGGGTTCTCCATCACCGCTCACGCCACCGGCGTCTTCGCGGCCTACGGCATCCTGGCCGCGCTCGCGGCGCGGACCCGGACCGGCGCCGGCCAGTTCGTGGACGCGTCGCTGCTGCAGGCCAGCATGGGTTTCATCGAGTCGCATTTCGCCGAGTTCCTGAACGGCGGCGACGCCGTCACCCCGAACAACTTCCAGCGCGGCCGGCTGTTCTGCCTGACGGCGAAGGACGGGCGGCCGTTGCTGGTGCATCTCGCCACCCACCGGCGGTCCTGGGAAGCCTTGGCCCGCGTGGTGGAGCGGCCGGATCTGATGGACGACCCGCGGTTCGCCGCCTACGAGGACCGGGTCGCTCATCACGAAGAGTTGATGGAGATCCTGCGCGGGGAATTCGCCCTGGCGCCGCGGGCAGCCTGGCTGGAGCGGCTGGGCCGGGAGGACCTGAGCCACGCTCCCATATACGCCGCCGAGGAGGTCTTCGAAGACCCACAGGTCAGGCACCTGGGCCTGCCGCGGGAGATCCGTCACCCGGAGCGAGGCGCGACCCGGCTCATCGGCAGCAGCGTGAACCTGTCGGCGACGCCGCCGCGATTCGTGCGGCCGGCGCCTCTGGTGGGAGAGAACACCGACGAGTTGCTGGAGGGCTTGGGCTACGACGGCGAAGCCATCCGGAGCCTGCGCCGGCGCGGCGTCGTCTGAACGGATATCGCGGACCGCCATGAACGTTCCGTCCCGCGCCGACTTGATCGCCGAGATTCACCGTAGCCCCGCCAGGGTCGTGCTGGTGGTCGCCGGCGGCTCGCAGGCGTTGGCGGACCTGTTCGTCGTACCGGGAGCCTCACGAACGGTGCTGGAGGCGCTGGTGCCGTACAGCGAACCGTCAATGGACGAGTTTCTGGGGCGCCGGCCGTCGCAGACGGTGTCGGCGGAGACCGCCGCGGCGCTGGCGCGCAAGGCTTACGAGCGCGCGCTGCGGTTGAGGACGAGTCCCGAGGCGCCGGTATGGGGCATCGCCTGCACCGCCGCCTTGGTGACGGACCGGCCCAGGAAGGGCGAGCATCGCGCTCACGTGGCGGTATGCGCCGGAGGCTCCGTCGAAGTCCGCTCCGTGACACTGGAGAAGAATGCCAGGGACCGCGCGGGCGAGGAGCGGGTGGCCGCGGACCTCGTGCTTTGCGCCCTCGGGCATGCCTGCGGACTGGACCCCGCCGTGTGCGATTCCTTGCTGCCCGCCGAGGGGGTCCGGGTCCGGGTGATCTGACGATCACACGGTCTGGGTGGTGTCTCACGAATGGGGTGCGGGAGACGGGTGGCCTGTGCCACCGCTGGTGTGGTACAGGCCACTGCTATTCTGGCTCATCGTCGATGGAGGAAAGCAATATGGAGCGCGAAGTTACTGTAGACGGCCTCAAGGTCCGTTATCTGGAGGAGGGGTCGGGAATGCCGGTGATCATGTTGCACGGCGCTTCCCTGGGCTCGTCCGCGGACGTGTTCGGGCGGCACATGGGCCCACTGGCGGACGCCGGGTTCCGCGCCGTGGCGTACGACCAGCCGGGTTTCGGCCTCTCCGACGCTCCCGAGGATTACACGCTGGCCTACCGGACGCGGTTCCTGCCGCGGTTCATGAGCGCCATCGACGCGAACGAGGCCGCGCTCATCGGCCACTCCCAGGCCGGCGGCATCGTGGTGCAGACCGCCCTGGACCATCCCGACCGGGTGGCCAATGTGCTGGTGGTGTGCAGCGGCAGCCTGCTGCAGGGACTTCCGGGTTTTCCTCCGCCGGCCCACGCCAGCAGCGAGGCCACCGACGCGCCGCCGACCCTGGAGGACTCCAGGGCGCTCCTGGAGTCGAACCTCTACCACAAGGAGCTCATCACTCCCGAGGTGCTGGAGCAGCGGCACAGCCTGAGCCTGGGCAGGAACCTGGAACGGTTCCTGGAGCGGCAGCGGGTGGTGGAGCCCAAGCGGGAGGGGCCGCGGTTGTGGGAGCGGCTCACGGAGGTGCAAGCGCCGCTGCTGCTGCTCTACGGGAAACAGGACCGCAACCAGGCTGCGGAGAAATGCGCCAAGCTCAAGGAGTTGATGCCCGGGCTCCGGCTGGAGATCATCGACCAGGCCTGTCACATGCTCATGTGGGACGCGGGCGAGGCGTACGACCGCAGGGCGGTGGAATTCCTGAAGGGGTGACGGGTCCTGGCGCGGGCGCCCTCTACGCCTCCAACCCGAAGTCCTGAACCGGCTCGCTGTCGTTGTCCAGTTCCGGGCAGAACGTGTCTACCTGGAGCATGGCCGCGCAACCGGGGCAGTAGTACTCGATGAAGCTGGCGATGTAGGGCTCGCCGGACGGCACCTTCTGGCCGGACAGTTCCTCCAGGTCGCGTTGCCGCCTCAGAGCGTAGCGCTTGTAGTTGTCGTGGGCCTCGCAGTAGCGGTGGCCGCAGCGGGTGCAGCGGATCACCTGGCGGCCGTCCTCCCTGGCGATGGCCATGCACGGATGGAAGCGCAGCTCGTCCGCGCTCCCGTGCGTGGCTTGGGTTCCGTTGGGGACCGCGCTGGTGATGCCCGCCAGGGGCGCGCCTTGGGCCAGGCGCTCGGCGCGGATGGCCTCGCGCCTGGCGGCCGTGCCCTCGGCGTCCACCGCACCATCCGCCGTCATCACCACCCCGAAGACTTCCTCGGCGATGCGCCGCGAAGCGACGCCCACGCGGATGTCCCGCCGGACCTTCTCTGGATCGCGTTCCAGCGGGTCGCCGAAGCCGCCGCCGCCGCCCACGAAGTCAGCCACGATGCAGTACTCCGGCAGCGGGACTCGCCCCTGGATCTGCTCCGGATGGGCCAGGGCGCCCCAACCCTCGGGCTCGAGTTGCGCGGGTTGAGTGGGGTATTCCCCGGCGCGAAGCCGCTCCATCAGGGACTTGCCGTCGGTGTGGAACACCGCCCGGGTGCCGCCGATGCCGGTGGGGTAGCCCCCGAACAGGCCGGCGCCCTCGGGCAGGCAGCCGTAGGGCGGATAGTTTACGCTGCAGTCCTGGGTGCCGAAGATCATGTAGATCCGGTAGCTGCCGGTGCCGCCGGCGTTCTCGCCCGCTCCGCCGCCGTCCACGTGATGGTTGCGGGTGAAGTAGATGAACGGGTACTGCATCTCGATGCGCTCGATGTCGCTGATGCCGCCCCCGGGGATGTTCATGTTGCCGCCGCAGGGAACGCCGTCCCGCACCGGCGTAGCGCCGAAGCCGGCGCCGTGGCCGTCGTAGAGCCCCTGGGCGGTTACCAGCCCCTCGCGGTTGTGGCCCCCGTAGAACGCCAGCGGCCCGCCGCCGTACCAGATGCCCTGCCAGGCGGCGTTGATGTCATCGCTGCCGCCGGTGTAGAGCATGCGGGCGATGCAGTCGCTGAGCGCCACCTTGGCCGTGACCCCCACCGCCGGCGCGTTGCCGCAGGCCGCGGGGAAGCGGCAGTTGAGGATGCTGCCCTCGGGGATGGTGACCGAGACGGGCTTGAACTTGCCGTCGCTCCAGGGAACGTCCCAGAAGAGGAAGTCGGTCAGCGCCACCGCCAACTGGGCCATGGTGCCGGCCAGCGTTGAATTGGACATGTCGTTCATCTGGCCGCTGGTGCCGCTGAAGTCGAGATGCATCTCCTCGCCCTTCTTCTCCAGCCGGCACGCCACGTGGTAGGGCTTGACCCCGCCGCCCTTGCGGTCCCAGGCGGTTCCCGGAATCACCGACGTCCACGCCCCGTCCGGCAGGTCCCTGAGCCGCGCCCGGGCCATGCGCTCGGAGTCCTCGATGACCTTCCGTCCCGCGCTCTCGATGAAGTCCAGGCCGAACTTCTCCACCAACTCCAGGAAACCACGGGCGCACACGTTGTTGGAGGCGATCTGCGAGCGGATGTCCTGGCCCACGTACTCCGGGTCCCGGCACTGCTGCGTCAGGCAGCGGAACGCGTCCTCGCGGAACTCGCCCTTCTCCACGACCTTGGCGCCTTGAATGCGGATGCCCTCGTGGTAGATCTCCGTGGCCACGCCCCGCATGGAGCCGCCGGTGTCCGCGGTATGGATGCTCGACGCGATCCAGTTGGTGAGCGCGCCGTCATGGAAGATGGGCTTCATGATCAGCATGTCATAGGTGTGGGCGCCGGCGATGTAAGGGTCGTTGAAGAAGAGCTGGTCGCCGTCGAAGAAGCCCGGGCTTTCGCCGTACCACTCGATGACCTTCTTGATGGCGTCCGAGGTCGCCGCCGCGAAGCGGAGGTGGCCCGAACAGGCCAGGATCATCTCGCCCGCGGCGGTATAGAACGACGCCATGCACTCGCCCCCCTGTGCCACTATGGGGGACGCGGTCACCTTTTGGATGGAGGAACGCCCCTCCTCGCCGATGGCCCAGAGGCGGTGCAGGAACATCTCGTATCTGACGGGATCCAGCTCGGTCGTGTCTGCCATGTGTTGAACTCCTGAGACCTCAGGTCGCGTCACGCTACAGCGCGTATAGCTCCACCGGGTTGTCGTAGAGGATGCGCGAGACGCTCTCGGGGGAGACGAACTCGTGCCGTTGCAGCAGTTGCAGCGCCTGGATCTCGGTGGAGGAGTCGGCGTGGCCGTAGTCGGTGCCCATGACCAGGCGGTCGTCGCCCACGTACTTGATGACGTGCTCCAGGTCGTCGTTCATCTGGGCTGCGACCCAGATGTTGTTGTCGGCCAGGATGCGCTCCTTGAGCTTGCCGCCGCGCCGCTCCACGCGCCGCCGCAGGTCGTTGATGAGGTACGGGAGCCAGCCCGCGCTCAGCTCGATGATGCCCCAGCGGAGCTTCGGGAAGCGGTCCGGCAGGTTCGACATGATCAGCAGGTGGAACGCGCCGAGGCCCACGAACTTGTTGCGCTGGTAGCCGCACAGGGGCTGTCCCCAGACCCGGTCCATGTCCGGGCTGTTGGTTCCCGAGTGGATGCACACGGGCATGTCGAGGTCGCTGGCTTCCTCGTAGAGGGGGAAGAAGTCGGGGTCGTTGATGAGGCGGTTGCGGTAGTCGAGCCCCGAGGTGTTTACCGCCACGGCGCCGTGGTCCCGGGCGAAACGCAGTTGCCGGCGCGCTTCCGGGATGTCGCTCAGCGAGACGACCGCGGCCCAGCGGAACCGGCCGTGGCCCCGTGAGTAGATGTCGGCCATCCAACGGTTGAAGCTCCAGCACAGGGCATTCTCCACCGCCGGCTGGTCCGTGAGAGGGTGCACCCACAAAGTGGGGAAGAGCACCTGTGTGTCGGTGCCGAGCTCGTCCATGTGCGCCACCCGGGCGTCCACGTCCAGCATGTACTTGGCCTTGACGTCCAGCGGTACGTTGCCGATGAAGGTGCCGGTGATGGCGTCGCTCCGGGCGCCGCCCCCGGGCCAGGGCGTGCCCACCTTGTTGTCGCCGATGACCCAGTACTTGAGGGTCTCGCCGTTCTCCAGTCTTTCGTAGACCACCCCGGGCTTGTACTCGCGCTCGGAGGGAGCGAGATACTCCCAAGTCTCGTCGATTTCCACCACGTGAGCGTCGGCGTCGATGATCGGCATGGCTCTCCTCCCGGCTCGCAGGTTTGGCCCGTATGGATGCGCGATGTGGCGTTCAGTTCGCCACAATCGCCGGTTCCTGTCAAATTAGCCCAATGCAAATGACCACCTTCCGCGCTATACGTATGTTGTGTCTACGCATGCTGCTGGTTTCGACGCTGGCGCTGCCGCTGGCGGGTTGCGGCGACGGGGCGGAAGAAATGTTCGAGACCGCGCAGTTCGAGGAGGTCCAGAACAACAGGGAGCACGCCCGGCAACTTTACGACCGCATCCTGCGTGACCATCCGGACAGTCCCTTCGCGGCCAAGGCGCGGGAACGGCTGGCGGCTATGGAGGGGGAGGCGCGTTAGCGTCGCGCGGCGGCCGGAATCTGGCTCCGTCCGGGCGCGCCAAGGCCGGTCCATGCCCGTGGACGCGATGACCATCCCCGCCACGGGATCGGCCGTCATCGGCATCACCGATCTCACCGATCTCACCGCTATCACAGGTGTTAGGCGCTAACGCCGATTTCCCAGCACGGCGTAGAGGGGGTCTCCCCGGAAGTCCTCGGGGACGGGCGTGAGCGACCGCACGTCGTTCCAGTTCCCGGCCTCTCTGAAGTAGGACTCCACGAGCTGCTGCTGTCCCGCGCCGGTGAGCCGGTGCCAGATGGCCACGGCCTTGGTAGGGAAGCAGCGGTTCGAGAACGTGATGACCAGCGGCCCGCCGGGGGTCACGACGCGGCCGATGTCACGGATGACCTCAACCGCGTTGACGAGGTAGTCCACGGAGACGCAGATGCACGCGGCGTCGAACTCGTTGTCGGCGTAGGGAAGGCCGGGGTGGTCGTTCAGGTTGTGGACGGTGTAGGCGTGGAGACGGGGGTTGGCCCGGAGCTCCTCCTCGTTCATGCCCAGCCCCACGACCTTCCTGAAGCTCATCTCCGGGGGCAGATGGCTGATCCAGCTGCTCATGACGTCCAGGACGGCGCCGCCCGCCGGCAGCGTGTCCCGGTAGAGTTGGGTGACCGCGGCGATGGCGCGCTCGTCGATGTGGGTCACCAGCCGGGGTTCCCCGTAGAACTCCTCGTCCGGGGACTCGTCCATGCGGGCGAAGGCTTGGGGTGGCAGCGGATGGGTGGTCATGTGGCAGTCCGGCGGATTTTCACGAGCCGGGTCGTACGAGTATAGTAGGGTTGCCGGGCGGCGTTTACAAACCCGGCCGCGGGAGGGGGCATGAGCAACGACGACAGACAGGTGATTTTCTCGCTCATCGGGGTGGGCAAGGTGCATCCCCCCAAGCGGCAGGTGCTGAAGGACATCTACCTGTCGTTCTTCTACGGCGCCAAGATCGGAGTGCTCGGTCTCAACGGCTCGGGCAAGAGCACCCTGCTCAAGATCATCGCGGGGGTCGAGAAGGAGTACCTGGGAGAGATCACCTTCTCCAAGGGCTACTCCGTGGGCCTGCTGGAGCAGGAGCCGCAAATGGACCCGGACAAAACCGTGAAGGAGGTGGTGGAGGAAGGCTGCTCGCGGATGACGGAGCTGCTGGCGGAATTCGAGGCCGTCAGCGGACGGTTCGCCGAGGATCTGGGCGCGGACGAGATGGATGCTCTCCTCGAACAGCAGGCGAAGCTCCAGGACGAGATCGAGGCGGGCAACGGTTGGGAGTTGGAGAGCCAGTTGGAGGTGGCCATGGATGCGCTCCGCTGCCCGCCTCCGGATACGAAGGTCGACGTGCTTTCGGGGGGCGAGCGCCGGCGGGTGGCGCTGTGCCGCCTGTTGATCCAGGAACCGGACATCCTGTTGCTGGACGAGCCCACCAACCACCTGGACGCGGAATCGGTGCAGTGGCTGGAGCAGCACCTGAGCCGCTACCAAGGCACGGTCATCGCCGTGACCCATGATCGTTACTTCCTGGACAACGTCGCCGGCTGGATCCTCGAGCTCGACCGGGGTCACGGCATCCCGTTCGAGGGGAACTACTCCTCGTGGCTGGAGCAGAAGCAGGCTCGTCTCGCGCAGGAGGAGAAGTCGCAGACCCGGCACCGGAAGACCTTGGAGCGGGAGCTGGAATGGATCCGCATGTCACCCAGGGCGCGGCAGGCCAAGGGCAAGGCGCGGCTCACGCGCTACGAGCAGTTGCTGGGGCAGGAGCAGGAGAGCGCGCAAGAGGACCTGGAGATCTATATCCCGCCGGGGCCGCGCCTGGGCGACACGGTGCTCCAGGCCGATGGCCTGACCCACGGGTTCGGGGACCGGTTGTTGTTCGAGGGCCTGAGCTTCATCATGCCGCCGGGAGCCATCGTCGGCGTCATCGGCCCCAACGGCTCGGGCAAGACCACGCTTCTGCGCATCATCACCGGCAGCGAGGAGTGCCGCGCCGGCTCGTTCCGCATGGGCGAGACTGTCAGGGTCGGCTACGTGGACCAGAGCCGCACCCTGGACGGCGACCACAGCGTTTGGCAGGCCATTTCCGACGGCCAGGACCAGATCGTGCTGGGAAAGCGGGAGGTCAACTCACGGGCCTACGTGGGACGCTTCAACTTCTCGGGCCAGGACCAGCAGAAGAAGGTGGGGGACCTTTCGGGCGGCGAGCGCAACCGCGTCCACCTGGCCCGGATGCTGAAGGAGGAGGCGAATCTGCTGCTACTGGACGAGCCCACCAACGACCTCGACGTCAACACCCTGCGGGCGCTGGAGGACGGACTGGTGGAGTTCGGGGGATCCTGCGTCGTGGTCAGCCATGACCGCTGGTTCCTGGACCGCATCGCCACCCACATCCTGGCCTTCGAGGGCGACAGCCAAGTGGTCTGGTTCGAGGGGAACTACAGCGACTACGAAGAGGATCGGCGGCGGCGCCTGGGCAAGGAAGCCGACCAACCCCACCGCATGCGGTATCGCAGGTTGACCAGGGATTGAGCCACGTTGGAACGGCCCGCCGGCGCCCGAGTCCTCATCCGCAACAGCCGGGGGTCGGATCCTCAGCCGCCCGCGGCCTTCACGAAGTCCGACAGACGTTCGCCGATCATGATGCAGGTGACGTTGGTGTTGGCGTGCACCACCGTAGGCATGATGGAGGCGTCGGCGACCCAGAGGTTGTCCATGCCGTGCACCTTGAGGTTCTGATCCACCACCGCCTCCGGGTTGGACGCCGGGGCCATGAGACAGGTGCCGACGCCGTGGTGGTAGCTGTCGTAGGTGGCCCGGGCGAACTTGGCCCAGTCTTCGCTCGGGGTGGGCGTCAGCAGCTCGCCGTAGAGCTCCCGCATGGCCGGGGTCTCGGTGATCTCCTTGATGAATGACATGGCCTTGGTCATGGATTCGATGTCTTGCGGGTCCTCCAGCATGGCAGACTCGATCACCGGAAACTCGCGCGGATCGCTGCTCTGGAGGTAGAGACGGCCGCGGCTCATCTGCTCCAGCAGCGAGGCCGACAGCGGGATGGTGGGCTTGATGCCCTCGATCTGGGTCGGCGGCCGTAGCGAGATGTGGAAGTTGGAGCAGTCTCGGTCGGCGTGGCTCTTGTAGATGTAGCGGATGCGCGGAATGATCCAGTCGGCGTCGAAATCCTCCTTGCACTCGAAGGTCATGAACACCACCGCGTGGTCCTGGTAGTTCTGTCCCACCCCGGGCACGTCCTTGACCACCTGGATGCCCACCTTCTTGAGATCCTCGGCGCGGCCGATGCCCGACAGCATGAGGAGTTGGGCCGAGTAGTAGACGCCGGCGCTCACCACCACCTGGTTGCCGGAAACGGTCTCCTGACGGCCGTCCTTCTCATAGCGAACGCCCGTCACGCGGTTGCCGGAGACGTCCAGGCGGGTGACCTGGGCCTCGGACACGATGGTGAGGTTCTCCCGGCCGCGGGCGGGGTCGAGGTAGGCCACCACCGTGGACTGCCGCTTGCCGTCCTTGATGCTGAAGGGCGGGTGTCCGACGCCCTCGGCATCGGGGATGTTGGTGTCCTCCAGGAGCGGCAGTCCCTTCTGCTGGCCGGCCTCGATGAACGCCTGCACCGGGTCGGCGGCGTTGGGGGTCTCAAAGGTGAAGGGGCGCTTCACGTACAGCGGCCCGTCGTTGCCGTGAATGGGGCTGTCCGGGAAGTCCTGGTCCGATTCCAGCCGCTTGAGAATGGGCAGGACGTTCTCCCAGGACCAGTCCGGGTTGCCGGCGGCCACCCAATTGTCCATGTCGGCCCTCATGGGCCGGGGCGCGGCCATGACGTTCACCGACGAGCCGCCGCCCATGATCCTGCCGGCCAGCTTGTAGCAGATGCTGCCGTCGAGATCCCGGGGGCTGGGGTACATCGCCAGGTAGTCGGTCTCCATCAGCAGGCGGATCTGGTTCTTGGCCTCGGCCACCATCTCGGGAATGGGCCGCGGGTCCGGCCCCGCCTCCAGCAGCAGCACCTTTCGCCCGGGGTCTTCCGAGAGCCGGCTGGCGGCCGCGCAGCCCGCGGAGCCTCCGCCGATGATGATGACATCGTATTGTTCAGCCATGGAACCTGTCCTTTCGTTTCGCGGCCGCACGGCTTCAGGGGCCTGCGGAGGCCGTCGGTGCGTGGCTGGGCGCGGCGGGTTTGAAACCCGCGCCTACACAGCCCGCTAGGGCTGCGCCGCCTCGTCGTCCAGCGCCTTGCTCAGCCGCTTCCTGAACTCGTCCAGGATGAGCGAGGTGGTGGCGCGCAGTATCATGTCGCCGACGATGGCCAGGCGTCCCTTGATCTCAACCTGCGCGTTGTACTTGAGCTCGGTGCAGTTCTCCCGGGGTTCCTCCATGCGGGCGTCCACGCCCGCCACCACCGTGCTCTTGGTCACCGAGTCGTTGCCCTCGATCTTCACGGTGAGGGCTTCCTTGGGATTGCTGTCGGTGATGGTGGAGCGGAAGTTGAACTTCCCGGCCATGGGTCCCACCTTGGCGCTGATGACGCCGTCGAAGGTGGTCTCGTCGATCTTGTCGATGGAATCGAGACCGGGCATGCAGGCGGAGAACTTGTCGATGTCCAGCACGAAGTCCCAGACGGCGTCTCGCGGATGCTCTACGGTAATGGTGCCCTCGAAATTCATGGCGGCTCCCGGCGGTGAGGTTGGGTTGGGAGGGGTATAGCGGTTTCGGTTGGCCCGATCAACCACGAAGGCTGCCGCCGCAGCCGTCCGCCCCTGCTTACGAAGCCGATCCGGCGTGCTACATCTGACGGTCATGGACATCGCCATCGTCTATGCCTTGGGGACGGCGTTCTTCCTGGCGTTGCGGGACATCTTCGGCCGCATGGCGACCCGCGACATCGATCCGGTGCTGGGCACGGCGGCCACGGCGTTCACGGGGCTGGTGATACTGACGTTGGCGGCCCTCCTGAACGGCGACCTGCACGCGGGCTTCCCGGGCTGGGGATGGCCGCTGTTCATGATCGGGCTGGCCGGGATCCTCCGCATCACCGTCGGCCGCACCACGTTGTTCACCGCCATCAAGTACATCGGGGCGGCCCGCGCCAGCAGCTTCAGCGCCACCAACGTGTTCTTCGCCATGTTCCTGGGCGTGTTCTTTCTCGCGGAGAACCTGACCTATCTTCTGACTGCCGGGGCCATCCTGGTGGTAGCAGGCTGCGTGCTGGTGGCCATGAGCCGCGCCCAGGGCGCCGCCGGGCAGGCATGGACCCGCCACGTCGCCGGGATGGCCTTTGCCCTGGGCAGCGCCTTCGCCATGGCCCTGTCGGCGGCCCTGACCAGGATGGTGGTTCACGAGTTCTCGTCGCCCCTGGGCGCCAACTTCTACGCGAGCCTCATCGCGCTGCCGAGTTTCCTGCCCGCCATCCCCAACCGGCCGCTGCGCAGCGTCGCGGACTGGTCGTCCCGGCATTGGCGATACATATGGTTGGTGGGGCTGGTGTCCGCCATCGGCACCACCTGCGGCTATTTCGCGCTCAGGTACGCGCCGTTGGTGGTGGTGCAGCCCATCGCCCAGGCTCGGCCTCTGTTCGTGCTGCTGGTGTCCTGGATATTCCTGCAGGCCCACGAGTCGGTCAATTGGAAGGTGGCGGTGGGGGCCATCGGCATCGTGCTCGGCACGGCCCTGCTGATCGTGAAATGATGCGCGGGGGAGGTGACGGGCCGGGACGAGACGCCCCGCCGATTCGCATTCTTGCCGTGAAAGTCCTATATCATTAAGCCTGACGGTAGACACGGATACTGCGGGAGGACGACGTTCGATGAAGGATAAAGTCACCAAGACCGACGAGGAATGGCGCCAGCAGCTCACCGACGAGCAGTTTCAGGTCACCCGCAAGAAGGCCACCGAGAGGCCGTTCACCGGCCAGTATAACGGCTCCAAGGAGCCTGGCGTCTACGGTTGCGTGTGCTGTGGCACGGACCTGTTTGACGCCGCCACCAAGTTCGACTCGGGTACCGGATGGCCGAGCTTCTGGGCGCCGGTGAACGAGGAGAACGTGGCCACCGAGGAGGACCGCGCCTTCGGCATGCGTCGGGTCGAGGTGCTGTGCAGCGTCTGTGATGCCCATCTGGGGCATGTATTCGACGACGGTCCGGCCCCGACATACCTAAGGTATTGTATTAATTCGGCATCTTTAAAACATCAAAAAGATTGATCATAGCAATCAAGGAGGTTCGATCACATGGACAGCAAGCAGGTTTTGGCGCAACTCGACCGCGCGCATCTGGTGGAAATGACCCGGGACCTTGCCGATATCGTCACGATAACGGGTGAGGAAGCGCCGGTGGCAGAGTATCTGGGACGCGAGTTCGAGCGCCTGGGCATGGAGGTGGAGTACCAGGAGGTGGAGGAGGGGCGGCCCAACGTCATCGGCACGTTAAGGGGCTCCGGCGAGGGGCCGGTGTTGATGTTCAACGGACACATGGACCACTTCGACAACCCCGAGCCCACCCGGGTGACGGAGGACCGGGTTTACGGGCGCGGCCTGGTGAACATGAAGTGCGCGTTTCCCTGCTACATCACCGCGGTGGACATGCTGGTGAAGGCCAAGGCGGAGCTCAAGGGCGACGTCATCATCTCCGGCGTGGTGGGCGAGATCGAGAAGGCCCAGGTCAACCGCTTCCACGGCAAGAGTTACCGGGGCGCGGGCGTGGGTGCGCGCTACCTCATGGACCACGGGGTCACCGCCGACATGTGCATCATCGGCGAGCCCACGGGACTGCGCATGCAGATCGGCAACGCCGGGTTGGCGTGGGCCGAGGTGACCGTGGAAGGGCCGGCCAAGACCTTTGTCCTGAAGGCCGCCGAGGTGGCCAAGGCGATACAGGCGTGGGAGGCCGACTACCAGAAAATGTTCCCGCATCCGTTCATGCTTCCCACCGTCCAGATCGGCGCCATCGACGGCGGCAATCCCTTCAAGCCCGGCACCAACCCGGTGTGCAAGATCTACGTCATCGTCAAGACCCTGCCCCACGTGCCCACCATGAAGATCCAGCGGGAGCTGGAGAAGGTCGCCGCGGCCGTTGCCGCCAGGGAAGGGGACATCACCACCAAGGTGAAGCTCTACCTCACCACCGACGGCTACGAGATCCCCGAGACCGACTACGTGGTCCAGGCCATGGGCGGGGCCCACAAGGAGGTCAACGACGGCAGGGACATGGAGTTCTCCGAGCCTGTGCGCTACGGCATTACCAGCGACGGCTCGCGCATCAACCAGTACGGCGTGTCGGTGATCACCTACGGCGCCGGCTTCGGCACCCACCTGGTGGATCCGGACGAGCAGGAGACCGGCGCCGAATGGGACCGGCCGTCCGGCACCCGCCGCGGCGTCGGCATCAACAACATGATCCGCTGCAGCAGCGTCTACGCCTTGGCGGCCCTGGACATCTGCAGCAAGACTCGCGCGGAGCTGGGCCTGGACTGATCAGGAGTCCCCATGGAACTGACACTCGCACACTACCGCAATCGTTTCTGCATGTTCCGCACCTACTACGCCTTGGCGGAGGGCATCGTGAAACCCGAGGGCTTCGACCTGAAGGTCATCGAGGTGGCCGACCCGCCCAGCCACGAGCTGGAGGAGGTGCTGATCCGGGGCGAGGTGGCGTTCGCCAACGTCTATCTGCCGAACTTTCTCAAGCGGAAGCTCGGCGGCGCCCCCATCGTGGGCCTGTCCACGGAGTGGAAGTCCACCTCCAAGGGCAACGGCGTCTTCGTGCTCAAGGACGGCCCGGTCCAGACCCCCAAGGACCTGGAGGGCCGTCTCATCGCCAGCCACCACTCCGACCCCCACGCCATGCACTGCTTCCTTCTGCGCAAGCACTACAAGGTGGACGACTCCAGCATCCGCTGGGAGTCCCATCCCCAGGAGGAGCTCGTGGCGATCCTCAAGGAGGGCAAGGCCGACGCCGTGACGCTCATCGACCAGGTCTTCTGGCACGGCGAGAAGGACCCCGATGTCCGCTGCCTCTACACCGACGGCGACGCCTGGCGCGGCCTCCACGGCCTGCCGGAGATCATCAAGCACATGCTCGCCACCCGCGAGGACCTGTTGGCCGAGCATCCGGAGTTCGCCGGCCAGATCCTCGACGCGTGCCGCAAGTCCATCGCCTACAGCGACGCTCATCTGGAGGAGGTGGCCGACAAGTTCATCGCCAGGTACGGCGGCGACAAGCAGGACATCCTGGCCTCCGCCGGCTACCCCAGGATCGAGTTCACCTTCACCGACACCGAGCGCAAGGAAGCGGAAGCCACCATGGAGATGCTCATCGAGACGGGCCGGCTGGAGGGGCGGGTGGACCTTTCCACCGCGTTCGTTTCGTGACCCCATCATCCCGGACCACGGGCCAGGCTTGATCCGGGATCCGGAGGGGGGAGGGTGAGGTCTTGACGCCTACCCCTGCCGCTCTATAGTCTGGCGGCAAAGTTTGTGACGGATCGAGGGAGGTACCATGCGAAGCTTGATCACAAAGACGATGGCGTTGTCACTCGGCTTGGTTCTGTGCCTTTCCGGCATGGCGCTGGCGTCGAGTGCCGAGCTGATCGCCGCGGCCAAGAAGGAAGGCAAGCTGCGGCTGATCACGTTCTCCAGCTTCAGGAAGGCCGCCGAATCCTTCCAGAAGAAATACGGCATCACGGTGGAGGGCACCTACGTGGGCGCGCCCGGCGTTCTCCGCACGGTGAGCCAGGAGTCCCAGGCGGGGATATCCGCCATCGACATGTTCGGCGCCTCCCCGGGGCCGCTGAGCGGGCTCAACCACCTGACCCAGCCCTACAAGCCCGCCGGCTACGAGAAGGTCGCGCATCACATGAAGGCGCTGCCGAAGGACTGGAACCTGGTGCCGGTGTTCATCCACGTGGTGGGAGCGTCCTACAACAAGGAGCTGATCCCGCCGGAGCAGGCGCCTCGCAGCATCCAGGAGCTGATCAAGCCCAAGTACAAGGGCAAGATCATCTCGCGCACGCCGTGGCTCGGGTCCAACTATCTCGTGCACATCGCGTCCTTGCAGGCGTGGTTCGGCGGCAACGAGGAGAAGTGGGCCAGCTACTGGAAGGCGTTCAAGGTCAACGTAGGGCGCTACGAGCCCAAGTGGGGGCCGCTCCACCAGGCGGTGGGTCTCAAGGAGTTTCCCCTGGGCATCTTCACCCTGCCGTACACGCCGTTCACCTTCGGCCGAAGCTATCCAGGGCTCGGCTACTCCACGTTCCGGGAACCGGCCATCTGGTGGCCCAACATGCTGGCGATTCATGGGAAGGCTCCCCACCCCAACGCCGCCAAGCTCTTCATGGACTACGCCATCAGCGCCGAGGGACAGAAGCACTTCGTCAACGAGGGGCTGATCCCGGCCGACAGCTCCATGAAGCCGAGGGGATCCCTCATCAAGGAGCTCGAAGGCGTCAAGTTCTTCGCCAAGGCGCCGGAGATCATCGCCAACGAGGTCAGCAACAACAAGGACGCGTGGACGAAGCGTATCCAGGCGCTCTACCAGTAGCCTGAAGACGCGGGCGCTGGAACGACGCGAAGGGCCATGTTCGAATTCTTCCCGGGGAACCGAAGCTGGTCCTTCGCGTGCGTCCGGCTGCTGGCCGAGAGCTACTACGGCGGCGGCGAGTTCAACGAGATCCACCGCACGGTCCAGCGAATCAAGCCGGGCGACACCGAAAGCTGGCACGCCGAGTGGCGTGAAACCGCCGAGCGGGTCGCCGCCCACGGTCAAGCGCAACAGGCCGGCGGCCGTCCCGAGAGCGCGCGCAAGGCGTTCTTCCGGGCCGCCAACTACTACCGGGTCGCTGAATTCCTCCTTCCGTTCACCGACGACCGGAAGGTTCCTACCTATCGCAAGTCCGCCGGGAGCTTCCAGGCCGCCGCGGAGCTGTCGCCCGGCATCGAGCGCGTCGAGGTACCCTACGAGGACACCTCCATGCCCGGCTACTTCTTTCACGCCCCGGAGGGCGCCGGCGCGAAGCCGCCGGTGCTGATCTTCACCGGCGGCGCCGACTCCACCGCCGAGGAGGTCTACTTCGTCGGCGGGCCAGAAGCAGCCAAGCGGGGCCTCGCTCTCCTGATCGTCGACGGCCCCGGCCGCGGCGGGATGCTAAGGCTGCGCAACAGCCTGGCGATCCCCGACTTCGAACGGCCGATCACGGCCATGGTGGACTACCTGGAAAACCGCGGCGACGTCGACATGAACCGGGTCGCCCTCATGGGCATGAGCATGGGCGGCTACTACGTCACCCGCGCCGCCGCATACGAGAAGCGCGTCAAGTGCTGCGTTTCCCATTTCGGTCCCTACGACTGCTACCGTGACATCTACCAGTTCTACGAGCCCCTGAGAGGACAGTTCCGCTGGATCACCGGATCGAGCACCGAAGACGAGGTCCGCCACCGCCTGGGCCAGTTCACCCTCGCCGGCAGCATCGATAAGGTCGAGTGCCCGCTCCTCATCCTCCACGGCGAGGACGACATCATTACCGACCCCCGCTGCGCGCACCAGACCTACGACGAAGCCAAGTGCGAAAAGGAGCTGCGCTTCCTCCGCGCCGGCGAGCCCGGCGCCGTCCACTGCTCCTACGACAACCACGCCGAGATCTTCCCGTTCATGCACGACTGGGTGGCGGCGCGGGTGTGACCATCGTCTGCATTGGCAGGCATGATGGAGAATCGCCGCCTGGGTTCAAGGCACGGCCACCTCACGGCAGAACTTCCAGAAGGGCAGGACGCGTGTGTTGGTTTCGGCACTGCCGAACTCCCTGGTGCCGAGGTGCACTTGGTAGAAACGCGGGATATCCGTCCGCTCCCTGAAGTAGCCGCAGGCGGGAGCCGCGCGGCGGTCGCCGCTCTTGCACTCGACGGCAAACTCCGCGGCGCCGTCGCGCAGAACGACGAAGTCCACCTCGCGTTTGTCGGTATCCCGGATGAAGCGCAGTTCCATGTCGTGGCCTTCGGTGTCCTCGACGTAGTGGCAGTACTTCAACAGGTGGCCGGCCACCATGTTCTCGAAGCGGGCGCCTCGGTCCTCGACGCGCGACCAATCCCAGAAATACAGTTTCCTTTCCTTGCGGACGGCGCGGATTCTACCGGCTCCGAACGGCGGAATGCGGTAACAGAGGTAAAGCCGCTCGAATATCCCCAGCCAGCGCTCGATGGATGCGTGGTTCACCTGTAACAGTCGGCTGAGGCTGTTCACTGAAAGCGGGGACCCCACGCACGCCGGGAGATGCGACAGAAGCAGCTCCAGCGCGGAAATCTCCCGCACGTTCTCCAGGTCGCGGAGGTCCTCATAGAGGACTCTTGTGGAGTGCTCGCGAAGCCACCGTCGATGAAAACGCACATCGCCCCTGAGAAAGGGTTCGGGGAACCCTCCGAATCGGAGTAGCTGTTCCACGAGGCCTTGGTTGGGCTCCTTGTCGTGTTCCGCGGCCGTGAACGGATGCAGCCGATAGTAGTGGTACCGCCCCTGCAGGGAATCGCCGCCCTTGCGGTAGTAGTCGAGCCGAGCCGAGCCGGTGACAATGAAGGAGATGGAACTCCTGTTCTTGTCGTACAGGCCCTTCATCAGATTCCGCCAATTCGCGTACTTGTGGATCTCGTCGAAAATGACGCGCGGCTGGCCCGAGGGCAACCGTTCCGCCATGACGTTCTCGCGGTCTGCCAGCACGTCCCAATTCAGATAGGCTGGCGATGACTCGTCTTGCTGCCCCTCCAGCAGAGACAATGCCAGCGTCGTCTTGCCGACTTGGCGTGGTCCGCCGACGAAGACCATCCGGTCCGAGAGATCCGCTTCGATGCTGTCCTTGATGTAGCGCTGCTCCATCCTGTTGGCTGTGCTGGCGCGTCCATGAGTATTTTCTACCATACCCTAAAATACTCATGAGTATTTTAGAGTCAACCAGAAAATGCCCACGACCCTCCGGCCGTGGATAGGGGTCGGCAAAGGAGCCGGCTACGCCTCCCGCCGCGACACCAGCAGGTGCAGCCCCAGCGACATCAACAGCATCAGCACGCCGATGACGGCGCCGATGCCGAACTGGCCCTCGTCGAAGGCGCGCTGGAAGAGCAGGGTGGAGAGTACCTCGTTGCCGTAGGTGAACAGGATGACGGCGCCGGCGAATTCGCGCAGGTAGATCTGGAACAGCAGGACCCACACGGAGAACAGCCCGCTCCGGAGGAACGGGATGACGATGCGCGTGATCGTGCCCAGCGCGCTGGCGCCGGAAGTCCACGAAGCTTCCTCGAACTCCTTGTGGAACTGGAACAGGAACGGGCTCAGGGTCCGCAGAGCGAACGGCAGGTAGTTGCCGATGAAGTAGAGCAGCAGGATCCACAGGGTGCCGTATACCGGCGTCCGGATGTAGGCCCAGACGAAGCCCACGGCCAGGATGGTGCCCGGGAAGGCCAGCGGCAGCATGGTGGCGGCCTCGATGGGTCCCTTGAGCTTGACGCCGCTGCGTACCAGCAGGTAGCCCACCCCGAGTGCGATGGTGACGGTGGCGGTGGCGGCGGCGAAGCACAGAAGCAGCGTATTGCCCAGCGCGCGCCAGAAAACCGCGTCGTTCAGGGCGGCATTCCAGTGGTTGAGGGTGAGTTGCGTCAGCACGCTCAGGCTGGGAGTGGCCACGAACTGGGAGAACGACAGCAGCACGATCACCACGGCCGGAAGCACGATCACCACGCCGAAGTACAGCGAGGCGCCCACGAAGGCCACATAGCGCCACCGGCCCATGTGGTGGACGTTCTCCGGCCGGGCCTTGCCGGTGACGGTGACGAAGCTCTCGGCCCGCCGCACCATGTGGCGGTAGAGGAACAGCGAGATCAGGCTCAGTGGGATCACCATCATGGCCAGCGCCGCGGCGGTGTTGTAGTAGATCAGCGACTGGTAGTCCGATGCGATGATGTTGAAGATGGCGGAGGTGAAGACGAAGATGCCGCCGGGCGCGCCGATGAGGATCGGCACCTCCAGGGTGATCAGCCCGATGACGAAGACCAGCAGGAACGACGAAAGGATCAGCGGGCGCAGCACCGGCAAGGTCACCCGGCGCAGCGTCCCCATGACCGTGTTGCCGCAGGCGATGGACTGCTCTTCCAGCGACGGGTCCATGAGCCGGAAAGCGTTCAGCGCGATGAGGAACACGATCGGTGACTCGTAGAGCACCATGATGAAGATCATCCCCGGGAACGAGTAGATGTTGAACAGGTTGGTGCCGAAGAGCTCCCGGAACAGGACGTTGAGGACGCCGATGCGCGGGCTCAGGAGCAGGATCCAGGCCAACGCGGCGATGATCACCGGAAAGGCCCGGGGCACGATCCCCAGCTTCGCGAAGACGTTGCCGTAGGGCATGTCGGTGCGCACCACCAGAAACGCCATGGTGACGCCCAGGACCACCGAGATGGCGGCCGTCATGAAGGCGAACACCAGCGAGTTGAAGACCAGCGTGGGGATGTCCGCAGGGATGCTGATGTTGAGGGCCCGGACCCAGTTGTCCAGGGTGACGTGGCCCGCGGCCACCGGCGAGGACGACCAGAAGCTGCCGAAGACCAGCGCCAGCACGGGAACGAGAATGACGAAGCCGATCACCACCATCAGGACGGTGTAGACGGCCTTCATGGCGTTCTCGGTGTACATGGCTTCCGGTCTTCGGTGCTATGCGCGAGTTGCCGTCCCGGCCAGGGACTCCGGCGTTACGCCGTGCGCAAGAGAAAGAGCTGGCCCGAGATATAGCGCGCGGCGTCGGATATCAGATAGCGGACCAGTCCGGTGATCTCGTCCTTCTGCGTAAATCCACCCATGAGCGGAGAGGTGGACTGTTTCAGGGTCCATTGTTCTTCTGACATGCCCGCCCTGGCCATGTCGGTTTCGGTGGCGCCGGGTCCGATGGCGTTGGCGGTGACGTTGTAGGTCGCCAGCTCCATGGCCAGGGTCTTGGTGAAGGTGATGACGCCACCCTTGGACGCGGCGTAGTGGGAACCCAGCCGCTGCCCCGTGACGCCCCGGCCCGAGGCGACGTTGATGATCCGGCCGGACTTGCGCTCGGCCATGTGCCTGGCCGCGGCCTGCGAGCAAAGGAAGAGTCCGGTCAGATTGATCCGGATCACCCGCTCCCATTCCTCCGCCGGCATCTCCAGCACCGGGCAGCGCTTGATGACTCCCGCGGCGTTGAGCTGCACGTCGATGTGGCCGTACTTGTCGATGGCCGCCTTGACCATGCCGTCGACGCTGGCCTTGTCGCCGACGTCCACTGCCACGGCCAAGGCCTCGCCGCCCTCGTTGCCGATTTCCGTAACGATGGCCTGCGCCCCCTCTCCGTTGAAATCGGCCACCACCACGCTGTGGCCGTCCTGGGCCAGCGCCCGGCATATGGACGATCCGATGCCCCCGGCGCCGCCGGTTACCACCACGACCTGTGACATGTCACCTCCCAAGGCTCAGTGAATGAGAATTCCTCTTGCGCGTTCCCGTCACGGCGTCCGCAACAGGAACGTCTGCCCGGTGATATAACGCGCCGCATCCGACACGAGATAGCGCACCAGGCCGGTGATCTCGTCCTTCTGGGTGAGGCCGCCCTGCAACGGATCCACCGCCTTGATGGCCGCCCACTGCTCTTCGGTGTAGCCGGCCCGGGCCATGGGCGTCTCCGTGCGTCCGGGGCAGATGTTGTTCACCAGGATGTTGTCCGACGCCACCTCCACGGCCATGGACTTGGTGAAGGCGATGACCCCGGCCTTGGAGGCGGAGTAGTGCGCGGAGTAGGGCGCCCCGGCGACCCCTCGGCCCGAGGCGACGTTGAGGATACGCCCCTGCTTGCGCGGCCGCATGGCCGCGGCGGCGGCCTGGCTGCACAGGAAGACGCCCCGCAGGTTCACGCGTATGACTCTGTCCCACTCCTCTTCGGTCATGTCCGCGATGGAGAAGCGGCCCATGAGGCCCGCGAAGTTGATCTGGCAGTCAACCTGCCCGTAGGTGTCCACGGCGCTTTGAATCATGGCCTCGACGCTCTGCTTGTCGCCCACGTCCACGCCCACGCCCAGCGCCTCCCGGCCTTCGGATTTGAGCTTGGCGGCCAGCGCCTGCGCTCCCTCTCCGTTGTAATCGGCGACCACGACCTTGAGCCCGTCTTCAGCCAGCGCGGTGCAGACCGACGATCCCAGACCGCCGGCTCCTCCGGTTACGATTGCGACTTCCGCCATGGTGATACGTTCCTCCTTGTGTGCGGTTCCCGTGCGGGGTGATGCCAGCGCGGTATCCGACGCGGAGCCCGCGTTCCAGCCAGCCGATCCATATCCCGGCCCGGGCGGAAAAGCAAGGGAGAGCGCCGTCCCTCAACCCCCTCGGGGCGCGTGGTACGCGGCGAAGGCGCCTTCCCACCGTCCGCTCCACAGACGCCACAGGTTGGCCGCGAGCCGGTGAAGCATGAACAGGCTGAACCCGGCCCAGACTCCGAAGAGCCCCAGCCCCAGGTAGAAGGAAAGGCCCGTCAGGGGGACGAACAGCAAGAGTCCGCCCGCCAGCATGGCCCACATGAGAAAGCGGGTGTCGTGGGCGCCCAGGATGAAACCGTCCAGGGCGAAAACGATACCGTTCAAGGGCTGGAAGACGATGAGCAGCAGGAAGGCCTCGCTTCGGGCCAGCTCCGCCACCACCGCCGAAGAGGTGAAGAGCGCAAGCAGCGGTTCCTGGAACAGCAGGTAGGCCGCGCCGAAAACCGCGCCGCCGGCGCAGCCCCATATCACCAGCATCCGGCCCAGGCGCCGCGCCCGGCGGACGTCGCCGCCGCCCAGGTGCCGCGCCACCAGGGTCTGTCCGGCCACCGCCAGCCCGTCGACGGTGTCGGAGCAGAAGATGAAGAGCTGGAACACGATCTCGTAGGCCGCCAGATACACCGGCCCCATGCGCGCCACCACGGCGGTGGCGAACACCAGCGAGAGCCGGAGTCCGGCCGTGCGCACGGCCAGGTGTCCCGCGATCCTCGATATGTCGCGGAACCGGCCCAAGCGTAGTTGCCGGCTCTTCAGTTGGTACAGGTCCGCGTATTCGGAGAAGAACAGCAGCCGCAGGTACAGGGCGGCGCCCAGGGCGTGGGCCGCCACCGCGGCCACCGCCGCGCCGCGCAGGCCCAAGGCCGGAAACCCGAGCCCGCCGTAGATCAGCGCGTAGTCCAGCACGATGTTCGTGCCGCTCATCAGGAACGCCACCAGCATGGGGGAGAAGGTGTTCTGTATGCCGCGCAGGAAGCCCACCGCCGCATAGATGGAGAACAGCATCGGAATGGTGGCGCAACGGATGCGGAAATAGGGGACGCCCTCGGCCGCCACTTCGGGTGTCGCCCCCATGAGGGCGTACAGTCCGGGGGCGGACAGGAAACAGAGGGAGGCCACCAGCACTCCGCCGCCCACCGCAAGCACCAGGGCGTGGCGGAAGATCTCGCCGCAGGCCAGGTAGTTGCGCGAGCCGTATTGGCTGGCCACCAAGCTGGTGGTGCCGAAGATCAGGAACGCGAAGATCCAGATCACCGCGCCGATGAGGCTCGTGGCGATGGCCTTGGCGGCCAGCGGCTCCACCCCCAGGTGGCCGATCATGGCCGTGTCCGCGATGTTCAGCACCGGCTCGCTGGCGATGGCCAGGGAGGCCGGGACGGTGAGCCGCCAAAGGTCCCGGCTGTCCGAGGACGGAGCGTTGGGGGTGGCGGCGTCGGGGGCGTCAGAGATGACCGGGCCCGCCTTGAGTGTAGATGCGGCCGCGCGCGGTGGCGCGGTCGAAGCGGCGCCTGAGCCAGCGCTTGAACACGTTCCGCGTGGCCGGAATGAGCATCAGGAAGCCGAAGGCGTCCGTGAGTATCCCGGGCGTGATCAGCAGCAGGCCCGCCGCCATGATGATCACGCCGTCCAGCATCTCCTCGGCCGGGACGATGCCCTGGTTGAGGTTACGCTGGATCTGGCCCAGGGTCCGGAGACCCTCCAGCTTGGCGAGGAACGCCCCCAGCGCGCCCGTGCCGAGCACCAGCAGGATGGTGTACAACCCGCCGATCACCGAGCCCACCTCGATGAGGAGATAGAGCTCGATCAGGGGGATGACGGTGAATAGCAGGAAGAGTCGTGCGAACATGGCTCCCGGGAGGGCGGCAGGTGCTACGGCCGGACCGCATCCGGCGCTGTCTCAGTGCCGATGCACTCGGCGAGGATCTCGAGCCCGTCCACCAATCGGGGTCCGGGCCGGTTGAAGAACCTGGAGCCGTCCACGGCGAAGACGCGGCCGCTGGCAACCGCGGGAATGTCCTGCCAGGCGGGAAGGTCCTTGAGCGGTTCCCACTCCTTCAGGGTCCGGCTCTCGTCGAAACCGCAGGGCATGAGCACCAGGACCTCCGGCGCCGCTTCCACCAGCGTTTCCAGGGACACCCGCGCCGAGGGTTCGTGTTTCGCGGCCAGTACGTCCGTGCCTCCCGCCAGCTCCACCATTTCGGGTACCCAGTGACCGGCCGCGTACAGCGGATCCAGCCATTCGAGGCAGGCCACCCGCGGTCTGGGGCCGTCCTGGGGAACCCGGGCGGCGACGCGTCCCACGCGTTCCCGCAGCGCGCCGGCCAGGGTTTCCGCCCGTCCCGAAGTCCCGGTGGCGTTCCCTACCCGCGTGATGTCCGACAATACCTCTCCGAGGGAGCTCGGCGACAGCGACAGCACCCTCGCCGGCGGCTTCAACGTGCCGGCGGCGGCCATGACGTCGTCGTGGCCCACGGCGCAGACGTCGCACAGCCCCTGGGTGACGATGAGGTCGGGGTTGAGGCCGCGCAGCAGTTCGAGGTCCAGGCCGTAGAGCCCTTCGCCGCGGCTCAAATGCTGCTGAACCAGGGTGTCGATCTCGCGGCTGGTGCGGTTGTCCGAGTCGATCCGGCCGCGCACCGCCACGGGCTTCTCCCGGGCACCGGGAGGGAAGTCGCATTCATGGCTGACGGCCACCACCGAGTCGCCCAGGCCCAGGGCGAAGGCGATCTCCGTCGCGCTCGGCAGCAGGGTGCAGATGCGCATGGTTTCACTCTTAGGGGAGCGCACGGGATATTGCAATGGCGGCCCCGAGCGCGGACTTGAAAGGCACGTCGCGGTGGTCTATCTTTACTAGCGTCTTGTGTGCTGCAGGCGCCCGTAGCGCGATTCAGCGGCGGTTTCAGTCAGGAGGTTTCGATGCCGATTACCAACAGTCTGCCCGAGACGGTTTTCACCACCCGGGTCGACGATCTGTTGAACTGGGGCAGGGCATCGTCCCAGTGGTATATGCTGTTCGGACTGGCCTGTTGCGCCATCGAGCTCATGCAGACCGGCGGGCCGCGGGCGGATCTGGACCGTTTCGGCTGCGTGCCGCGGGCGACGCCGCGCCAGTCGGACCTGATGATCGTGGCCGGGACACTGACCTACAAGATGGCCAAGCGTACCCGGTTGCTCTACGACCAGATGCCCGATCCCAAGTACGTCATCTCCATGGGGAGCTGCTCCAACTGCGGCGGCTTGTTCCAGATGGCGTATTCGGTATGCAAGGGGGTCGACAAGATCGTGCCCGTGGACGTCTACGTTCCCGGCTGTCCGCCGCGGCCAGAGGCGTTGACCGAGGGTTTGTTGCGGATTCAGGACAAGGTGATGCGGGAGCGCTGGCTGGTCAAGGGATCGGCGGCGGCCGTGAATCAGGGATAGGGGAGACATGGCATGGCAGAGTATGTCAAGGTCGCGACCACGGATCAGGTGGAACCCGGCAAGCCCAAGCTGGTGGAGGTCAACGGCCGGAGGGTCGCGCTGTTCAACGTGGATGGGAGTTTCTACGCCATCGACGACTTCTGCACGCATCGCGGCGCGCCGCTCTCCGAGGGAGAGGTGATGGGTAAGGACGTCCAGTGCCCGTGGCACGGCGCGATGTTCGACATCACCACGGGCGAGGCGTCGGGACCTCCGGCGGACACGGGCGTCGACACGTTCAACGTCCGGGTGGAGGGGGCCGACATCGAGGTCGAGGTCTGACGGGTCGGCCGGGCCCATGAAGCAGGCGCCGATGCCAAACCAATAAAGGAGCGAAGCCATGGCGGATGACGCACTCAGCAGGATCGAAGAGCAGGTCAAGAACAACCGGGTGATGGTCTTCATGAAGGGGACCCCCAACTTCCCGCAATGCGGTTTCTCGGCCCACACGGTGGAGATCCTGCGCGCCCACAACGCGGAGTTCGAGAGCTTCGACGTGCTGTCGGACCCGGCCGTCCGGGATGGCGTGAAGCAGTACTCCAAGTGGCCCACCATCCCGCAGGTCTACATCGACGGGCAGTTCGTGGGCGGCTGCGACATCGTCCACGAGCTGCATGAGCGGGGCGAGCTGGAGTCGCTGCTCAACCCTGCCGAGGAGTAGGCTCGGGGAGAGAACCCTACGCCCTCCCTGTTCGAAGATATCGGCGCGAAGCGCCTGCGTGAGGTCATCGACGTCTTCGTGGACCGGATCTTCGATGACCTCATGATCGGCTTCTTTTTCCGCAACGCCGACCGCGGCCGGATCAAGGAACTGGAATTCCAGTTTACGGCCCGCGTCCTCGGCGCGGACATCGAGTACGAGGGCCGCCCCCTTGAACAGGCCCACGCCCCCCATCCCATCATGGGCGGACAGTTCGCCCGCCGCCTGCAGATCCTGCGCGAGACCCTCGACGAGTTCCAGGTCCCCGACGCCGTGCGCGCGGCGTGGCTCGACCACACCGAGAGCATGCGCTCCCTGATCACTCGGGACCGGGGCTCGGACTGCGACCCGGCCGAAGCCCGGCGCAAGGCGCTGGGGCAGGTGTCGTGACCGGACCGCAGGACCACAGCCTCATCCGCAAGGCCGCCCGG
Source organism: uncultured Binatia bacterium (SeqCode) (assembly GCA_965215605.1). Classification (GTDB taxonomy): domain Bacteria; phylum Desulfobacterota; class Binatia; order UBA9968; family JAJDTQ01; genus JAJDTQ01. Next base: position 197,064 of record OZ244070.1, on the reverse strand, counting down.
GACGAAGCGTTCGACCTGGCCCTGTACGTCAGGCTTCGCGACCTGGAGACCGGCGAGGTCCGCAACGTCCTGTCGAAGCTGGTGAACGTGGAGCGGGGACACGTCACCTTCTGGTCCGATATGGCGGGGCTCAAGGACGTGTCGCTGAACCGTTTTCAACGGTTCAGGCTGGGCGTCTTCATCCTCATGCGGAGGCTCTTCGGCGTCGGCATGACTTTCCTCATCCTCGAGGCCATCGAGATCTACGGCATCAAGAAGTACTGGACGCTCTGGGAGCAGTACAAGGACACGCCGCAGGGCCCGAGGATAAAGGCCATCCTGCGGGACGAGTTCGGCCACGAGGACGAGATCGTCGCCGACCTCACCGGCAGGCGGCTCAACGCCGAACGCGTCCGGGATATCTTCCTGGGGCTGAACGACGGCCTGGTGGAGGTGCTGGGCAGCGTCAGCGGTTTCTATGCCTCGTTCGGCGATCCCGTCTATGTGCTGGTGGCCAGTCTCACGGTGGCGGTGGCCGGCTCCATCTCCATGGCGGCGGGCGTGCTGGCCTCGTCCCGGTCCCAGCTCGAGGTTCAACGGATCGAGAACGCGAAACGCCACTTCTTCGATCCCGACGCCGAGGCGGCCGAGGAGACCCGTCCGCTGTCGGCGGCCGTCGCCGTGGCGGCCTCCTACTTCTTTGGCGCGCTGTTCCCGATCCTGCCGGTGCTCATGGGCGCCGCCAGCCCGCTGTGGTCCATCGTCGTCGGCGGCGGCATGGTGGCGGTGGTGACCATGCTGCTGTCGTTCATGTCCGGCATGGAAGTCCGGCGCCGCGTGCTGCAGAACGTCCTCCTGGTGGCGGTGGCGGTGGCCGTGACCTATGCCCTGGGGACGGTGGTGAAGCACTTCTGGCAGATCGCGGTGTGACGGCTCGGGCCGCGGCACCAGGTTTCCACACGAATTTGGGAGGCGCCATGGGTAATCGGGACATCGCGTCCGCCAAGGACTATCATGAGCGGACCAAGCACTCTCCCGTGAGCATCCGCAGCGGCCCGCACTACCTAGACTGGGACAACCAGCCGCACCCCTTCAAGGTCTACGAGGAACTGGACTCACTGCCGCTGGAGGAGCACCTGACATCGTCCGGCGTGTCCGCCCTGGCGGCCATGTCCCGGTCCGCGCCGCAGCGGGAGCGTGAGGTCACCCCCAAGGAGTTCGGCGAGTTGCTGTTCCTTTGCGCCGGAGTCACCCGCCGCCGGCGCTATTTCGGCGGCGAGATGCTCTTCCGGGCGGCGGCGTGCACGGGCGCGCTTTACCATATCGATATCTACGTTGTCGCCGGGCCGCTGCTGGATCTCGACGCGGGCGTCTATCACTTCGCGCCCGAGCGGTTCGCCCTGAACCCCTTGCGCAAGGGCGACCACCGGGGCGCGCTGGTGGAGGCCAGCGGCGGCGAGCCGGCGGTGGCCCATGCCCCGGCCGTCCTGGTCTTCGCGTCCACGTTCTGGCGCAATAGCTGGAAGTATCGCGACCGCGCCTACCGGCACTGCTTCTGGGACGGCGGCACCATCCTGGCCAACTGCCTGGCGGCGGCCTCGGCGCGGGATATCCCGGTTCGCACGGTGATGGGGTTCGCCGAAGCCTCGGTGAACCGTCTGCTGGGCTTGAACCCGGACAAGGAGGCGGCCTTGTGCCTGGTGCCCGTGGGCCGTGCGGGTGCGCCCACGGCGCCGTCCGGCGAGCCCTTGCCGGCCCTGGACTTCGTCACGCGGCCTCTGTCCCGCCAGGAGGTGGACTATCCCTCCATCCGGGAGATGCACGCGGCGTCCAGCCTGGAGAGCGGCGCCGAGGTGCGGAGTTGGCGGGAAGAGGATGCGGAACCGGCGGCCGCCGCCGATGCGGCCGGGGCGGACGAGAGCGTCGCCATCATCCGCGAGCTCCCGCTGGAAACCGTCCCGACGGCATCGCTTCCCGCCGGCAGCATCGAGCAGGTGATCGTGCGCCGCGGCTCGACCCGGCGTTTCTCCCACGAGGCCATCACCTTCGCGCACTTGTCCAACGCGCTGCACTACGCCACGCGGGGCGTCGCCATGGACGTCGACCCCGGCGGGGCGCGGCCGCTCAACCAGCTCTACCTCATCGTCAACCACGTGGACGGCGCGGCTCCCGGCACCTACGTCCTGGACCGCGAAAGAGGATGCCTTCAGCTTCTGAAGGAGGGGGAGTTCCGCCGTGAGGCTGGCTTCCTCGGGCTGGGTCAGGAGATCCCTGCCGACGCCAGCGTCAACGTCTACTTCATGGCCGACCTGGAGCCGGTGCTGGCGCGTTACGGCAACCGCGGCTACCGCCTGGCGCACATGGAGGCCAGCGTCACCGCCGGCCGCCTCTACCTGGCGGCCTATGCCCAGGGTTTCGGCGCCTCGGGGCTCACCTTCTTCGACGACGACGTGACGGAGTTCTTCTCGCCCCACGCCGCCGGCAAGAGCGTCATGTTCCTGATCGCACTGGGCCGGCGGCTGAAGCAATAGCCTGCGAATCCCGCTCCACGTGACAGAGGGGCCGCTACCGCCGGGTCCAAGCCAGCCAGCGCCCGAATATGTTCTTCACCAGCGGCGTCAGCCGGGTGCGGTTGAAGGCGTCGCCGGTCTGCTTGATGGCCTCGGCCTGGGTGGGGTAGGGGTGGATGACGTTGGCGACGGTGCCGAGGCCGACCTTTCCGGCCATGGCCAGGGTGATCTCGCTGATCATCTCGCCGGCATGACGCGCCACGATGGTGCCGCCGACGATCTTGTCCTTGCCCTTCAGGACGTGGATCTTGACGAACCCCTCCTCCTCGCCGTCCGCCAGCGCCCGGTCCACTTCCTTGAGTTCCCGGGTGAAGGTGTCGATGGCCACGCCCTTGCTCTCGGCGTCCCGTTCGTACATGCCCACGTGGGCGATCTCCGGGTCGGTGTAGGTGGCCCAGGGCATGATCAGCGAGCTCAGCTTCTTGCTCTTGTAGAAGAGCGCGTTCTGGATGATGATGCGCGCGGCCGCGTCGGCCGCATGGGTGAACTTCCAGTCCATGCAGACGTCGCCGCCGGCAAAGATACGCGGGTTGGTGGTCTGCAGGTAGTCGTTGACCACCACGCCGCGGAACGGGTGGAACTCGACGCCGACGCCTTCGAGGTTCAGGCCGTCCACGTTGGGCGCCCGCCCCGCCCCCACCAGGATCTCGTCCACGGCCACCGAGTCGGCGTTGCCGCCGGCCTCGAAATGGACCACCTTGCGGCCGTTCTCAGCGGCCACGCGGGTAATGGCGCTGTTGAGCACCAGTTGAACGCCCTCCCGCAGGAACTGTTTCTGCACGATGTCCGCGGCTTCGGCGTCCTCGCGGTTGAGGATGTGGTCGCCGTTGTGGAACAGCACCACCTGGCAGCCTAGGCGCTGGAAGGTCTGCGCCAGCTCGCAGCCGATGGGGCCGGCGCCGATGACCGCCAGCTTTTCCGGGCGCTCGGTGAGTGAGAAGACGGTTTCGTTGGTGAGATAGCCTGCCTCCTCGATCCCTTCGATGGGCGGATGCGGCGCCACCGCCCGGGCGCCGGAGGCGATGACGGCCTTCTTGAAGTGCAGCGACTGGCCGTCCACCTCCACCGTCTCCGGGCCGGTGAAGCTGGCATCGCCCAGGAATACGTCGACGCCCAGCTCGCTGAAACGCTTCACCGAGTCGTGGTGGCTTATGTGGGAGCGGATCCGGCGCATGCGTTCCATCACCGCCGCGAAGTCCACCTGCACGTCGTCCGGGCGGCCGATGCCGAACAGGTCGGCGTCGCGGATCTCCGCCACCACTCGCGACGAGCGGATGAGGCACTTGGACGGCACGCAGCCGACGTTCAGGCAGTCGCCGCCCAGGTAGTGGCGCTCGATGAGGGCGACCTTGGCGCCGAGGCCGGCCGCGCCCGCGGCGGTCACCAGCCCGGCCGTCCCGGCGCCGATCACCACCAGGTTGTAGCGGTCGGCCGGGGTGGGGTTGGTCCAGTCCGCCGGGTGCGTGTTGGACCCCAGCACCTGGTTGTATTCGTCCAGCGGCGACAGTTGTGGAATGTTGCGCATGAGTGTGTTCTCCCGGTCCTTTCCTATAAGCAGGTCGCCTGCGCGAAACCTCGCGGTCCGTCTACCTACGACGCCTTCGGCTGCCTCCGCCTGTTGACCAGCCCGATGGCTTTCTTGGCGATGAGAGGGAACAGCCCCAACAGCACGAACGAAAGCAACAGCGCGGGCGAGAGGATGCCGGCCAAGGAATCGATCTGGGCCAGTTGGGTGCCCGCGTTGACGAAGACGATGGTGCCCGGAAACATCCCCAGTTGGCTCACGAAGAAGAACTGCACCGTGCGGATGGGCGTGAGCCCCATGACGAGGTTGATGACGAAGAATGGGATCGCCGGGATCAGTCGCATGGTGAAGAGGTAGAACATGCCCTCCCTGGCGATGCCGTTGTTAATGGTCTCGAGCCTGTCTCCGAACTTGCTCTGGATGCTGTCCCGCAGGAGAAGGCGCGCCACCAGGAACGCCAGGGTGGCGCCGATGGTGCTGCAGAAGGAAACGATGATGGTGCCCGTGACCACTCCGAACAGCGCGCCGCCCAGCAGCGTCATGATCGCCGCGCCCGGGAGCGAGAGGGCCGTCACCGCGATGTAGATCACGGCGTAGGCCGCGATGGTGATCACCGGGTTCTGCTGGTAGTAGCTTTGGTAGGCGTCGCGCTGGGCCTTGATGAATTCCAGATTGAAGTACTGTCCGAGGTCGAAGATGAAAAAGGCGGCGATGAGGGCCGCCACCAGCACGACTACTGCTATCTTGACGATCCGTTGGTTCATGAAACATGCCTCCTCGGAGTACCGGCGCCGTTACCGGCCGGCGTTCAGGCTCCAGTCGTAGTGGAAGTCGAGCTTTCCGCCGTAGCCTTCCAGCCGTTTCCGCAGCGCCGGTTTCGCGTGCTGCTTCAGATGCTGCACGACGCCGTCCCTGTTGCCGCCGAAGTCGGCCTGGAACCAGTCGTAGATGCTCGACGCCCGCAGCCGTCCGCCGGCGATGGCGGCTCCCCTTGAGTGGTTGACGTATTCCCGCGCGCCGCCATCCAGGAGGCGTTCCAGGTTTCCGGAGGTAAAGGGCTCGGCCTGCAGGTTCGGGCAGCCGATGCTGGCGCAGTTGACCGCGTAGTGGACCCGGTTGTCCCGCCAGATGGGCCGCAGAATCCGGTGCTCGATGTCGTCCAGCGAGATCTTCTCTCCCTCGACCGTGGCCAGCTTGGCCTTCCAGGGGCCGCCGCCGAAGAGTCCCCCGAACAGGCCGGACGACAGGCGGATGTCCTTGATGGATTTCACCGGGAAATGCTCCGCTACCACGCGTACGGTCAGAGCGTTGTAGAGGTTGATCCAGTAGGCCTGCTGCGCGTTGCGGCCGTAGGTGGATATGGGCAGCTTCTCCAGGCGCGCGATGTAGCCGTCGAGGGCGGACTTGCCGGTCTTGGCGACGTCGCCGTAGCGGACCCGGTTCACCCCGGACGGGTGGCCCGTCACCAGGTACCGTTTCAGGAACGCCCCCCACGCCGAATGGTCGATGGCGCGGGTGTCGGCGGGATCATGCTTCTGCCACCGCGGCCAGAGCTCGGCCGCGGGCGCAGCCAACGCCCGGTTGCCCACGAGGCAGCATGCCAGCGCTATGGCCGGCGCAAGTTTCCAATAGTTGCGCATGGAATCGTCTTCCGGAGGTATCGGCGGCTTGGCCGTGCGCCGGGGGCCGATTTCAAGGGCGCGATCATTTATAGTTGATTTGGTGACGCAGGTAAATTCCCTCAAGCCCGCGCTGGCCGTCATGGGACGCGCGCCCTTGGCCGGAAGGGTCAAGACCCGGTTGTGCCCGCCTTTCGATCCGGAGCAGGCGGCCGAATTCTACGAGTGCGTGCTGCGGGACGTGCTGCACGAACTGGCGCCATCGACACGGTGGGATACGTGGGTGGCGTATGCGGAGCGCAGCCGGGACTACTTCCAGCGCCTTCCGGAACCTGGTATCGGGCTGCTGCCCCAGCGGGGAGCGTCGCTGGGCGAGCGCATGCACGCGGTATTCACGGACCTCTTCCACGTGGGGTACCGGCAGGTGCTTGTGGTCGGAAGCGACATCGTCACTCTCAGGGCAGCTTCGGTCCGGGAGGCGTGCGAAGTCCTGGAACGGAACCGGTGCGATCTGGTCCTAGGGCCCGCGGATGACGGCGGCTACTACCTGATCGGCCTCAACGGGCCCGAAGAGGGTCTCTTCAGCGGCATGGTCTGGAGCACCGCGTCGGTGCTGGAGGACAGCCTGGCCCGGGCGCGGCAACTGGAGCTCCGGGTCCGCATGGTGGCCCGCACCTACGATGTCGACGTGGTGGAGGACCTGGAGCGGCTTCGGCGGGATTTCGAATGTTCGCGCACGCTGCGCGGCCGCCGTCCCAGAACCCACGCGTGGATAAGCCGGCGGTTCCCTCGGGCTGATGCACGGTAGCCGTGGTCGGCAAGGCTACCGGGATCGGGCGCGCGTGCGAGCCACCCAATCCGCGCCGCCATACGAGACGGCGAAAATGAAGACCTCCTTGGCCGTGTCGTCCACCGTGAACGCAATGATAGCTTTCCGTCCGGCGGGGATGGCCTGCAACCCCAGTGCGATCTCGTTACGGATCGATCCCTTGTGTGGCACGCGGGCCAGGCTCATGATCGTCTCCTCGATTTCGTGCAGTCTCTGGGCGGCCGCCTCGCTGCCCGCGTGGTCGATGATCCATCGAACGATGGTTTCGAGATCCTGTCCCACCAGCGGATGGAACCGGAGGCTGTAGTTCATTTCTTGCGAGCCGTTTCAATCGCGGCGTGCGCGGCCGAAAAGGCCTGCTCCCGATCGACGAACTCGGAATGCGGTGTCTGCGCGCGGGCGCGGATCTCCTCGGCCAGCGCGGTGAGCGCCACTTCCCGCTCCACCTCATCCTGGATCATCTGCTCGAGGGCTGCTGCCACGGCGGCGCTTTGGCTGGCGAATACGCCATCGTTGACCTTCTGCACCAGAAAGTGGTGGTGGCGGTCCGTGAAACTGAGCGTGGTCTTCACAGTCATATGGGTGAACCTTCGGTATGACCTGATCATACCGGGGTGCCATGCCAGCGTCAATCGCGAAGTGAGCGGAGATGGCTGCGCACGGCACCGATGGCCTTGGTGCTGAGCGAGGAGAGGGGATGGGAGGAAAGGTCGTCCAAGTCGACCCAGCGCCATACATCTCCCCGCACTCCGATCCTTCGTCGCAGCACGTAGACCGGAGCGGCGATTCGCTTGTCGGTGATGGCATGACGGATGACCGCTACGGGTTCGGTTTGCCGAAGCGTTTCGTCGGCGAGTCCCTCCGGCAGCGTGTCCGGCGTGGGCAACTCCCACAGGCCGGCCAGCAGGCCGCTGTCGGGGCGGCGGTGAAGCAGGACCCGGGACCGCGACTCCACGAACACCAGCGGCCAATGAATCGCTTTGGCGCGTACGGGTTGCCGGCGTGGGACGTCGAAGTTACGGGACGCCCGTGCGTCGCACCAGTGGGCCAGGGGACAACGGTCGCACAGGGGTGTTCCGGGAAGGCAGACGGTGGCGCCTAGCTCCATCAACGCCTGATTGAAATCTCCGGGACGGGATCGGGACACCATTTCTTCGGCCGCACTGTCGATCTTCCTGGCGTCCGTCAGGCCCAGCAGGCGCGCGTAGACGCGCCGGACGTTGCCGTCCGGTGCGGCGTGGCGCCGTCCGAAGGCGATGCTCATGATCGCGCCGGCCGTATACCGCCCGATGCCCGGCAGGCGCAACAACGCCTGGTAGTCCGCCGGCAGCGTGCCGCTGTGACGGTCCACCAATTCACGCACGGCCTGTTTCAGGTTGGCGGCCCGCCGGTAGTACCCCAGACCGCTCCAGACGCTCCGGACCGTGTCCAGCGACGCCCGGTCCAGGGCCTCCACCGTCGGAAACGTCTCCATGAACCGGCGATAGTAGGGAAGCACGGTCGCCACCTGGGTCTGCTGGAGCATGGTCTCGGAGACCCAGATGGCGTAAGGGTCGCCGGTCCTGCGCCAAGGCAGGTCACGCTTGTTGCGGTCGTACCAGCGCAGCAGCGCCGTGCGCATGCGCGATCGTACCCTGGCGGAATGTTCGACTCCGGGCATCCACCGAGGGGGCGCTAGTCCCGGATGTCCTGCAGGAACCACTCCCGCGGCAGCGGGTGCCCCAGGCCCTTGGCCTTGGCCAACTCGAATGCGGTGCCGCCCACCGCGGCGAACTGAAGGCCCTGGGTGCCCTGGTTGTTGAGGAACGTCACCTGCTGGTCGCTGGTGCGTCCGGGCCAGGTGCCGGCCATCAAGTCGGGGATGGTGCCGATGTTGGCGTTGTCGATCTCGCGGATGGGCGAGGGCGGGATCTTCGTCTTTTCCTCGTCCGTGCCCGCGATGTAGGCGAACATGCCGTCGCTGCCGTGGACGGTCCCCGGCGGAGGGTTGTCGAGCACCAGGGTGGAGGCCCCCAGGCGCGCCTGCAGGTCACACTTGGCCAGGATCTCGGGTCCGGCCTCGTTGGAGCGGACGTTGGTGATGTGCATGCCGGGCTCCACCCATTCCGGTTTCATCACCTGCACCAGGGAGTCGGTGGCCAGCGCCACGATGTCGGCGCCGCGGCACGCGGTCTCGGCATCGCCGCAGGTTTCGACGGTGAGCCCAAGCTGCTCCCGCATCTCCGCGGCGAAGGCTTCCCGGTTGGCCTTGGTGGGACTGAACACCCGCAGCAGCTCGATGTCCCGGACCTCGTGGATGGCTTGGGTGTAGGTCCGTGCCATGCCGCCCGAGCCCAGCATGCCCAGCACCTTGGAGTTCTGGCGCGAGAGGTACTTCACCCCGAGGCCGGCGCAGGCGCCCACCCGCATGTGCTGCAGGTAGCCGTCGTTCATGAGCGCCAGCGGCTCGCCGTTGCGCACGCTCAGGAGGAAGATCAGGCCGCAGTAGGTGCCGGGCTCCATGCAGTACTTGTCCTCGGTCTCGAACTCGCCGTTCTTCTCCCATACCAGCATGTCCGACTTCATGCGGATGGCCATGTAGCCCAGCGACCGGCTCGCCCCCTCCATGGTGCCCCAGCGGTAGTAGTGGGGCTCCCGGGGCACGTAGAAGTCGATCCGCGGACGGTACGCCGCCTCGTTCTTGGAGAGGTCGCGGTAGGCGTCCTCCATGGCGTCGAGGCAGGTCTTCATGTCCAGGACTTCCTGGATGTGTTCATTGGTCAGAAACAGCATGGTTCCTCCTTGTGGGCTGGTTCGTGGCTTACGCTCCACGGCGCTTCGTGCCCTGTCCGTTGTTATCCCGTTCCGGTTTCTTTTTCCAGGAGCGCCCGGATGCCTGCCAGGCGGGGGTCTTCTCCCAGCAGACGCAGGAAGTTGGCCTGGATCAACGCTTCCATCTTCTCGGGCGTCAGTCCCTTGAGCCGCGCCATCGCCGCCACCACGTCGGCGATGATGTCCGGCGGGGCGGCTTCCCCGGCAAGCCAGCGGTGGCCGCCGGGATTGTCGGTCTCGGACAGCAGTTGACGCGGAGGTACGGCGCGCGCGATGGTCTGTATCGTCTCCGAATACAGGACCTCCACCCCGACGGTGAAGAGGTATCCCTCGGTGATCATCTCCTGGAGCACGTCCAGCGGCCCGGAGTACCAGTGGACGATGGCCTTCTTCACCCCGAAGCGCCGCAACGTATCGAGGACCCGCCTTTCAGCGCCTTTGGTATGCAGGTTGACGACCTTGTCCTGTTCCGCGGCCTCGTTTACCAGGAATTCAAACACGCGGATCTGGTGGGGGTACGTGTCCCGGTCCTTCACCCAGTGGAAGTCGAGCCCCAGCTCGCCGAGCATGGGGCTTCGTGCTGCCAGGGGACCCAACTCCACGAGATGGTCGACGTGTTCCGGCGCTCGCCGCGGGTGGACTCCGAAGGAGGGGTGCACGAACCGGCACCCTTGCGCCAGCTCCAGGTTGCGCTCGTAGGAGGAGGGGTCCATGGAGTTGGCCAAGGTCAGGATGCGCTGGCGCTCGATGTGGCCGAGCACCTCGCGCGGCTCGTCGTAGTGGTCGAGATGGGCGTGGGCGTCGATCAGCATGAGAGGAGGCGCGTCAAAGTTGCCGAGCGAGCAGGGAGGGCGGTGTCCCGGAAATCAGGAGACGGTACCGCCGGGACTCGGCTGTTGTGAGTCGCGCGGAAACGGGTGCTTGATCGAGATCACGAATCACGTCCGCCCGCCGTCAACAGATTTCCGGGACACCGCCCTCCCTGCTCTCACGGCGCTTGCAACATCCGGGGGGAACGCGGCTTTCTTGCCCCGGCGCCCGGTTTACCTGAAGCGGTCGCCGAAGTACTTCGTCAGGTCGATGGCATCCGTGCCCGGGACCTTGATCTCCAGCGGGTAGTCGGACTTGCGGGTGGCGTCCACGCCCACCTTGGTGACCAGGTGCGAGCCGCCGGCCGGGTCGTAGGACGCCGGATCCAGCGGGGAGCCCCTGGAGTAGGTGACCATGAACACGTCACGGTCCGCCCGCACCCGGGTGGCGATGGCGTGCATGACGTCGCTGTCGTTGCTGATGTCCACGTCCTCGTCCACGCAGACGACGAACTTCAGGAACGGGTCCGCAGCGAAGGCGGCCATGGCGGCGTTCTTGGCGTCGCCGTCGATCATGGAGTCCATCTGGATGTAGCAGATGTAGCGGGAGCGGCCGGAGGGCGGCACGTACACCGCCTTCACGCCGGCGCTGGCGATGCGGCAGGTGTGGTAGATGTAGCTGTTCCGCGTCACCCCCGACAGCAGCAGGTTGTCGGCGTGCCCCACGAACGAGCTCTGGTAGAGCGCGTTCTTCTTCATGGTGATGGCCTTGACGTACACCACCGGGTTCACGCGCTGGGGGCCGTAGGTCCCGGGATACTCGCCGAAGGGGGCCTCCTCTTCCATCTCGGTGGCATGGATCTCGCACTCCAGCACGATCTCGGCCGTGGCCGGCACCTCCACGTCGATGGTCTTGCACTTCACCAGCTCCACCGGCTTGCCGAGCATGGAGCCGGCGATGCTGAACTCGTCGGTGTCGATGGAGGTGAAGCTCAGGTTGCCGATGTTCATGGCCGGATGGCCGCCGATGACCGCGGCCATCTGGGTGGGCAGGCCCCGGGACTTGTTCTTCTTGAGGATGTAGTGGCCGTGGGCGGTCTCCGAGATCTGGATCCCGAAGCGGTTCCGGCCCTTGAGTTGCAGCCGGTAGATGCCGGCGTTGCGGATGCCGGTGTCCGGCTCCTTCATGACGTCGAAGGCCAGGGTGATGTAACGGCCGGCGTCGAGCTCGTGGTACTGCAGGATCGGAAACATGGTGACGTCCACGTCGTCGCCGGTGAGCACCACCTCCTGGCACGGCCCGCTCTCCACCTCCACCGGCGGCAGCGGGTTCGCCTCGCGTTTGCCGTATTCGTGGATGAAGTCCGCGGGGGTGGCGTCGTAGGGCAGCCCGATGGCCATGGCCAACCGCGGAAAGCTGGCGTGCATGTTGGTGACCAGCGGAATGGACGAGCCCTTGACGTTCTCGAAGATCACGCACGGGAACTGCTGCTGGCGCTCCAGCTTGGCTAGAATCCCGGTCACCTCGAAGACCGGGTCGACTTCACGGGTGACCCGGATGACCTCGTCCGGATAGTGGGCCTCAAGAAAGGCGATGGCCTCCCCGAGGGTCTCTCCCATACCGTTCGTTGATGCTGTCATGGTGACGGGTGGCTTAACACGGAGGTACCCTTGCCGCAACCGCGATACCTTCTACTCCTCAGGCCCCCGCATCGTTTCCTGTCAGACTGTCCGGTGTTGCCGCAACAACGCCAGCACGCGTTCGGGCGTGACCGGGGTCTCGGAAATCTCAATTCGGCCCAGGGGCCGCAATGCGTCCACCACGGCGTTGGCCACCGCCACCGGCGGGGCGATGGCGCCGCCCTCGCCGATGCCCTTGAGGCCCAGCGGGTTGAGGGGGGAGGGGGTTTCGAGATGGACCTGCTTTATCGCCGGCACCTCGCCGCAACTGGGCAGCAGGTAGTCGAGGAAGGTGCCGGTGAGGAGCTGTCCCAGCTCGTCGTAGACGAACTCCTCATAGAGCGCGCCGCCGATCCCCTGGGCGACGCCGCCCCGCACCTGTCCTTCGACGAACAACGGGTTGATGGCGGGTCCCGAGTCGTGGGCCACGGCGTAGTCCAGGAGTTCCACTTCCCCGGTCTCCGCGTCCACCTCCACCACCGCCACGTGGGCGGCGTGGGCCCAGGTCACCGTCTGCGGCACGTAGTAGTAGGTAGCCTCCAGGTTGGGCTCCATGCCCTCGGGCAGCTTCGAGGCCCAGCCCGGCACCGCGGCGCCGGCAAGCTCCGCCAGGGAAACGCCGTGATCCGGGCGCTCCTCCACGAAGACCCGGCCGTCACGCGTGGTCAGGTCGTCGGGGTTGGCTTCCAGCAGGTGGCCGGCCAGCTCGAACACCTTGGCCTTGAGGCGTTGGGTGGCCTGGTGGATGGCGGTGCCGGCATTGACCGTGCTGCGGCTGGCGAAGGTGCCGACGCCGTAGCGGATGGCGTCGGTGTCCCCTCCCACCACGGTGACGTCTTCCGGCGTCACGCCCCAGAGGTCCGCGGTGAGCTGCGAGAACACGGTCTCGTGTCCCTGTCCGTGGCCGCTGGCGCCCACCGACACGAGCAGCTTGCCCGATGAGTCCACTTCCACCCGGGCTCCTTCGAAGGAACCTACGCCCGTGCCCTCGGTGTAGAAGCCGATGCCCACGCCGAGGTAGCGGCCGTCCGGCCGGGCCTGCTGCTGCCGCGCGCGCACGTCGTGGTAACCGCAGGCGTCCATGGCCTTGACGAGGGTGGCGGGGAAGTCCCCGTTGTCGTAGCGCACGGGCGCGCCGTCCCGGTAGAGGATGCCGGCGTCGTAGGGGATCTCCTCCGGCTGCACGAGATTGCGGAAGCGGACCTCGGCGGGATCGAGCCCCAGCTCCCCGGCGATGCGGTCGATGCAGCGCTCCATGACGAAGACCGCCTCTGGCCGGCCGGCGCCCCGGTAGGGGGCGTTGGGCACCTTGTTGGTGGCCACGCAGGTGCCGGTGACGGCGAGGTTGGGTATCCGGTACGGCCCTTGCAGGTGCGCGGAGGTATTGTAGGCGTCGGTGAGGCCCATGGGGTTGTAGGCGCCGTTGTCCAGCAGGAAGCGGTCCTTGAGCGCCACGATCCTGCCGTCGTCGTCGAACGCCAGCTCCACGTAGTGGATCTGGTCCCGGGCATGGGCGGTGCTGATGAAGTGTTCCCTGCGGTCTTCGATCCACTGCACCGGCCGGCCCAGCTCCAGGGCGAGGTAGGGCACCAGCACTTCCTCGGGATAGACCAGCACCTTGGGGCCGAAACCGCCGCCCACGTGGGGCGCCACCACCCGGATGGTCTCCTCGGCAAGGCCGAGCTGGGCGGCGATCTGCCGCCGCACGCTGTGGGGCACCTGGGTGGAGGACCACACCGTCAGCCGCCGTGGCTTGACCTCGGCCATGGCCAGGACGCCTCTCCCCTCCATGGGGATGCCGCCGTGGCGGCGGTGGTGCAGCCGCTCCTCGATGCGGTGGGGCGCGTCTTTCAAGGCCTGCTCCACGTCCCCCTTGGCGATACTGAAGTGGAACACCACGTTGTCGTCCGCATCCTCGTGGACCCGCACCGCATCGGCCTCCAGCGCGGCTTCCGGGTCCACCACGGGCGGAAGCTCCCCGTAATCCACGGCGATGCCGTCCAGCGCGTCCTCGGCGCGGTAGCGGTCTTCAGCCACCACCATGGCCACGGGCTCGCCCACGTAACGCACCTTGCCGAGGGCCAGCACCCGGGCCCGCGGTCCCTTGAGCACGGGCTGGATCGCGTCGAGCCAGGGCCGCGGATGGAACTCGAAGCTCGAAGGAAAGGGTTCGATGGCCTCCCGGATGTCCTCCCCCGTGAGGACCCGCACCACCCCCGGCATCGCCAGCGCCGCGCTCGCGTCAAGGCTCCGGATCTTCGCGTGGGCGTGGGGGCTGCGCAGCACCGCGGCGTGGAGCATCCCCGGGAAGCGCAGGTCGCTGACGTAGGCCCCCTGTCCGCGCAGCAGCGGTCCCGCCTCCTGCATGGGGATGCTGCGCCCCATGTGACGTGTGGCGCCCTGATCCTTCATGACCGCATTCCGGTTAGCCCTCGGGGCACAACACTAGATCGTCCAGATGTCGTACAGCAGTTCCATGCGCCGGAACATGACCTCGCGCGTCTGTTGCTGCAGGTTGGCCGAGTTGAGGTAACGGCGCGCGATGTCCTCCGCCAGGGTGCCGTGCTCCTCGTCGGCCTCCACGTGGACGGTGAAGAACCGTACCGATTCGGGGGTCATGCCGTAGCTCTTGATGAAGCCCTGTCCCAGCGCCGCCGCGGCCGGTCCGAAGGTCCCCTCGGCGCCCATCTGCGCCGCCATCACCACGAACCACGGGTGCGTGTGGATCACCAACTCGGCGAAGTACAGATGCGCGGCCGTGGCCGGCAACAGCGTGGGGTTCTCCAGGTCCGCGCGCGTGAGGCCGATGGCCTCGGCGAACTCCACGAACATGTCCGGATGGCCGGAGCTCCCCGGCAACAGGCCCCGGGTTTCCTCCTCCGCCACCTCGAACAGCTTGGGGGCGAACTCGGGATCGCTGCACGCTACGTAACGGAGCAGGGCGATACGCGGCACCGCGACGCGGAACTGGTAATCCTGTACCGCCCAGGTGCGGATGTGGTCCATGGCGGCGGCGCCCTCGGATATGGCCTTCACGAACGGGTGGTTGATGCGCAGCTTGTGAAAGACCGCGATCTCCTTCTTGAGCTGTTCGACGAACTCGTCGGCGGAAAGGGGTTGGTTGTCCATGCGGTGGTCTCCTGTAGCCCGTGGTCGGAACGGTTCGCACGCCTAAGGTATAGCCGTTGCGGCCAGAAAGACAATTCCACGGCCCGCGGGCTTCACCGCTCCCGTCCACCGCCGGTTTCTCCGAGGGCGGCTTCGAGTTTCATCCGGTCGGGCAACATGTTGTGCCGGAAACCCTGGTCCGTTAACCTCTTGTCGTGATCGGGGAACCGTGCTGAAGGAGGCAAACGTGGCAGGCGCCGTACGTTCAAGACTGTGGCCGATGATCGTCCTCTTGCTGATGGCGGTCGCGGTCGCCGGTTGCTCCAGGAATCCCGTCACCCGGGAGAGGGAGTTCGTCCCGTTTTCGACCGAGCAAGAGATCGAAACCGGCGCGAAGCACTATCGCCCGACCCAACAGGCGCAGGGGGGGCGGTATAGGGCGGACCCGGACCTCAACGAGTACGTCGCCCGGGTCGGCCGCAGGGTCGCGGGCGTCAGTGACCGCAAGCTGCCGTATGAGTTCGTCGTGCTGAACGACGGTACGCCCAACGCGTGGGCGCTTCCGGGCGGCAAGATCGCCATCAACCGCGGCCTGCTCCTGGAGCTGGAGAACGAAGCGGAACTGGCCGCGGTGCTCGCCCACGAGGTCGTGCACGCGGCCGCGAGACACGGCGCCCAGGCCATGACCCAAAACCTGATCCTCCAGGTGGCGCAGGCGGGGGTAGCGCTTGCCGCCGGGACCTCGCGGTACTCGAGGTACACGAACTACATTCTGGGGGCCAGCGGCGCCGGGATGCAACTCATCAGCCGGAAACACGGCCGGGACGCGGAACGCGAGGCGGACAGCCACGGAATGCGGTACATGAAGGCCGCGGGCTACGATACGGGCGCGGCGGTGACACTCCAGGAGAAGTTCCTGGCCCTGAGCAAGGGCCGGAAGGAAAACTGGCTCAAGGGGCTCTTCGCCACCCATCCGCCGTCGGCGGAACGGGTGAAGAACAATCGCGCGGCCCTTGCCAGGTTTCCCGCGGGCGGCGAGGTGGGACGTGAACGGTACGCCGCCGCGCTCGCGGGCCTGCGCGCGAAGCGGCCTGCCTATGCCGCGGCGGACCGTGCCCGCAAAGAGATGGACAAGGCCCCGGACAGCGCCCTTGCCATGGTCGGCAAGGCCATCGCGAAGGAACCGCGCGAAGCGCTGTTTCATGGGCTCAAGGGACAGATCCAGGCCCGGCGGTCTCAATTCGCCAAGGCCGTGGAAGCCTACAACGCCGCCATCGAGCGGGACGCGCAATACTACGAGCATTTCCTCGGGCGCGGCCTCGCCTACGATGCCTTGGGGCGCCGCGCCCAGGCGCGGCGCGATCTCGAACGCAGCATGCAACTCCTGCCCACCGCACTGGCCAGTCACGCCCTGGGCCACGTGGTCCTTGCCGAGGGTGACCGCGCGGGCGCCAAGAGCCTGTTCGGCAACGCCGCCAACGTGCGCGGGGAGACCGGCGAGGCCGCCCGCAAGAGCTTCGTCATGCTGGACGTGGAGGACGCCCCGGAGCGATACGTGACGGCGCAGGCGTTCCTCCAGAGCGGACAGGTCCTGGTGGAACTCGCCAACAAGACGTCTTATCCGCTCGTCGACGTCGCCGTCCACGTGGAGGCTCGGACTCAGGGGAGGACGCTCCCCCGCAGGCTTTCGCCGACGCGCCTGGCGGGTGGGGGCAAGGCCGTGCTGGCCAGTGGCATATGGTATCGCGGGACCGACAAGCTCGACGTCGCCGTGAGGGTGCTTCGTGCCCGTCTGGCGGCGGCCAAGACGGGAAACGCGCGACCTTACCGGGCCTATCCGTAGCCGCCGACGTCGCCGGCCGGGAAAGGCCGGCAGCCGTTGCCGTGTCAACGACAGGAGTGTTAAGATCCCCCACCTGCGCCGCGGGGCGCCAAACTCGGAGGAGGTATGACCATGAAAGTTCACAGGCTTCTGGCCGCGTCTTTGCTGGTATTGGCGGTGACCGGAACCGCATGGGCGGAGACCGTCAAGGTGGGCATTATTCTTCCCTACTCGGGCCCCAACGCCCAACTGGGGCAGCAGGTGGACCGTGGCTTCGAGCTGTACCAAAAGCTGAACGCCAAGGGCACGGGAGGACACAAGATCGAGATCATCAAGCGGGACAGCACGGGCCCCAAGCCCGACGTCGCCAAGCGGCTGGCCACCGAGCTGATAACCCGCGACAAGATCGATATTCTGGCGGGAGTGGTTTATTCCAACAACGCTTTCGCCATCTCGGACGTCACCCGCAAGGCCAAGGTGCCGCTGCTCATCATGAACGCCGGGACATCGGCCATTACGACCCGATCTCCCTATACCGCCCGGGTATCCTTTACCATGTGGCAGGCGGCCTACCCGTTGGGCAAGCACGCCTACGACAAGATGAAGATCCGCACGGTGGCGGTGGCCTACGCCAACTACTCGCCGGGCAAGGACAGCAAGACGGCTTTCACCACGGCCTTTACCGCGGCGGGCGGCAAGGTGGTGGCGGACATACCGTTCCCGTTCCCGAAGATCCCGGACTTCACGCCGTTCCTGCAGTCGGTCAAGGACGCCAAGCCCGATGCCCTCTACGTCTTCATACCGGCCGGCAAGTGGGCCACCGGCGTCATGAAGACCTACGACGACCTCGGCATGCGGGCGGCCGGCATCGAGCTCATCGGGCCGGGTGACATCACCCAGGACACCGAGCTGCCCAACATGGGACAGGTCCCCCTGGGCGTCATCACCATGCACCACTACTCCGCCGCCGGGGACAGGCCGGAGAACCAAGCCTTCGTGAAGGCATGGAAGGAAGCCTACGGCGCTGACAGCTCGCCGGATTTCTTCGGCGTCCAGGGCTGGGACGGCATGGCGGCGATCCACGAGGCGGTGCGGCGCCTCAACGGCAAGATCGACGCCGACAAGGCCCTGGCCGTGTGGAAGGGCTGGAAGTTCAACAGTCCGCGGGGTCCCATCATGATCGATCCCGAGACCCGGGACATCGTGCAGAACCAGTACCTGCGCAAGGTCGAGAAGCGCGGGGACGCGCTCGCCAACGTCGAGACCACCACGCTCGAAATGGTGAAGGATCCCTGGAAGGAATTACAGAAGAAGAAGTAGCGGCGGCTTCGCACCGCACGGCGCCGCTCCGTGACGACACGGGGCGGCGCGCCCGTGCCACGGGCGGGCCCTCAACCCTTTCTTCGTGATCAACTCCCTCATCAGCATTGCGTTCGACGGCCTCGCGTTCGCAATGATCCTGTTCATCATTTCGGTGGGGCTCTCCGTGACCATGGGCCTCATGGGCTTCGTGAACCTGGCCCACGGCATGTTCGCCATGCTGGGCGGGTATATCGCGGTGTCCCTTATCCGGGATTGGGGGGCGCCGTTCCTGCTGGGCGCGCCGCTGGCCTGCCTTGCGGTGGCGCTCATCAGCATCGTGCTGGAGCGGACTCTGTACCGCCGCCTTTACGGCGCCGACGAGCTGCAGCAGGTTCTCCTGACCATCGGCTTGGTGTTCATGGGCATCGCCGTGTGCACGTTCATCTGGGGGCCGCTGAACGTGCAGCTCGACGTCCCCTCCTATCTCAAGGGCCAGGTGGACCTGGGTTTCCGGCAGTTTCCTACCTACCGCACTTTCATCATGCTGGTCAGCGTCGCCGTCGTCATCGGCCTCTGGTACGGCTTCGAGCGTACGCTGCTGGGGGCCAAGGTGCGGGCCGCGGTGGACAACCAGCGCATGGCCGAAGCCGTCGGCATCAACATCCGCCGGTTGTTCACGTTGACCTTCGCCCTCGGGAGCGCGCTGGCGGCGTTGGGGGGCGCGCTGGGCACCGAGATCCTCGGGTTGACCCCCACCTATGCGCTCGAATACCTCGTCTATTTCCTTATCGTGGTGGCCGTGGGCGGCTTGGGGAGTCTGCGTGGCGCGTTTCTGGCGGCCCTGATCCTTGGGGTCGTGGACACCGCGGGAAAATACTACCTCCCCGCCTTCGGCGCCTTCTTCATCTTCGCGGTGACCATCGTGCTGCTTCTGTGGCGGCCGCAAGGGTTCTACGCCCGGTAGCTGTCCACTCCGCAGGCGCAGGAACAACGCGTTCACATGGAACAATCAGCGTACCGCAACCCGCTGCTAACGGCGGCCATCCGTCCCGCCGAACTTCTGCCCTGGCTGGCCGCGGTGCTGGGCTTCTTCCTGTTCCCGGACTATCTGCAGCTTGGTTCCCAGATCCTCATCATGGTGCTCTTCGCCATGTCCCTGGATATTATCCTGGGCTACGCCGGCATCGTGTCGCTGGGGCACGCGGCGTTGTTCGGCACCGGGGCGTACGCCGCCGGCATCCTGTCGGCGCACCTGGGCTGGAGCGAGCCTTTGAGCGGACTGGTGATCGCGGGCCTGGCGGCAGGTGTCGTGGGTTTCGTGTGCGGCGCCGTCATCCTGTCTACCCGCGGACTCACCCTGTTGATGCTCACTCTGGCCGTCACCATCCTGTTGCAGGAGCTGGCCAACGAGCAGGAGCACTGGACCGGCGGCGACGACGGCCTGCAAGGGGTGGTGATGGAGCCGCTTCTGGGGCTCTTCGAGTTCGATCTCCATGGCCGGACCGCGTATCTGTACGCGCTGGCGGTGCTGTTCGTGGTGTTCGTCGCCGCCCGCGCCATCGTGAACTCGTCCTTCGGCCAGTCGCTGCGGGGAATCCGTGAGAACGAGCGCCGCATGCACGCCATCGGCTGCCCGGTGTACCGCCAGATGCTGCGGGCCTACACCATCGCCGCGGTCATGGCCGGCATCGCCGGCGCCCTGCTGGCCCAGACCACCGAGTTCGTGGCCCTCGACGTGCTCAGCTT
Source organism: uncultured Binatia bacterium (SeqCode) (assembly GCA_965215605.1). Taxonomy (GTDB): domain Bacteria; phylum Desulfobacterota; class Binatia; order UBA9968; family JAJDTQ01; genus JAJDTQ01. The sequence goes on along the minus strand of OZ244070.1, from coordinate 177,264 downwards.
CGAACGCTCCGGCGACGTGATGATCATGCTGATCCTGGGCGGCACCGGCCGGCTGTACGGCGCTTTCATCGGCGCGCCGGTTTACATGATCCTGCAGGACCATCTCGCCAGGCTCAGCCCGGAGTACTGGCTTTTCGGCATCGGCGCGCTGCTGGTGGCCACCATTCTGTACGCCCCGGAGGGCATCCTGGGAGTGATCAAGCGCTACGGCGTCCGGGCCAGGCGGGAGGCGCCATGAGCGAGCCGCTGTTGGAGGTCCGTGACCTGTGCAAGAGCTTCGGCGCGCTGGTGGTGGCGGACGGGATTTCGCTGGCGCTCCGGCCCGGCGCCCGGCATGCACTCATCGGACCCAACGGCGCGGGCAAGACCACCCTGGTGAATCTCGTCACCGGCACCGTGGAGCCCTCCGCGGGCGCCATCATGCTGGACGGCAACGACATCACCCACTGGCCTCAGGCGCGCCGGGTGAAGCACGGGCTGGCCCGGACCTTCCAGATCAACACCCTGTTCCGCGGCCTGAGCGTCATAGAGAACATTTGCATGGGCATCAGCGAGCGACGCTCCCTCTCGGCGAGGCTGTGGCGTCGCGCCGACGCCCGCCGCGACGTGATCGCCGAAGGAATGGGGCTGCTCGAATCCGTGAAGCTCGACGCCGACGCCCGGAGACAGGTACGGGAGCTTCCCTACGGCCGGCAGCGGCTGGTGGAGCTGGCCATTGCGCTGGGCCTGCGCCCCAAGGTGCTGCTGCTGGACGAGCCCGCCGCGGGGGTGCCGTCGGGGGAGAGCCATGTGCTCCTGGAGGCGGTGGAGGCCCTGCCCGAGTCCATGGCGGTGCTCATGATCGAACACGACATGGACATTGTCTTCCGCTTCGCCCAAAGGGTCACGGTGCTGGTGTCGGGTGCGATCCTCACCGAGGGGACCCCCGCCGAGGTGGGCGCGGACCCGCGCGTGCAGGAGGTCTATCTCGGGGAGAACGCCGAGCTGCACGGAGGAAGGCGTTGAGCGCGCACGCGGACAAGGCGCTGGAGCTGGCCGCCGTCAACGCCGGCCACGGCAGGACCGTCGTGCTCGAGGACATCGACCTGGCCCTCCGGCGCGGCGAGCGGCTGAGCATCGTCGGCCGCAACGGGGTGGGGAAGACCACGCTCCTGGGAACCGTCATGGGCTACACGACGCTCCACTCCGGGCGTATCGAGTTGGCCGGCCGGGACATCTCCAATGCCAGGACCTACGACCGGGTGCGCGCCGGCCTCGGCCACGTCCCCCAGGAACGCGAGGTGTTCCCGTCGTTGACCCTGCACGAGAATCTCGCCGTGGCGCGCCGGGCCGGCGGCTGGACCTTCGAGCAGGTCTTCGAGTTGTTTCCGCAACTGGCGGCGCGCAGGACCCACAAGGGCAATCAGCTCTCCGGCGGCGAGCAGCAGATGCTGGCCATCGCCCGGGCGCTGGTGGGGAATCCGTCGGTGCTGCTCATGGACGAGCCCACCGAGGGGCTGGCGCCGGTGATCATCGAGCAACTGGTGGAAGCCATGCACACGCTCCGCTCCCAGGAGGGGCTCACCATCATCCTGGTGGAGCAACACACCGGCATCGCCCTGGAGTTCTCCGAACGGACGGTGGTGATGAACCGCGGCCGCATCGTCTACGACGGCCCCAGCGCCGACCTGGCGGCGGACGAGCCGCTGCTCAACTCGCTGGTAGGGGTGGCCGGGGAGTGACCCCGGGGTTCGTTCCGTTGGACATTTCATCTCCTTTCCTGTGTACTGAACGGAAGCGTTGTCGCGCGTCAATCTGCCCATCCAGGGACCGAGGAGGCACCATGAAAAAGTCCGACGATGGTGAGAAGCTGGGCCGGCGGGAGCTTCTGCGGCGAGGTGCCATGGCAGGGGTGGCCGCGGGCCTTTTGCCCCTTGCGGGAGCGGCCGGCGGGGCGGCGCGGGCGGAGTCCCGGGCCGAGGTGAAGCGCTACGTCACCCTGGGCCGCACGGGACTCGAGATCTCCGACATCTCTTTCGGCTCCAGCCGGCTTGACGCCGGCGAGGAAAACCTCGTGCTGGATGCTCTGGACCGCGGCATCAACTACTTCGATACGGCGGAGAGCTACCGCGGCGGCGATTCCGAAATCACCATCGGCAACGCGCTCCGGGGCAAGCGGGACAAGGTCTTCATCGCCTCCAAGACCCACACCAGCGCCAGCGAAGACCGGGCCTCGATGATGCGCTCCCTCGAGGCCAGCCTGCGGCGCCTGCAGACAGACTACGTGGACGTCTACTTCACCCACGCGGTCAACAGCGTGGGCCGGCTCGAGAACCCCGAGTGGCACGAGTTCGTGGCCCAGGCCAGGCGGCAGGGGAAGATCCGCTTCTCGGGCCTGTCCGGTCACGCCGGACGGCTCATCCCGTGCCTGGACTATGCGCTGGACCGGGACATGGTGGACGTGATCCTGGTGGCCTACAACTTCGGCCAGGATCCGAAGTTCTACGAACGTTTCACCCAGGGCTTCGATTTCATCGCGCGTCAGCCGGATCTGCCGCGGGTGCTCGACAAGGCGAAGACGAAGAACGTGGGCGTCATCGCCATGAAGACCCTCATGGGCGCGCGTCTCAACGACATGCGGCCGTTCGAGAAGGACGGCGCCACCTATGCCCAGGCGGCGTTCCGCTGGGTCCTGTCCAACCCCCAGGTGCACGCGCTGATCATCTCCATGACCGATACGGGGACGACCCGGGAGTATCTGGGCGCCTCGGGCTGGACCACCGCGGCCCGTGGCGACTTCGAGCTGCTCAAGGGCTACGCGCGCATGAACGGGGCCTCGTACTGCCGTCATGCCTGCAACGACTGCGAGAACGCCTGTCCCTACGGCGTCCCCATCGCCGACGTGCTGAGGACCCGCATGTACGCCCGGGACTACCAGGACGAGAAGCTGGCGCGCAGCGAGTACGCCCTTCTCGGCAGCGGCGCCGCCGCCTGCCTTACCTGCCCGACCCAGGACTGCGCGGGATCGTGCACCCATGGGCTGCCGGTGGAGAAGCTCCTGGCGCCGACGCACCGGATGCTCAGTTGAAGCGCCGGGTCGGCAGGGCAGGGGAAGCGCGTCGTCGTCCTCCCCATCCCTGGCTCCCTGGTCAAGCCCGGGATGACGAATCTCATCGCCACCGTAGTCACCGGAGCCAACGGCGTATTGGGGAAGGCGTTGATCCGCCGTTTGGCGGAAACCGCGCCGCCTGCCGCCCAAGGCGTGCGCGCCCTGGTCAGGGGCCCGGCGCAGGCCGCCGTCCTCGACGGTCTCCCGGTCAAGGTCCTGCAGGTCGACTACGGCGATGCCAGCTCTCTGACGGATGCGCTGAAGGGCGTCGCCACCGTCATACATCTTGCGGGCGCCCTGCAACCCCGGCGCGGCGAGCAGCTCGATGACGCCAACGTGGCCACCACCCGGTCGGCCGTCGCCGCCGCCCAGACAGCCGGCGTCCGGCGGTTCGTCTATCTGAGCGCACCCGGCGCGGAGCTGGCTTCACCCAACCGGTACCTCCGTTCCAAGGCTCGGGCCGAATCGTCCATACGCCGGGCCGGGTTCGAGGCGGTGGTGTTCCGTGTCCCCATGGTGTTGGGGCCGGGTACGCCTTCCACGCGGACGCTTCTTCATCTGGCCGGGAAGCGGGTGGTGCCGCTCGTGCGGGGCGGGAGGGTCCGTATCCAGCCGGTGGGGTTGGCGGACGTGGTCGGCGCCATCCAATGGGCGATGGCGGTGGAGAGCCCGCCGGTCCGTGTGCTGGATCTGGTGGGTCCCGAGACCCTGACCTACGTCGAGCTGCTGCGCCGGGCGGCCGAGCGCGCCGGCCGCCGGCCGCTGGTCCTGGGCGTACCCGGGTGGTTGGCGGAGGGAACGGCGATCATCGCGGGGCGGCTGGGACGGGGCTGGAACTGGACTCTTTTCGATACGCTGTTCAACGAACACCTGGGCGACGCCACGGAAACACGGCAACTCCTGCCGTTCCCGTTGACGCCGTTGAACGAACTGTTGGACGGGCTGTCCGCCCGATGATTCTGGAAGAGACAAGTGAACGACTCCGCCACTCGTGAAGCAGCGGCTCCGCCCAAGGAGCCAAGCGTGTGGGCGCGGCTCATCCCGGCGGCGCTCACCATCGTCATCTTCGGGATCATCTTCTGGCGCATCCCGTTCCAGGCCTTCTGGGAGGCAGTCTCCGGCGCGCGGCTGCTGCCGTTCTTCGCCCTTATGGGATTCTTCTCGCTGTGTTTCTTCCTCTTGGACTCCACGGTGCTCACCATGTTGATCCGCTGGTTCCACGGGCCGATCCGCTACCGGGAGCTTCTGCCGGTGCGGGCGTCCACCTATGTGGTTGCCATCATCAACACGCAGCTTGGCCAGGCCGCGCTGGCGCTTTACCTGAACCGCCGCTTCCGCACCCCCCTGGGGGAAATCACCAGCTCCGTCGTGCTGCTTATCCTGCTGGAGGCCACCAATCTGATCTTCTTCGCCACCCTGGGCTCGGCAGTCTTTCCCGGCGGCGCCCCGGCGGTGTTCTTCGTGTTGCCGGCGCTGCTGGCCCTGCTGTGGATCACCGTCCTCGGCATCGCCCGCGGCGGGCTCGGCGCGCTGGGGCGGCGGGCGGGCGGCAACGTGCTCTTGTCGACGTTCCGGAAGGTCCGGCTGCGCCAAGCCTTGGGGATCCTGCTCCTCAAGGGCTCGGTGTTCTTCCTTTCGCTCCTGGTCCACGCCAGGGCGCTGACGTTCTTCGGCATCGAGGTCCCGATGTTGCCGCTGCTGGCGTTCCTGCCCATCGTCTATCTGGTGGCCGCGCTGCCCGTGACCGTGGCCCACCTCGGCACCTCCCAAGCCGCCTGGATCTTCTTTTTCGGCGGCTATGCCGCCGAGGCGGACCTGCTCGCCTACAGCCTCGCCGCCCACCTGACCTTCATGCTGGCCAACGGCTCCTTCGGCCTGATCTTCCTGCCCAGGGTCTACGCGGACCTGTTCTCCAGGCGCAGGTTGGGGGACTGAGCGTTGGCCTTTCGACGTTCGCGTACCATTTCGCCGTCCCCTTCGTTCATCCGCTCAGGCGCCCGGCGTCTCGTGGCCGAGGCCCGGGAACTGGGGCGGGAACGGGTCCGGCTGCTGGGCGTCGTGACCAGCGGGCACATCGCGATCCATTGGTTCCAGCAGCTGTTCACCGTGGCCCAGCCGTTCATCAAGGTGGGGCTGGGTCTCAGCGGGGTTCAGTACGGGGCGCTGGCGGCGGCGCGGCAGTTCGGACAGGGCACCCTCAATCTGCCCGCCGGCATGCTGGGGGACTCGCTGTACCGGCATCGGGACGTGATCCTGGCCTCGTCGTTGGTCATGATGGGGCTCGCCTATCTCCTGTTCGGCAGCGGCGGCGGTTTCTGGACGGCCTTCGCCGCCAGCGTGCTCATCGGTTTCGGCACGGCGCTGTGGCACCCTACGGCCGCGGCCACGCTCACTTCCAAGTTCCCCCAACGCCGGGCCACGGCCATGGCTGTCCACGGCACCGGCGCCACGGTGAGCGACAGCCTGTCGCCACTGGCCCAGGGAGTGCTCGTGGCCGCCTTGCCTTGGGAAGGGGTGCTCTGGTGGCACATCGTGCCGGGAGTGTTTTTCGGCTTTCTTGTCCTGCGCGGTCTGCTCGGCGCCTTCAGGCAGGACACGAGAGCCCCGTCTCGCACCACGCGTTTCCGGGAAATGATGGCGTTGCTGCGAAAGGGCTCGTTCGTGGCGATATCGGCGTCGAGGGGCCTCCTCACCATGGGCCGCGTCGTCATCCTTTCTTTCCTGCCCGTTTATCTTGTCGAGGAGCTCCATTTCTCGGGCGAGGCGCTCGGCGTCTACGTCTTCCTCCTTCACGTCGTGGGAATCTTCTCGCAGACCCCGCTGGGCTATCTGTCCGATCGCTACGGCCGGAAACCGGTACTGGTTCCATCGATGTTCGTGCTGGGCGCCCTGTATATGCTTCTTGCCGTGGCTCCGCCCGTGGCGCCCCTGACCCTTGTCATCATCGTCATCGGCACCTTCTTCTACACCCTGATGAACGTGCTTACGGCGGTGATCTCGGACGTCTCCGGCGCCAACGTGCAGGCCTCGTCCCAGGGCCTCACCACCGTCATCGCCCAGGTGGCCGTGCTCCCGACTCCGATCGTCGCCGGGTATCTTGCGGATCACTACGGGATCGGCTCCGCGTTCGTCCTGGCGGGAATTTTCGTTTTCCTGTCGGCGGCGTGCCTCATGCCTCTGAAGCTGTACACTGGTGACCGGAGCGCTTGTTGATGGGCGCAGCAAGGTCGTGAACCCGGAAGATTTGAAAGCACAGGTGGTGCCGGAGGGTGCTTGGCTACAACCGGGTCGAAGATGATCCGGCATTTGCGTTGCGCCGGAGATTCCGTGCGAATACGAGGGCCGTGTACACGAAGACCGCATTGCCCACCCACCCGGTCCAGGCGGACCACCGGCCATCGTCCAGCCAGATTCCCAGGGCCACGGCGCCCACCAGCAGGTAGTAGACGACTCCGGCGGCCTTGCCCGGAAGGTCCTCGCGGAGCCGGGACCGTCGCTCGGGCAGGGTAGTCCGGTTCCGGTGCAGGAACTGCGCCGCGAGAACAGCTATCCCCAGCGGCACCCAGTAGCCTACGATTCCGAGCCACGCCGCCGCCAGCAGAGCGGACGTATTGAACCACACGTCCGCCAGCACATCCAGCCGTCCCCACTTGGCGCTCGCGGAGCCGGCCTTGCGGGCAAAGTATCCGTCCAGCAGGTCGGAGAACGCGGTCACCAGATACAGGACGAAGAGCAGCGCGCCGGTGGAGCGAGAGGCCCCGCCGTGGCTTTCCAGCATGAGGTAGATGAACGGGAGAGGGGCAGCGAAGCGCCCCAGGGTCAGGCTGTTGGCCAGCCCGCGGTAGAAGGTGGAGACGGGTGCGTCCGACTCGCGGCTCAGTTGACCGGCTCCATCACCGAGCCGCAGCCGTCACACTTCCGGTTGTCCTGGTTGTTCCAGAAGCGCTCGAAGATGGGCGGGAGCTGGGCGACGATGTCGGTGAGCTGCACCGATTCCTCGTAGATCTTGGCGTGGCAGTCGTCGCAGTACCACTGGAACCGGTCCAGCTCGCCGTCGCGCCGCTGGCGCTCGATGACGAGGCCCACGGTGTCCGCCCGCCGTTGCGGCGAGTGCGGCACCTTGGGCGGCAGCAGGAAGATCTCGCCGGCCCGGATGGGGATGTCCTTGGGTGCGCCGTCTTCCATGATCCTGAGCGTCATGTCGCCTTCGAGCTGGTAGAAGAACTCCTCGCCCTCGTCCACGTGGTAGTCCTTGCGCGTGTTGGGTCCGCCCACCACCATGACCGTGAACTCGGTGTCCTTGTAGACCACCTGGTTGCCCACCGGGGGCTTGAGCAGGTGACGGTGCTCGTCGATCCACTTGGAGAAGTTGAGAGGCGGTGTGATACGGCTCATCCTTGTTCTCTCCCTCGAAGGCAGTCTTGTCCCGCGGACCGCTTCTTTTCTATCACGACGCAGTGCGGGAAGGAAGAAACTCAGCCGGCGGAGTCCAGTCCCGCGGCCCACTGGACCACGTCTTCCTGGGCCGCGGTCTGGGGTCCGGCGCCGGCCCTTCGGACCGCGGCGCGCGCCGCGGCGGCGCTCATGCCCAGCGCCAGCAGCGCGCACACGGCGAAGGTGCCGGTGCGGCCGATGCCGGCGGCGCAGTGAGCCAGGATGGCTTCTCCCGCCTTCAGCAACCGGGCCGTTTCCCGCGCCAGGGTCCAGAATGCCTCCCGGTCCGCCGGCGCCTCGAAGTCCTCGACGGGGAAGCTTTCGTGCTCCCACGGGATGCTGGCTTCCCGCAGCGCGCGGGCGTAGAGCGGCGACTTGTCCTGCAGTTCCTCGGGCGGCACGAGGCAGATCACCCGCGTGATCTCGCGCTCGACGATGGCCCGCCACGCTTCGTCGAACACCTCGTAGCGTCCGGGCATGCTGCCGAGATACAGGCGGCCCGTGATCCCGTCGGGAAGTTTCACGACGCGGTACATCTGCGCGGCTTGGTTGCCGCCTGCGGGTGACGGGCTCACAGCGTCCGCCGCAGTTCGGAGGCAGTGTCCGCCAGCAGCCTGGCCTTGGCGAAGGCCAGCTCCCGGCTCACGGTCATGAGGCCGCAGTCCGGCGCCAGCAGCAGCTTCTCCGGGTCGAGGTACCGGAGCGCGTGGCGGACCCGAGTCACCACCGATTCCAAGGGCGGTACCGGAACGTCGCTGGGGTCCACGCAGCCGAACATGACGAGCCGATCCTTGCACACTTCCAGGATGGCCGGATCGTAGTTGCTGCGGGCGAACTCCACCGCGAAGCCGCCGATGTTGGTCTCGAGCAGGAGCGGGAACAGCTCCGGGTACTCGTACTCGTGCTGCAGGTCCTTGCCGCCGGGATAGCCGTAACAGAGGTGGACAATGGTGGGGACGGTGATGCCCTCGATGCAGCGGTCGAGAGCCCGGGCGCCGTAGGCCGCGACCTTCTCGTGGTAGCGGGTCATGGCGGGCTCGTCGATCTGCAGCACGTCGGCGCCGGCGGCCTGGAGTTCCCGCAGTTCCTGGTTGAGGGCCGCGGCCACATCCATGGCCATGGCCGCCTCGTCGCCATAGTGGTTGTCCAGGGTGCTGTCCACCACGGTCATGGGCCCGGGCACCGCCATCTTCACCGGCCGGTCCGTGCGTCCCTTGGCAAATTGCAGATCCTCCACCACGGCGGGCTTCCGCCGCTTGAGGGCTCCGTGCACGTGGGGTACCTGGTGCACGTCGTCGCGCCGCCGGTACACCCCCTTGGGGACCCGGTTCACCGTGTCCACGCCTTCCAGCGAGTTCAGGATGTGGTCGATGAAGTGCGGCCGCCGCTGTTCGCCGTCGGTGACCAGATCCAGGCCCGCCAGCTCCTGGTCTCGGATGGCCACGCTGGTGGCGTCGTCGAGGCCTTCGCGGAGCCGTTCTCCCTCCAGATTGAACGTCGTCTGGCTGCGGGTGGCGTTGGCCAGCCACTTGGGTCGCGGGAAGCTGCCGATGGTTGTGGCGGCTATGGGCGGTAGTTGCATGGATGAACCTCCGTTGGCGATGATCGATTCAGTCGGCGAGGATGTCCGGGAGCCTCACGCGGCGCTCGGGGCGGGCGTCAACCGGGACGTCCGCGGCGAGATCTGCAGCACCAGGGCCGCGGCGATGAGCGCCATGGTGGCGCCGGCCAGGAACGCGTACTGATATTCGCCGAATATATCGTAAATCACGCCGGCGCCGTAGCCCGCGAAGGTGGCGCCGAACTGGTGTGCGAGGAAGATCCACCCGAAGATGCGCGCCACCGCCTGCCGGCCGAAGGTGTCCGCGGCAATGGCCGTGGTCGCCGGGCCGGTGGCGTACCAGTCGATGCCGTATACCATGGCGAACAGGATCAGTCCGGCGAGGGAGTCGACAAACGGCAGCAGGAACAGCGAGCACCCGCGCAGGAAATAGGCCAAGGCCAGCACCTTGCGCGCGTCCACCTTGTCCACCAGCCAGCCGGCGCCCAGCGTGCCGATGAAACTGATGCCGCCCATGACGCCGACGATCAGGCCGGCGACGACCCCGGCAATGCCGAGGTTCTCGACCACGTGGGGTATCAGGTGCAGGCCGATGAGCCCGTTGGCAGTGAGGCCGCACACGAAGAAGCCGCCGCTCAGGAGCCAGAAGGTGGAGCTGTGAAATGCGTCGCGGATGGGGGTGGCGGATGCCTGTGTGTCGGATCGCATGGTCCCGGAAGCAACGGCGGCGGCCCGGCCGTAGGGTTCCAGGCCCACCTCCTCCGGCTCGTCGCGCATCCACAGCGACACCAGCGTCATCAGGCCGAAGGCGACAGCGCCCAGGAACAGCATGCTGCCGCGCCAGCCGGTCGCGGCGATGACGATGGTGAACAGGGGCAGGAAAACCATCTGGCCGGCGGCGTTGCCGTTGGTCAGCAAACCCAGGGTTACGCCCCGGTGCTTCACGAACCAGCGGTTGGCCACCGCTGCCGCGAGCACGGGTGTGGCGCTGGTGCCGAAGCCTACCACCAGGCCCCAGAACAGCAGCAGGTGCCACCACTGCTGACTGATGGCCGTACCCACCAGGCCCGCGGTGACCAATGCCAAGGCAACCATCACAACGCGGCGGACGCCAAAGCGGTCCACCAGCCAGCCCGCCGCCGGCGCGCCGATGCCGAACAGGAGAAGGTTCAGGCCCCCGGGCCCGGACGCCATGGTGCGGTTCCAGCCGAATTCCGCTTCCAGCGGCCTGATCAACAGGGTTGCGGCGGAGCGTGTGCCAGCCGCGGTGAGGTTGACGCAGAACGTCAGCGCCACCACGATCCAGCCGTAGAAGAAGCGCACCGAGAGGGGAGGTTGGCGGCGCGTCGCCACGGATTGCCCGGCCAGTCCCTATCCGAGCTGGTAGAAACGCCGGGCGTTGGCGTGCAGGATCGCCGCCTTGTCGTCGTCCGTGAGCCGGGGGTTCTCCCGCAGTTCCTCGATCTCCTCCTTGGCGGTGGCGTGATTCACCTCGTGAGGGAAGTCGGAAGAGTACAGGAACGGCTTGTTGCCCGCGATGCGCACGGCGAAGGGCAGGGTCAGCTCGTCCCCCTCCACGCCCACGAAGATCCGGCCGGCGTCCACGTGCTTGAGCACGTAGTCGGTGACGGATTCGTTCTCCTTGAGTTGGAGAAAGCGGTTGTTGGGATCGTACTGGACGTGGCTGCTCCAGGACCGCTCGAAGCGCTCCAGGCAGTTCACGAACCACGCGGCGCCGGCCTCCAGGAAGCCGAAGCGGGCGTTGGGGTAGCGGTCCAGCACGCCGTTGAAGACGATGCCGGCGAAGTTCACCATCTGCCCGAAGGGGTGGCCCAGGGCGTTCACCGGGGCATACGGGCTCATGTCGTCCAGCCCCATGTTGTCGTGCACGCCGCCGTGGATGCCGAGAGCGCAGCCGAGCCGGTCCGCCTCCTCGTAGATGGGCCAGTACCGCTCGTCCCCCAGATGGTTCTGGAGCTGGCTTGCGCCCGTGCCCGGCAGCATGGCGCCGGCGAAGTGAAGCTCCTCGACGATGCGCCGCAACTCCGCCACCGCTTCGTCCGGCTCGTGCAGCGGGATCAGCCCCACGGCCTGGAAGCGTGGGCTCCGGGCCGTGTACTCGTCGTGGAGCCAGTCGTTGTACGCGCGCGACAGCTCGATGGCCCAGTCGCGGCTCACCACCCGGCCAAGGGTGAGACCGTTGGAGGGGTAGAGGACGGTGCTCTCGACGCCCACGTCCTCCAGGAACTCGATCCATCCCTCGGGTCCCACCTTGGCGAACGCGCCCTCGGGAACGAAATGACGGTTGGCCGAGTGCAGGTGGTCGTTGGGCCCGAAGGGACTGCGCATCGACCAGTTGCTGACCCGGTAATCCTCGGGCATCCGCCGCCAGATGGCCTCGTGGTCCTCCACCACGTGGCCGTCGCCGTCGACGACGGTCCGATCCTGTAACGTGCTCACGGTTGGCCTCCCGTCTGCGCCGCTCCCTCGCCCAGGCGATAGAACCGCTGGGCGTTGCGGAAGAGGATGGCGTCCTTGTCGTCGTCGCTCAGCTCCTCGTTCTCTTCCAGCTCCTGCAGCTCGTGCTTGCAGGTGGCCGCGTCCACCTCATGGGGGTAGTCGGAGGAGAACAGGAACGGCTTGTTGCCCACCACCCGCACCGCCTCGGCGATGGACAGCTCGTCGCCCTCGACGCCCACGAAGATGCGGCCCTCGTCGATGTGGCGGCAGATGTAGTCGGTCATGTTCATGCCGTCGCCGAGTTCGAGGAAACGTCCGCGGGGGTCGTACTGCACGTGGCTCGCCCAGGAGCCGTTGAAGCGCTCGAGGCACGTCAGCAGCCAGGCGCAGCCCGCTTCGAGGAAGCCGATGCGCAGCCCCGGAAACTTGTCCAGGACGCCGTTGAAGACGATGCCCGCGAAGCCGATCATCTGTCCCATGGGATGGCCTAGGGCGTTCACCGGCGCGTAGGGGGTGAGGTCGTCCATGAGCATGCCCTCGTGGGCGCCGCCGTGTATGCCGATGGCGCATCCCAGCCGCTCCGCTTCCCGGTAGATCGGCCAGTAGCGCTCGGAGCCCAGGTGGGGCATGTTGGCGCCGGTGGACGGCAGCATGGCGCCGCACAGGCCCAGCTCCTCCACCATGCGGCGCAACTCCTCGGCCGCGGCCTTGGGCTCCTGCAACGGGAGCAGCCCCATGGCCTGGAACCGCGGGCTCCGGGCCACGTAGGTTTCGTGGATCCAGTCGTTGTAGGCCCGCGCCAGCTCAATGGCCCAGTCGCGGCTGACGATCTTCCCGAACGCCAGCCCGGCGCTGGTGTAGAGCACCGTGGCGTCGATGCGCACGTCCTCCAGGAACACCTCCCAGCCCTCCGGCCCGACGTTGGCGAAGGCCCCTTCCGGTACGTAGTGGCGGTTGGCCGAGTGCAGGTGGTCGATGGGCGGGAACGGGCTCTTGGCGCGCGCCTCCGAGAACGTCTTGCCGGTGTACTCCGGCGGCATGTTGCCGATGATGGCCGCAATGTCTTCGACGACATGGCCGTCGCCGTCGATGATGCGTCGGGGATTGGTTGAGGTCACGGTGTTCCCTCCCTGAGAATGAAATGCAGCGGTCGCGGGCGGCGGTTAGCCGTTCTTCGGGATTATCCGATCGGCAGGAGCGTGTCAATCTCGCGAGCTTGCAGATCGGGACCCTGTCGGGACAAGTCTTCCTTTTCTTCAATCAATCCGAGACGTCCCGACAGATAGTCACCGCTCCAGTCAGGCGCGCCCCAACGTCAGCGAGAAGTCCGGTTTGCGTATGTAGATGTGGTTGGCCTTGTCCTGGCGGGTCAGCTCGCCCACCAGCCGCACCAGCGGGGTGCCGGCGCTCAGGTATTCCTTGGGCGCGCCCCCGTCCGGCAGCGCCTTCACCGCCTCCTCGCCGGCGAAGACCCAGAGCAGGAACTCTTCGTCGGACAGGTGGGTGGCGCCGAGCTGCCGGCGCACCTCCTGGATCGACGGCGCGGGCAGCTCCCAGTGCTCCCACTCCTTGGCCCGTGGGCGCCCCAGGATCTTGTCCTTCACTTCGGGGTGCATGTATTCGGCGCCCTCCCGGCCCCAGTAGCCCAGGGCGTACTGGATGGCTTGGTCGGTGACCTCCTTGTAGCGCTCGCCCACGATGACGTTGATGGCCGCCTGGGTGCCCACGAACTGGGACAGCGGCGTCACCATGATGGGATAGCCCCACTCCTCGCGCACCCGGACGCATTCCTCCAGGATGGCGTCGAGCTTGTCGCGCTTGTCGATGAGACCGAGCTGGTGGCGGAAGTTGGAGATCATGCCGCCCGGCACCTGGTGTGTGTACTGCGACTCGTCGAACTCCACCACCCGGCCCACCGGCAGGTGGTCGCGCTTCGCGATGTAGTTGAGCTTTTCCGTCACCGGCCTGAGCACCTCCTCGTCGATGAGCGGGTTGTGCCCCATGGCGCGCAGGTTCCGCGCGACGTTGAAGATCGACGGCTGCGCCGAGCCGTTGGCCAGCGGCGGGATGCCGGTGTGCAGCGTGGTCAGGCCCATGTCCACGGCTTCGAGGTAGCACAGCGGCGCCAGCCCGTTGTTGCAGTGGGCGTGGAACTCCACCGGGGTGTCGCCGATGTTCTCCAGCACGATGGGAATCAAGGTCCGGGCCCGCTCCAGGGTCAGCAGCCCGCCCACGTCCTTGAAGCATATCCGCACCGGGTCGAGGGCCGCGGCTTCCCGGGCCTTCCGCGCGTAGTACTCGTCGGTATGGCGCGGCGACACCGAGTAGATCAGGTTCACCACCGTGTCCATGCCGAGCTTCTTGAGCTCGGTCTTTTCCACGTCGAACTCGTCGTAGTTGTTCCAGGAGTTGGAAGTGCGGGTCAGCGTGATGCCGTAGTCCATGATCCGCTCGATCATCAACTCGAACACGCACACCGGGATCTTCTCGATGAGCTTGAGCCCGCCGTGGAGCCGCAGCGGGGTTTTCCTGAAGCGCTTCGTACCGAGCCGGAACCAGTCCCAGGCGTCCTCCTTCTGTTCCCGCACGAGCTTCTTGAACATCACCGTGACGAAAAACTCGGCCGACTCGAACCCGGCCTCGTCGATGTGCTCCGCCACCGCCAGCATGTGATCGGTGCGCATGTTCAGCGCCCACAGGCTCTGGTTGCCGTCGCGCACGGTGGTATCGATAAAACGGACGTCGCTCATGGTAGGCTCCAGGGTGGAAACGTGAAAGGGTGACCATGAATCATGCCCGGAGGGTAGGGGAGTGTCAACGACCCGTCCCGATTGACCTGGTCACCGCCGCGGTCTAATTTGTAGGCTTCGCTGCTTCGATGCGGCTTCCCCTCGTCAGTCGCTCCTTGTAACACGTACGCTTTCCCACCCCATGACCGACGCCACCACCGAAGCCATCCTCTACGCCCTGGCCGCCGGCGTCATATGGGGCGTGGTCCCGACCCTGCTCAAGAAGGGCATGGCGGAGTCCAACGTCACCATGGCGACGCTCTGGACCCAGTACTGGTCCCTGGCGACCCTGGTGGCCGCCACCGCCTGGCGCGGGGAGTTCGTGAGGCTGGACTGGCTGCCCTTGCTCTCCTTCATGCTGACGGGCGTGGCCGCCTGCCTGGGGAAGGTGTTCCTCAACCTGGGCATCGACAGCGTGGGGGCGTCGAAGTCGGTGACGGTGAAAAACTCCTCGCCGCTCATAACCGTGCTGCTGGGATGGGGGCTCCTGCGCGAGCAGGTGGGTTGGGAGATCAGCGCCGGGGTGGTGGTGATCGTGGCCGGCGTGCTGCTGCTGACGGTGAGCCCGCCCGAAGGAGAGCAGCCTCCCAACCGGCTGGTCTATTTCATGTATCCGCTGCTGTCTTCCTTGGCCTTCGGGATTAATCCCATCTTCAAGAAATGGGGACTCGTGGCCGCCGCCGTGCCGGCGCTGGGCACGCTGGTCAACCATATCACCGCCACGGTGATCCTGTTCACCGCCGGCCCTTCGCTGGGCATCCAGGCCTGGCGGCAGGAGAGGGTGCCGCTCAAGAGCGCGGTGCTCTTCGGCATTGCCGGCATCACCGAGGCCATCGCGTCGCTGTGCACCTACAAGGCGCTGCTGCTGGCGCCCTCGGTGCTGGTGGCGCCCATCTGGCGCATCTCGCCCCTCATCACTTTCGTGCTGTCCCACTTCACGCTCCGCGCCCTGGAGTCCGTCACCCCGCGGGACGGGCTGGCCGCGGCGCTCATCGTCGGGGGAGTCTGGGTGCTCAGCCACGGGGGATGAGTGGCCGCAATTGGGAGCCGTTGTATCGTTGCTGTGTGGATTATTGACTTAGTCATGACTAAGTCCTAGTCTATGCAAATGAAGACCGCTACGATCCACCAGACCAAGACACACCTTTCCCGGATGCTGAAGGAGATCCAGCGGGGTGAGACCATCATCATACTCAACGGCTCCACGCCGGTGGCCCAATTGACCGCCATTGAGCCGTCTACGGGACGGCGGCCGAGAGTCGGCACTCGCACCTCGCCACCCGTTCAGTACGTCTCCGATGCGTTCGAGCCGCTTGACGACCACCGGTTGAAGGAGTGGGGCCTTTGATCCAATTTCTGTTGGATACCTGTACGTTGATCTGGCTGGCCACGGAGCCGGAAAAGCTCTCCCCCGCATCTGTACAAGCCATTGACGCCTCCGATTCCACACTTCTGTGGAGCGACGTTTCGACCCTGGAGATAGCGCTCAAGTGGAACGCCGGAAAGCTCGTCCTTCCCGACCCGCCCCGGCATTGGCTCGAAGCACAGATCGACGCCTGGGGCCTGGATTGTCTCGGTCTGGGACGGGCAGACATCTATCGCGCCTCTGAACTGCCCGACCATCACCGGGATCCGTTCGACCGCCTTCTCGTGGCGGTCGCCCTTGGGGCCAACGCTACCATCCTGACGCCGGATAACGCCATCCGCCAATATCCGGTCAGTTCCAGATGGTGAAGCGCGCGGATCTTTCCGGACCCCGGGCTTGACCCGGGGTCCGGAGGCCGGTCCGACGCCCGGGTCCGATTCTCCGCCGTTGACAAACCCGCCCGGGTATCTCACACCTCACGCACCGGGGATGCCCTTCCGGTTAGTGTCCGCCATCACGCAATAGTGCGGAAACACACGTAGATTCAGAGCCTTACGGCTCACCCCGTCCCGCACCGCCAAGCGGCTTCCTCGAACAAACACCGCCGCGACCGCTTCCTGTTCTGACCGCGGGTCGCGCGGCCCAACAAAGGAGCCGCAAGCCATGACCGACGAATTCAGGTCCACCTTCGCCAAGCGCGTCCGCGCCGCCAAACCCCGCGCCAGGAAGTACGATGTCTGGGACGACGTGATCTCCGGCCTCGGCCTCCGCGTCGGCACTAGCGGAAATCGCTCGTTCTTCGTGCGCCGCAGCGTGCGCGGGCGCATCCGCTCCGCCACCATCGGCAGCGCCGACACCCTCACCGTGCCCGAGGCGCGGCGCGAGGCCCGCAGGCTCCTCGCCACCTTCATCGACCCGGCCAGGAACGATACCGGACCCGTGCTCACCCGCGACGAGTTCTATCGCCCGCATGTCGTGGCCATCATCCGCCTGTTGATGCTGACGGGGTACCGCGCGGAGAAATCGTCTCCCTCGAATGGGACTGGATTCGCGGCAAGCGCATCCACCTTCCCGATTCCAAGTCCGGGCCGCGCACGGTCTGGCTGTCGAGCGCCGCACGTGCGCTCATCGCCGCCATCCCGCGCTACAGTCCCGATTGCCCGTTCCTGTTCCCTGCGCGACCGCCAACGCGGCACATCGACAACTTCGAACACCAATGGCACCGCATCCGCAATGAGGCGAGCTTGCCCGGCTTGCGGCTTCATGACCTCCGCCACAACTGGGCTTCGGTAGCCGCCATGAATGGCGTGGACATGGTGACCATCGCGAAGCTGCTCGGTCATGCCTTGGTAGAGACCACCGAGCGTTACGCCCATCTTTCCGATCAGTCCGTTACGGACGCCGCCGACCGGGTTTCGGGCCGTATCCACATGGCCCTGGCCGGAAGGGACGCGGAGCACGAGGGAGGAGCACATCATGTCCACCGTTGACCTCACCCCGCGCTTGGCCCGCCAAAGTGGGCCTGGCGACAGGGACACGATCCTGTTCGACAGGAAACTCCCCGGCTCCGGGCTTCGCATCCATCCATCAGGCCGGAAGGTCTGGATCGTGCAGGCGCGCATCGAGGGACGGAGCCGCCGCATCGTCATCGCTCGGCATGCCGAGATCGAGATCGCCGAGGCCTGCCGTCGCACCCGTGACATGCTTGGGCGCATTCGCGCGGGCGACAACCGCAGGGAGAAAGAGACCTTGACCTTGCGCAGTTCTCGGACGAGTACCTGCGTCGCTGCGGTCCGCACTGGAAGCCCTCAGGACGCAAGACCGTGCGCAACTATATCAAGTCCCGCATCCTACCTGCCTTCGGCAGGATACCGCTCGACCGCATCGGTCCCGAGGATGTGGCCGCGTGGTTCGACGCAGCCAGCAAGGACCGGCCCGGTGCGGCCAACCGCGCCTTCGAGATACTGCGCTCGATGATGTTCCGCGCCGAAGAGTGGGGTTTGCGCCAACGCGACAGCAACCCTTGTGTCGGCATCAGGAAGAACCCGCGGAACAACATCGCCCGGTTTCTCGACGCGGACGAACTGGCGCGCCTCGGTCGCGCGCTCGACGCCGGCGAGCCCCGATGGCCCGAGGCCGTCGCCGTCGCCGCGATCCGGCTGCTGGCGCTCACCGGATGCCGCCGAAGCGAGGTGCTCAATCTGCCCTGGCGCGATGTCGGCCGGGACGCGCTCAACCTTGGCGACTCCAAGACCGGTCCGCGCGGGCGCATATCGAGACGCTGCGGGGTCTTCGCGATCCGGATGGGCTGCTGTTTCCGACCTACGCGCACGGGAAGGGCTATCATCCCTTGCGGGACCGTCCGCGCGCGGCGTGCGCGGCCGCGAAGCTCGGAAGGCTTCGCCTTCATGACCTTCGGCACACCATCGCCAGCCAAGCCGTGATGTCCGGCGAGAATCTTCCCCTGGTCGGCAGGTTGCTCGGGCACCGGCGGCACCGCACCACCGCGGGCTACGCCCATCTCGCCGACCGCCATATGGCCGAGGCGGCAGAGAGGGTGGGGAGACTCATTGCCGGCTCCATCGGCCTCGACCAGACGTCGCCTTCTACGCACCTCGGGGCAATGTGCCCGATTCCTTCCCTCAAACCCGCCACCGTGCCCCGACCCCGTGTTCCTGATGCCAAAAGGGTATAGCGTTTGCCTGAATCATTTCGCCGCTGCCTGTCGAAAACCAGCAAACCAAGGGAGGAGAAATGGGAAACAGCCCGGAATAGAAGCATCCTTCTGAGCCGCAGATGATTGATCGGTTATGGTTGCACATTCCCTCAATTCGGCTGGGTTAGCCGTTCCTGGCAAGCCCTTGCGGGCTTGATGACCTCCTCTATCCCGGGAGACGAGAGCATCGTGGCACGGACAGGCTCCGCAAGGATGCGGGAGGAGTCCGCCGCTCGCTTCCACGAGCGTTCCCTGTCCATTCATCGGCCTCATCCTTCGCGTGCCCCGTGTGCTTCCAGTGTCCGCACCACCTCCTGAAAATGTTTGACGTTTCCCTCTGTCTTTTCCATCCCGACTCGGGCTGCTTCCAGAGGAGTTATTCTATCTCCGGTTCTCTCGTTGACCGTCGCGCCAGCAGCGAGCAAGACCTTCACCGTTCCGGCTTCGCCCTTGAGTGCCGCCCAGTGAAGGGGAGTCGCCCCAGCATTGTTTTTGGCGTTCACGTCCGCGCCAGCAGCGAGCAAGACCTCCACCGTCGGCGCGTCTAGGACGGGTTGGGAAGCGGAAGAACCGGCGCGGGCCGTTCCCGCGTCACTCGGCAACAGACGTAGTAGGAGTCTCCGACACGGAATACTAGTCCGGTTTCCGCTTCAATCCATTCGTGAATCGGCCCTCGCTTCAACACGTACGGTACGTAGAAGCCCACCAAATAGGTACGTCCGTTGACTTGGATGTTGGTGGCAACTGTAAATTTCCCATTTATGGCAATCGAAAACTGCACACATTGATTGCTGGCGTGAGTGCTCGGGTCCAGGCTGTTGGCAAGACCAACAGGAACGGAGCGGAGCACAGATGCACGGATGGGAGACGAGGATGCTGCTTAGGCACTATCTGGAACGGGGTGTAACGAAGACGGAGCTGTCGCGGCGGTTCGGGGTGAGTCGCCGGACGATCCACGAGTGGATCGAGACAGGACAGTTGGACCGGGATCTGTCGGGAGGCGGGACGCGATACAGGGCGAGGCCGCCGGTGTGTCACAAGCTGGATCCGTACAAGGGGATCATCGAGGCGCGACTGGAGGAGTATCCGCGGTTGTCGGCGAAGCGGCTGTACGACGAGGTACGAGGGGCAGGCTACACGGGCGGGTACGTCCGTGTGAGGGAGTACGTTCGGGCGGTGCGGCCAAGGGAGCCGGCGGAGGCGGTGGTGCGGTTCGAGACGCCGGCGGGACGGCAGGGGCAGGTGGACTTTGCGACGTTCACGCTTCCCTGGGGGCGGCGGCATGCTTTGGTGATGGTTCTGAGCCACTCCCGGCTGTTGTGGCTGCGGTTTTACCGGCGGCAGACGATGGCAGTGCTGATCGAAGGGCTGGAGAGCGCCTTCGAGTGCTTCGGCGGGGTGCCGCAGGAGCTCTTGTTCGACCAGATGCGGACGGTGGTGCTGTCGGACGGCCGCGCGGGCGGGGGCGAGTTGGTGTTGAACGCGGACTTCTTGCGGTTCGCCGCGCACTGGGGGTTCCGGCCTCGGGCATGCCGGCCGTACCGAGCCCAAACCAAGGGCAAGGTGGAGCGGCCGATCCGCTACATCCGCAACAACTTCTTCTACGGCCGGGAGTTCCTGAACGACGAGGACCTGAACGAGCAGGCGCGCTTGTGGCTTGAGGGAACCGCGAACCGGCGCTGGCACGGCACCACCAGGGAGCGCCCGGTGGACCGCTTCGAGCGCGACGAGCAGCAGGCGCTGCTGCCGTTGGCGAGTTGCCCGTATCGGCGCCTTGGTATGCACAGGCTTCCACAGCAAGCCCGGCGCCCCCTGCCCGTCACCGTAGACGTCGAGCGGCGCTCGCTCAGGGTCTACGCGGAGGCGGTGTCATGAGGGCCGAGGCAGGCAACCGGCGCGACCGGCTGCGGGCGATGCTGGCGGATCTGAAGATGCCGGGCGCGCTCGAGGCCGTCGACGACGTCCTGGCCCAGGCCGACAGCGGGGCGGCCACCGCCAGCGAGGCTATCGAGCAGTTGTTGGACGCCCAGATCGGGTTGCGCAACAACCGCCGCCTCCAGACCGCCATGCGCTCGTCGCGGCTGCCGGCCGTGAAGACCCTGGCCCAGTTCGACTTCGCCTTCCAGCCCAGCATCAAGCGCGAGCAGATCGAGAGCCTCCACGAACTCGGCTTCCTGGATCGCCGCGAAAACGTCATTTTTCTCGGGCCGCCCGGGGTCGGCAAGACTCATCTGGCTATCAGCCTAGCCGTCGCCGCCGCCGAATCCGGCCGCCGCGTCTACTACGGAACCCTGGCCGGACTGATCGAGTCGCTGCTGGAGGCCAAGGCCGCAGGCGAGCTCTCCCGCCGGCTGCGGGTCCTCACCTATCCCGCCTTGCTCTTGGTGGACGAGATCGGCTACCTGCCGGTTACCCAGGACGGCGCCGTGCTCTTCTTCCAGCTCATCAACGCCAGGCACGAACGCGCCTCCACCGTGCTCACCTCCAACAAGGGCTTCGAGGACTGGGGCAGCGTCCTCGGCGACGAGGTCATGGCTGCTGCCCTCATCGACCGGCTCCTCCACCACTGCCACATCGTCAACATCCGCGGCAACAGCTACAGGATGCGCGAACACCGCAACCTCATGCGGTCAGCCGACGAGCAGCCTCGCCAGGGAGGCGTCCTGTGAGCGCCATGTCCTGCCGATCTGCAACCCGTCATGGCCTGGACTCCGCTCGCTCCGCTCCCTCCGTCCAGACCATGACCCATGAACCGAACCAACCGCAGAGCGTCACTTCTGCACGGACGCTCTTCTCGAAAGTGTGCAGTTTTCGATTGCCAAATGTGTGCAGTTTTCGGTTGCCATTGACAACTTGGATCACGGAGTCATCCAGGTTGCGCAGGAATTCCAGATACTCGGAAGCCTCCGGCGTTGTCGTGTCGATCACGATGCTACGTCCGAGGTTGCCCTGCACCGTTCCCGCTTGGCCCTCGAGTGCCGCCGCGTGAAGGGGAGTCGCCCCATTTTCGTCTTTGGCGTTCAGGTCCGCACCAGCAGCGAGCAAGGCCTCTACTGCTCCCGCTTGGCCCTCGAGTGCCGCCGCGTGAAGGGGAGTCAACCCATTTTTGCTTTTGGCGTTCAGGTCCGCGCCGGCAGCGAGCAAGGCCTCTACTGCTCCCGCTTGGCCCTTGAGTGCCGCCGCGTGAAGGGGAGTCCATCCAATTTTGTCTTTGGCGTTCAGGTCCGTGCCAGCAGTGAGCAAGGCCTTCACCGCTCCTGCTTCGCCCTTGGCTGCCGCCCAGTGAAGGGGAGTCCATCCATTTTTGTATTTGGCATTCACGTCCGCGCCAGCAGCGAGCAAGGCCTCTACTGCTCCCGCTTGGCCCTTGAGTGCCGCCGCGTGAAGGGGAGTCCGTCCATTTTTGTCTTTGGCGTTCAGGTCCGTGCCAGCAGTGAGCAAGGCCTTCACCGCTCCCGCTTCGCCCTTGGCTGCCGCCCAGTGAAGGGGAGTCCACCCATCTTTGTATTTGGCATTCACGTCCGCGCCAGCAGTGAGCAAGGCCTTCACCGCTCCCGCTTGGCCCTTGAGTGCCGCCCCGTGAAGGGGAGTCCACCCATCTTTGTATTTGGCATTCACGTCCGCGCCGGCAGCGAGCAAGGCCTCTACTGCTCCCGCTTGGCCCTTGAGTGCCGCCCAGTGAAGGGGAGTCCACCCATCTTTGTATTTGGCATTCACGTCCGCGCCAGCAGTGAGCAAGGCCTTCACCGCTCCCGCTTCGCCCTCGGCTGCCGCCTCGTGAAGGGGAGTACTCCCATCTTTGTCCTTGGCGTTCACGTCCGCGCCTGCTGTGAGCAAGGTCTTTACCGCCCGCACAAGCGGCATCATCAATCGTCGAATCATCGCGTCTCTCCTCTGGTTCCAGATGAATCCGGTTCCCGACCGCATCGACGGGCAATGTGTGTTGGAAGAATATGCAATGGCCCGAGGCCGTGGATCAAGGAGTCTCGCTGAAGGCAGTTGCATCGAAGCATCCCGTCCCGGCCGGGATTGTGCCGTCGGACACATGCCGCTCGGATTGCATATAGGCACCAGACCGACTGACGTTGGAAATAACGGAGCGCTGGTGCGCCCCGAGCTTCTGCATCGACGCGCTCTTGTTTACCTCCCGGTAGCTGACCACGGCGGCGGTCCGTTGCTTGACGCACAGCAGCCGCGCCGCCTGGACCTTCCGATGCAGCGTCTTGCAGAGCCTGAATCCAGCGCTGGCCGCACGCACCGTCGCCGACAGTGCAGGCCTGTAGTGTGCCGGCCCATACGCGTGTCCTCGCCGATTGATTTGTTACCTCGTGCTTCCTATAGTGCACGCCTGGAAGCCGCGCGGCGGTTCGAGAACTGTCTCCGCAAGTGCGCGGCGGGCGCCGCCGCTCATGCGCCGCTCGGGCTAACTACCGGTGGCACAACGGCTTTCATCGCCCGATGGTTTGAGCGGTCAGGAAGTGCGATTGACACGCCCTTCGGCGTGTGGTTCTCACACCCCACGCATCATCGAGGAGGTGACGGATGGCGGTTTCAGCGTTCGAGTACAGCAATCCACGGGTGGAGCGCATAGTTTTCGGCCGCGGGGTGGTGAAGCAGTTGGCGGACGAGGTCGGGCGCCTGGAGGCGAGCCGCGTATTTGTCGTGACCTCGCCGTCCATCGCCAGGACGTACCTCCTGGATGCGGTGCGGTCGGCCCTGGGCGGTCTCTGCGTGGGAGTCTTCGATACCGTAAAGCCGCATTCGCCGACGGATTCCATCGGCGTGGCGGCGAGGCAGGCCGCCGATGCCGGCGCGGACGCGTTCGTGAGCGTGGGCGGCGGTAGCTCCATCGACACCGCCAAGGGCATGGCCGCGCTCCTGGCCGAGGGCCGCCCGCTCAAGGATCTGGCCACCCACTTCATTCCGCCGGACAAGAAGGAAGTGCCGCCCATGCCGGCGCCCAAGCTGCCGCACATCGCCATCCCGACCACGTTCTCCGGCGGCGAGTACAGCTACTCCGCGGGCTTGGCGGAAGGGGGCCACAAGCTGATCCTGGCCGATCCCAAGATGTCTCCCCGGACGGTCATGCTGGATCCGGAAGCGGCGCAGACCGCCCCGGCCAGGCTCCTGGCGGCGTCGGGCATGAACGCGTTGGCCCACTGCGTGGAGGCGGTCTACTCGACCCAGACCCAGATTCTGAGCCAGGCCTATTGCATGGCTGCCATCGGCCCCATCACCACCTACCTGCCGCGGCTGGTGGCGGACATGAACGACCTTGAGGCCATCGGCGAGATGCAGGTGGCCGCCACCCTCTCCAGCATGGGCGTCTACAGCGCCTGGACCGGCATTCACCACGGCATCGTGCACGTCATCGGCGGCCGGTTCACCGTGCCCCACGCCAACATCCACGCCCTCATGCTGCCCTACGCCATGCGCTGGAACCTGGACGGCACCACCGAGGCCATGGCCCGCATGGCCCGGGTCATGGGAGTCCGCGAGCCCGACGACGTCAAGGCCGCGGCCGAGGCCCCCGAGGTGGTCTACGGCATGAACGTCAAGATGGGATTGCCGCTACGGCTGCGGGACCTGGACATCCCTCACGACGCGCTGCCGTCCCTGGCCGAGGCGGCGCTGGACGACATCAGTACCCACAACAACCCCAAGAAGATCCACTCGGCGTCGCAGGTGCTGGAGTGCCTGGAGATGGCCTGGTAGGTGCGCTCCGGCCTTCCCGGGAGCATCTCCGGGAACCGGTTTCGTCATTGCGAATCAACGGGTCGAGGCCTTCGGAAGAGGGGTTCACCGGCCTACGAGGAACCGGGGGTTGCGCTTCATCGCAATGTCGATGTCTTCGCGCGGAACTCCCTCCGCGAGCAGACCCGCCCCGAGTTCCGCCAGTCCTTCGGCGGGAGCCACCCGGTCCACCTGCCCGACATCGGTTGACAGGATCGTCCGGCCCGGCCCCACCCGCTTCAAGATCGCCGCGGTGTCCTCGAACGACACCAGGCCCATGTCCACCAGGATGAAGCTCAACTCGATGTAGGCCCCGGCAGCGGCCAGTTCGGTAAGCTCCGCCACGTCGATGGCCGGCGGATCGTAGCACGGGTGCGTGACGATGACCTTCCGCACCGCGAGGGCGTTGGCCCTTTCCATCACGTAGAACACTTCGTCCCGTCCCGCGTGTCCGGTGGCCAGCACCAGGTCATGGTCGGCCGCGATCCGCAGGATCTCGTCGAGGGGCGGCCGCAGGTGGGCGGCGAGCACGTTGATGGGGTCGACCTCGTCGAGGGGCCGGGCCAGGGCCGAGACGGTGCCGCCGCACCACTCGGGCGGGATGTCGTATTGCTCGCCTTCGTGGTGCCGGGCCGTGAGATGGGCCGCTGCGTGGACCGTGGGCAGCCACACCACCTTGAGATAGGGCTCGCCGCCCGCCGACGGTCCCAGCGCGCCCCGCACCGCCGCGGGATTGATGCCGCCAACGTAGTGGTTGAGCACCACGGAGCCGTGGAGCCGGACGCCGGTGAGTTCGTGGGCCATCTGCGCCCAGCTCCCGGTAGCCGCCATGTGGGACTTGAGCACGGCGCCGCCGAGCCCGGATTGCTCCACGTGCCGCGCCAGCGACACCGCGTCGAAACGCCGCGGAATACCCTCCGGCCCGCAGTGTACGTGCAGGTCCACCGCCCCGGTGACTTCGTAGTTGCTGTCGGAGATGCTCATGGTGTTGCTAATACCTACTTTCGGCAGTGGTACGGAAGCGATGGTTCTTCATACCGTGCCGCACACGTCCATGGCCGTGTGCGCCAGCACCTCGGCGCACGTCGCCATCTCGCTGATGAAGATGTAGCTGCCGTCCGGCCCCGGATCCAGGAAGCCGCCGCCGGGGCCGTAGTGGAGGCAGGGGATGCCGTGCTTCCACAGCCAGCAACTGTCTCCGGCGGAGTAGGACATGGGCAGGTGGGCGCCGATGAGGTTGGGCGGAGAGCCGGTGACCTTCTCGTGGTTCCGGGCCACGGCCCGGACGATGGCGGCATCCGCGGGCACGTCCAGCGGGTCCATCACCAGCCGCCGGCAGCCCTTGAAGAAGGCGGGCGGTGGGATCTCGATGGCGTAGTCGACACCCGGGTCGCCGTCCTTCAGGGAGTCGAGGGCTCGCCTTACGTCGGCGATGACCGAGTCCGCGCTCTGGCCCGGCACGAAGTGCACATCCACGATTACGGTGCACAGATCCGGCACGTAGGGCGGCTCCGTCAGCACGTAACCCTCGCCGCGGCCGCCGATGATGCTGCCGACGTTCAGGCGGGGGAGGGCAGGGAGGTCGGCCCTTGGCGTGTAGGTGAACTCCACGTTGCGCAGCGCCTCGATGACCCGGGTCATCTGCCCCACCGCGTTCACCGTATCCTCGATCCTGCTCACGTGTCCGGTGACCCCGTAGGTATGGACGGCGAAGTGGACAATGCCGCCGTGCACGGTGACGAGGTTGCCGATGCCGAAGGGCTCCGTCAGCACCGCCGCGTCGGTGCGGAGGCCGCTTTCCATGAGGAAGTGGGTGCCCTCGCCCCCCTGGGTCTCGCCCACCACGCAGGCCAGCACCAGGTCGCCGCGCAGCTTCACGCCGGCGCGGCGGACGGCCTCGGCGGCCGTGATCATGGATGCGACGCCGCCTTTCATGTTCTGGACGCCGTGGCCGTAGAGCCGGTCGCCCTCCACCGACGGCGTCCAGGGGTCCCGCTTGCCGCCCCGGGTGAGGGAGTTGATGTCGATGTGGCCGTTGAACATCAGGCTCGGGCCGCCGCCCGAGCCCTCGAGGGTCGCGATGGTCTGAAAGCGGCCGGGCTCCACCTCCTGCAACTCCACACGGTAGCCGCGGTCCGAGAGGTAATCGCGCAAGAACAGGGCCACCGGAGTTTCGTCGGGACAGAAGCTCGGAATCTTGATGAGCTCGCCGGCGAGGTCCACCAGGGCCGCGGCGTCCACTTTGATCTCAGGCATGTTTGCCGGTAAGCCGCAGCACCATGCCGGCCATGAGCATGGCGCCGTGGGCCAGGGCCTTCTCGTCCACGTCGAAGGTGGACGTGTGATGTCCCGTGGGGGTGCTGCCCCCCAGCAGGAAGTAGAGGGACTTGCCGCCGCGTTCCTGCACCCGGCGCATGAAGTAGGTGGCGTCCTCGCCGCCGCCCAGGGGCCGGGCGTCGTGGACGCGGAAGTCCACCGGCGATGACCCGGCCACCCAGGCCAGGTGGTCCTTCATCTCGTTGTCCGACTTGGCGCCGATGGTGCGGCCGGTGATCTCGGTGTCGACCTCCACCCCCTGGAGAGTGGCCGCGCCCGACAGGCAGCGCCGGGCGCCTTCCTCCATGAGCTCGCAGATCTCGTCGGTGCCGCCGCGCACCTCGTACTTCATGAGCGCGTCGGAGGGCACCACGTTGGTGCCGGTGCCGGCGTTCAGCACGCCGACGTTGACGAAAGTGGCGCCCTGGCCGTTGCGGGGCAGGGCGTGCAGCGCCAGGGTGGCCTGGCAGGCTGCCAGCAGCGCGTTGCGTCCCCGCTCCGGCGCGCCCCCGGCGTGGGAAGCCACGCCGCGGAAGCGCGCCTCCATCTTGACCGACGACAGGAAGTGGGTGGCCTCCAGGGCCACTTCCCCCAGCGGCAGCGTGGGCCCGCCCATGTGGAGGCAGGCGAAATAGTCGGCGTCGTCCACCACTCCGGCCTCCACCATGGGATGGGCGCCACGGCCGCCTTCCTCAGCCGGCTGGAACAGCAGCTTCACGCGGCCGCGCCAGTCCGGGTCCTCGGCCAGCAACTCGGCTGCGCCCAGGCCGATGGTGACGTGGGCGTCGTGGCCGCAGGCGTGCATGACCGCGGGTTTGTTGGAAGCGAACCCTTTGGCTACCGGCGGGTGCGCGGGATCGTCGGACTCGGAAACCTCGGTGGCATCCATGTCGAAGCGAAGCGCCACGGTGGGGCCGTC
Source organism: uncultured Binatia bacterium (SeqCode) (assembly GCA_965215605.1). Taxonomy (GTDB): domain Bacteria; phylum Desulfobacterota; class Binatia; order UBA9968; family JAJDTQ01; genus JAJDTQ01. The sequence goes on along the minus strand of OZ244070.1, from coordinate 149,882 downwards.
GCCGCGCTCGAGGATGCCCACCGCCCCGGGGACCTCGATGTCCCTGGCGAGATCGCCGGCCTGGGCCCGGCTCTCCCTCACCACCGCGTCCTCGGGCCACCCGCGCACCGCGTCCGGATGTACGCAGTCCGATCCCGTCTGCACCCGGTAGCCCAGCTCCCGCAGCCGGTTCACCACCATGCCGGTGGTCCGGAACTCGGTCCAGCCGGCCTCCGGATGCCGGTGGATGCCGCGCCGGATGTCGGTCAGGGCGGGGAGCCTGCGCTCGGACCGTTCAGCGATTTCCTTCAAGCGTTCCGTGAGGCTCTGGGTCATAAGCTCTCCGTTTCTCTACACGTTCCGGAATTCCCACGGATCTCCTGCACCCCTGCCGGCGTACCACTACGTCTCCCGGGCGATTTCCACCACACGCCTGCGCTGTTCCTGAGTACCCAAGGGCATGAGCAGGGGGAGGTCCAGGCCGCCCCGGACGAACTCGTCCAGGCGCCGCCGGCATTCCTCGGGAGTGCCGGTGACCGAGTGGGCGTGGACCACTTCGTCGCTGATGAGGCCCTTGGCCTCGTCCCACGCCCGCCGGGCGATGGCGTCGGCGAGCCGGTCCTGGTCCACCGCGCCGCCGCCGAGCCGCAGGTTTTCGGCGTGGTGCTTGTTGCGGAAGATATAGGCCAGGAAGGTCTTGGTGGCCTCCATGGCCTCGCGCGGGTCGTCGGATACCGAGGCCGCGATGAAGCCGGCCACGTCTCCCTTGGCCGGCTTTCCGGCCCGGGCCGCACCCTTCTCCACCTCCTCGACGCAGCGCCGGATGTAGGCGGGCGTGCAGCCCGCGGACAGCAGCACGCCGTCCGCGGTCTCGCCGGCCAGTCGCAGCATCCCCGGCCGAACCGCGGTCATGTAGATGGGGACCTCGGTTCCGGGCGTGAGCCCCATGCTGGCCCCACGCATGGTGAAGACCTCGCCCTGGAACTCAACGGTCTCGCCCGCCAGCAGCCGGCGCAGCAGCGTCATGTACTCGCGCATGGTCCTGAGCATCCGGTGGGCCTCGATGCCGATCTCCCGGAGCGCGGTGGGGTTGGCGGTGCCCGCGGTGGCGGCTACCCGTCCGGGGGCGAACTCCTCCATGGTGACCAGCGCCATGGCGGTGACCATGGGGTGGCGCGAATAGGGGCTCAGGGGCGCCGGGTTGACCTTGATGCGTGGAGTCCTGGCGAGGAACGCCATGGCCGAGGCGATGGAGTCCCGGAAACAGATGTGGTCGGACATCCAGATGGAGTCCATGCCGATGTCGTCGGCCAGTTGCGCCAGCTCGATCATCTCCTGGATCGAGTAGAAGCCGTCGAAACACAAGCCAGCGTGCATGGCGGTCAGATTAGAACAAAGGGGAAGGGAATAAAAGACGACGCCGACGGCCGGGCTAGTGTCCGCTTTGACTTGACCGTTCTCACTTCGATTGTTAGAAAATACGAAAACCCGAGTTTCTGAGAGGTATACCATGCCGCTGGTCACTGTCAAACCGAGGTTCCAGGTCACAATACCTGTGAAACTGCGCAGGGGAATCAACCTCCGTGAGGGCGACATCATGGAGGCCACCGTGGTGGGAGACGGCATCCTGTTTCGTCCCATGGATGTGGTGGACCGGCACAAGGCCGCGGATCGTATTGCCGCCCGTTTCTCGGCCGCGGCGCAGTCGTCCGAAGACGTCGGACGCACCGAAGACGAGATCATGGCGGATACCACCGCCGACATCGCCGACTCTCGCCGAGAGCGTCGAAACCGCAAGGCATGAACGTTGTCGTCGACTGCAACGTCCTGGTATCCGCATCTCGTGTTGACGGCGTCTGCAGGAAGGTCATCGACAACGTAGTCCGGTGGCACGACATTATCCTTTCCAACCTGATTCTCGCCGAATATGAGGCCGTCGCCGAGCGGCCCAAACATGCGCATTACCGCGATTCCCTTCGAGCCGTGATCGCGGAGTTCCGGCGCGTGGCGGTCTTGACGAGGAGTGAAGAGGATTGACCAGCCAACTGCTTGCGCCGCAGACAGTGCGGATAGCCAGCCTATGGAAAGCCGGCCTCAAGGATGCCATGGAGGGTGGCTGGGCCTGCACTCTCCAATCCCATCCGGGCCAGGGTGAGGCCGTCGCGGCGGTAGTCGGTGCGGTTCATCTCCGAGGCCAGGGTGATGAGGGCGTCGATGACGGGAGTGCCGATGCCCAGCAGGGCGGCGAGCTCGGCCATGGGCACGAGGCCGTAGCCCACGTCTTCGTGGACGTAGCGGTGGTCGTGGGTGGTGGGCGCGGCGATGGTCTTGTTGGGTTCGCTCTCCTGGGTGGCCTGGTAGACGGAACCGCTCTCGAGCGCCCCGTCCGAGGTGAGGCCGGCGGCGTGAAAGATCTCCACGAAGGTGCGCGGACAGAGCCCCAGCGCACTCACGATGGCCAGCCGCTCCCGGTCCACTCCCTCGATGAGACGCGCCACCGAGGGTGAGAGGGCCTGCCGGTAGAACAGGAGGTCGCCGCCGTGCTGCTCGATCCAGCCGGCGTTTCCCACCATGCCGGCGGGGTGCATGATGGCGTTGATGTTGGACAGGCCCGTCTCCAGCACGTTCTCGGCGGGCACGGTGTTGGGGAACACGGTTGCGATCTCGGGCAGAGTGTCCGGACCGGCCGCGGCGGGGAAGGCCGCGCATCCGAGGTTGGCGGTGCGCCGGTAGATCTCCACCCGCGCGGGGCCGGCCATGCGGCAGATGCAGGTCAGGGTCACGGTCTCGCAGCAGCGCACCGGGATGCCGCAACCGGCCCGCCGCAGCTCGTGCACGAAATGCAGGCTGCCGCCGGTCTGTCCGGGGTTCAGGTGCACGATCTGTTCGTCGGTCAGAAGCGGCGCCAGGGCGCGGGCCATGAACTCGTGGGCCACCGCGGGGGCGGCGATGGTGACGAGATCGGCTCCGGCCACGGCGTCTTCCAGCGCCGACGTGATGAGGTGGGGCTGTCCGACGGACTCCCGCCCGTCCTCCACCAGCTCGATGCCGCGGCGCCGCAGCAACGGTTCCAGGGTCTTCTCCGAACGGGAGTAGAGCCGCGTCTCGAAACCACGGAGCGCGAGATCCGCCGCGGTGGCGCACCCGCCGTTGCCGGCTCCCAGGATTGCGACTGTTGCAATGCTCATGATCGATCCCGGCGCCCGGACAGGTCATTCCCGACTTATCCCCGGTCCGTCCGGTACCGCTCCACCTTCTCCTCGTCCAGCTCGATGCCCAGCCCGGGCCGGTCGGACACCTTGACCGCGCCGTCGGCGAACTCGAACGGCTCGGTGACGATGTCGTCCTTGTAATAGATGCCGGCGGTGCGTCCCGAGGCTTCCGCGTCCGGGACGGTGACCGGGATCACGCAGGCCAGGTTCGCCGCCGCGGTGGAGGCGGCCAGGTGGACGTTGGCGGCGTTGCCTACACCCATTTCCACCGAGCCGTTGACGTTGCACGGGAACCCCGCGGCCTCGGCGATGGCGGCCACCTTCTTGGCCTTGAGCAGGCCGCCGGGCTTGGTGGTGTAGATGGAGATGATGTCGGCGGCCTTCTTCTCGATGATCTCCAGGACGTCCCAGGTGGTCCAGGCGCTCTCGTCGGCCATGACGGGAGTGTCCACCCGCCGGGTGACCTCGGCCATGGCGTCGAGGCCTTCCACGGGCTGTTCCATGTAGAGGATGTTGTAAGGCTCCATGGCCTTGGTGGTCCGGACCGCTTCCTTGGCGGACCGGTAGCCGTTGTTGGCGTCCACCGTGAGGTTCATGTCCGGCCCCAGGGCTTCCCGGACGCGCCGCAGCAACTCGACATCCCGTCCCGGCTCCACCCCGCCCTTGAGCTTGATGGTCTTGACGCCCTCTGCCTGGACGCGCCTCACCTCGGCCACTGCCTCGTCCATGTCCATGAGGCCGATGCTGTGGGAGATGGGGACCGATTCCCGGTAGAGTCCGCCCAGGAGCTGGTAGGCGGGTACAGCCGCGGCCTTTCCCACCACGTCGTACAGCGCCATGTCGATGGCCGCCTTGGAGTAGGGGTACCCCTTGACGGCCTGGTCCATGAGGGTGTGGATCCACTCGATGCGGCGCGGGTCCTCGCCCACGATGCTCGGCGCCAGGATGTCGTGGATCACCCCGGCCACCGACGCCGGGGTCTCGCCGTAGTAGCGCATGTGGTCGCCGCCCCAGTCCTTCAGCGCCGGCGCCTCGCCCAGGCCGGTCCAGCCATCGTCCGTCTCCAGCCGGACCAGCAGGTAGACGCCGATGGGGGTCTTGAGGTTGGCCCACTGGTGGACCCGGCGCGTGGGCAGCCTGACCGGAATGGTTTCGATGGATTGGATCTTCATCTTCGCTCCGCTAGCCGATCGGAATGAGCTTGTCCGTGCCGGTGGCGTCCGAGAGCAGTTCGCAGCCGTCCTGGGTCACCAGCAGCATGTCCTTGTTCTGAAGCCCCATGCGGCCGGGGATGTAGACCAGCGGCTCGATGGCCACCACCATGCCTTCCTCCAGCACCTCCTCGCCGTAGCGCCCCAGGTAGGGCTCTTCGTGCAGGAACACGCCGATGCCGTGGCCCACGAAGCTGATGGGTTCCAGCCCCAGTTCGTCGAATTTTTCGAGGAACCGCTGGTACACTGCCTTGGCAAGGGCCCCGGGCCTGATGAGGTCCATGACCAAGTGCTTGCACTCGACCAGGTTGTCCCAGATGCGCTCCTGTTCCGGCGTCGGCTCGCCCACCACCGCGGTGCGGCACACGCCGGCGTGGTAGCCGTCGAGGACCCCGAAAATCTCCATGCGGATCAGGTCGCCCTTCCCAAGCGCCCGGTCGGTGGGGCCGACGTTGGGGAACTGGCTGCGTTCGCCGGAGGCGATGATCATGAGCTTGAAGTGCTGCGCGCCGCCGGCGAAGATCCGCCCGGTGAGATCCCCGGCCATCTCCAGCTCGGTCATGCCCGGAAGCGCGCATGCCAGGGTCCCGCCGATGGCCGAGTCGGTGATGCGGCTCAGGGAGCGGAGGAGCGCGATCTCCCGCGCCGTCTTGACCTGGCGGAGTTTGCAGAAGAGACCGTCGGCGGCCACGAAGCGGGTGTCCGGCAGCAGGTCCCGGAGGGTGGCGAAGTCTCCGGCGGGAAGATAGTCCATCTCCACGCCCACCCGGGCTCCGGCCAGCCCCCGGTCTTTCAGTGCGGCGGCCACCTCGCGCATGGGATCGTCGGTGAACTCCCGGTAGACGCGGATGTCGTCGAAGGCGGCGTGGGCCTTGACCGTGGTCTCCTCCATGTCGATGGTGACCATGGTGGCGTGGCCGGAGCGGTCGACGATGCACATGGCGTGACGCCAGCGCATGAGGAGTTGGGATGGCACCACGAAACCCGTGGTATAGGCGAGATTTTCGGGGGAGCTGGCGATGAGGGCGTCGAGGCCCCGCTCCTCCATCGCTTTCCGCTGCTTTGCGATGATGTCCGCGTCCATGGGGGTCAGGCTTCCGAGCCGTCGGGCGGCTTCCGTTGCCGGCCTGAGAGCATACAGGCCGGGCCTCGGATCATCAACTGTGCGTCGGTGCCAAGGGCGGGTGCCTCAGCGTCTCCGGACCCCGGAGCCTGCCCCGGACCTGATCCGGGGTCAAGGCCGAGGCAAGTTTGACCCAGGGTCCCGGGGGATTGGCCGACCTGTCCGTGTCCTCGACTGTGCCGGGCGTCCCTTTTCAAGGTGCCTTGCATCGTATAGGAAAATAGGGCCTGACCAACCCAACGACCGGAAGGAACACGCATGCTGCTCATCAATAACCAGGAAGTGGAAGAGCTGATGAACATGAAGGCCTGTCTCGACGCGCTGGAGACAGGTTATGACGATCTCGGCCGCAACGACGCGGTGTACCGGCCGCGGCTGGATGTGTGGGTGCCCTGCGAGCGGCCCGACGGCTACTACCGCTGGGGCACCATGGAAGGGGCCAGCCGCACCATCGGCACGTTCGCGATCCGGATGAAGTCGGACGTGGTCTACTGGCCGGGCGGCGACACCGAGGAGAAGTACTGCATGGAGCCCGGCAACTACTGCGGGCTCATCATGGTGTTCAGCATCGCCAACGGCGAGCCCCTGGCCATCATCAATGACGGCGTGCTGCAGCACATGCGGGTGGGAGGCTGCGCCGGACTGGGCGCCAAGGAACTCGCCCGGGAGGATGCCGCGGTGGTGGGCATGTTCGGCTCCGGCGGCATGGCGCGGACCTATCTCATGGCGTTCAACGAGGTGCGGAAGATCGAGGAAGTGAGGGCTTACAGTCCGACCAAGGCGAACCGCGAGGCCTACGCCGCCGAGATGAGCGAGACCCTGGGCCTCAAGGTCGTTGCGGTGGACCGGCCGGAGGACGTGGTCCGGGGGGCCGACATCATCTCCGCCTGCACCGACTCCACCCGGGTTGTGTTCGACAATCCGGAGTGGCTCAAGCGCGGCGCCCACATCACCTGCGTGCGCGCCTGCGAGATCGGCCCCCGGGTGGTGAAGGCCTGCGATATCTCGGTGAAGCTGGGGCGGAACACCGTGGTCACCATGGACGAGGGCATGGTGCGGCTCCACGGCAACGTGGGCTACGTGGCCGGTCAGCCCGAGGAGATCGCGCGCATACCGAACCCCGTGCAGGACGTCTATACCGGCGACTACTTCAGCTACTTCATAGACGTGAAGCTCGGCCGCAAGCCGGGGCGGACCAGCCCCGATCAGACCACCTTCTTCATCAACGCGGGAACCCAGGGCCTTCAGTTCGCGGCTTGCGCCGGGCGGGTCTACCAGATGGCCAAGGAGAAGGGCATGGGGCGCGAGCTGCCCACGGAATGGTTCACCCAGGACATCCGGGACTGAGGCGCCGCCGTCCGGTGGCTTGGCGGGAGGGGCGGAGCGCGGCGCGGGTCCTTGGGGTCGTGTTCGCGGCGCTTCAACTGCTGGGCGGTTGCGGGCCGGCGCTGCCGCTGCCCCCGGCGCCCCTGGCGCAGCCGGGCCAAGCCCCCAGGTTGCCGGTGGAGGTCCCGGACGATCACGGCGCGCGGTCGCTCCGGGCGGCCGTGGCGGAGAGCCTGCGGTTCCTCGATGCGGTCCCGGCGGCGCGGCCTTTGGGACAGTGGCCCAGGCGGGTTACGGCGCAAGAGATCCGGGCGTCCCTGGCCGAGTTTCTGGATCTCCTGGACAACCCGACGGTATCGGACAAGGCGTGGCCCCATCGGGTGGCGGAGCGGTTCGATTTCTTTCCCGCGCCCCTGAACGCGGCACGGCGCGACGTCCTGTTCACCGGCTACTATCAGCCGGTAATCGACGCCAGCCCGGTGGAGACCGCGGACTACCGCTATCCCGTCTATCGGGAGCCGGACGAGCTGCGCGGCCGGGCCCGGAAGGCGGCCGGTTACACCCGCCGCGACATCGACGTGCTGGGCAGCCTCAAGGGCAGGGGTTACGAGATTGCGTGGCTGCGGGACCCGGTGGACCGCTTCTTTCTGCATATCCAGGGTTCGGGGCTCTTGCGGATGGCCGACGGGCGCGAGATCCCGCTCAACTTCGCGGCCACCAACGGCATGCGCTACACCAGCATCGGCAAGGTGCTCATCGACCAGGGCAGGCTGGACGGGGAGTCCATGTCGATGCAGCGCATCCGCGCCTGGCTCGCGGAGTTTCCGGGCGAGCGCGAGGAGTTGTTCGCGCGGAACGAGCGCTACATCTTCTTCCGGTTGGACGAGAGGGGGCCGCTGGGAAGTCTCGGGGTTCCGCTCACGGCGGGCCGTTCGGCGGCCATGGATCACCGGATCTACCCCAAGGGGGCGCTCTTGTTCGTCGAGACCCGGACGCCCGTGGTGGACGATGACGGCGCGCTGGCGGGCTGGCGCCCGGTGGGGCGGTTCGTTCTCAACCAGGACGCCGGCGCGGCGATCCGGGGTCCGGCGCGGGTGGACCTCTATTTCGGCGCTGGCGACTCGGCCGGAGCCCAGGCGGGATACATGAAGAGCCCGGGCCGGCTCTTTCTGCTATTGAAGCGAGGAGCGGCGCCAGTCAACTAAGGCGCCGGTAAACGGACGACTGTCAGGGAGGTGTTGCAATGGCATCGGTACTACTGCTGGGCCCCGAGGACATGGCCGGGCTCATCACGATGAAAGAGGCGGTGGACGCCATGGAGCGGGGCTACATGGACTGGGCGAAGAACCGCGAGTTGGGGGCGCTGAGGCGCCGCGTGCACTCGGTGGACAACGCCCGCGTCACGGTGCACCAGGGGGCGCCGAACTCCGCAGGGGTCACGGGAATCCTGACCCATTGCGAGCACGTGATGATCCACGACAACGGCATCCAGACCTACCAGACCCGGGGGCGCCCGGTGCGGGTGATGTTCAACGGCAACAACGCCGAGCTCAAGTGCATCACGGTGGGCGAGGTCCGGGTGAAGGAACTGCCGGACGCCAACAACGTGGTCAACGTCCAGACCGCCTGCTCCACCGCGGTGGGCATCAAGCACCTGGCGCGCCAGAGCTCCAGGGTGGTGGGGGTGCTGGGCTCCAGGGCCCAGGCGGAGTGCCAGTTGCTCGCGACCAAGGCGGTCATCCCCGGCATCGAGGAAGCCAAGGTCTACAGCCCCAATCCGGAAAACCGCACCCGGTTCGCCGCCAAGATGACCGAGCTGCTGGACATGGAGGTGCGCCCGGTGGCCACCAACCGCGAAGCGGTCCAGGGCGTGGACGTGCTGCTGTCGGTGACCAACTCCAACGTGCCCACCTTCGACGGCGACTGGCTGGAGCCGGGGGTGCACCTGTGCTCCATCGTCTCCAGCAACATCGGCCTCATGCGCGGCGGTTTCATCCAGCAGAAGCGGCGCGAGGTGGACGACAAGACGCTTCAGCGCTGCGACATCATCGTCTGCAACTCCAAGCGGCAGGAGATCCTGGACGAGCCCGGGGTGCTGTGGGATCCGGTCCAGCAGGGCGTCATCACCTGGGACGACGTGTGGGACCTCGGCGAGTTGCTGGCCGGGCAAGTGCCCGGGCGGACGTCCGAGGAGCAGATCAGTTTCTACAAGAACAATGCCTTCTGGGGCGTGGGCGACCAGGCCATCGGCGAGTTGCTCTACCAGCGCGCCAGGGAGAAGGGGCTGGGCACCGAGCTTCCCATCGACGGCGCGGAGTTCCGGGAAACGTAGACGCCGGTCCCGGAGCGCCGGTCCGCGACACGGGCGGGTTTTGAAACCCGCCCCTACGTGGCGTCGTTCTTTCGTTCAAGGATCTCGATGCGGACGTCGTCCGGAGCGCGCACGAAGGCGATCTTGAGGCCGGGGCGGAGCAGGCGCGGCTCGGAGTAGAACTCGGCGCCCCGTTTCCTCAGGTCCGCGGCGGCCTCGTCGAGGTCCTCCACCTGCAGCCCGAAGTGGTCGAGTCCGACGTACGGCCGTTCCGGCGCCGAGTCGTGCTCCGGCTGCGCCCTGGCGATGCAGATGGTCAGGCCGTCTATCTCCAGGTCGACCCGGGGACGCCCGTCGGTCTGGACGGTCTCGACGATCCTCGCGTCGAACATGTCGTGGTAGTACTGCGCCGTGGCCTTGGGATCCCGGCTCCTGAGATGGATGTGGTCCCGGGTATATCTGGGCATGGGTGTCCTCCTCCTGGTGGGGCACTACATCAACGGGCCGGTTCGAAGTCAAGGCGCTAGCGCCCGGTCCCTGGAGCTCCAGGCCAGGGGCGCCATCAGCCCGACGCTCACGAACGACAGCACCGCCATGATCCAGAAGAGCGTGGATATCTCCGCCACCCCCAGCATCAGGCCGATGCCGGACACCCCGGCGGTCTTGGCGATCTGCTGGCTCAGCCGGTCCAGGGAGATGACGCCGCCACGCAGCTCCAGCGGGGCGTTCTGGGTCAACAGGCTCTTCTGCATCGGCGAGATGATTCCGTTGGCCACTCCATAGAACAGCAGCACCGGAGCCAGGGTTGCCATGTCCGGAGTGAAGGGGACCGCCAGGAGGGCGAGCCCGCTCACGATGAAGGCGCCGAGGACCAGGGTCCCCTTGTCCCACGAGCCCGCCAGGCGCCCGGCCTGGCTGGAAGTGACCATGGCGCCCAGCGCGTGCAGGGACCGCAGCAGCCCCGCCCCGGCGGTGGTGAGGCCGTGGGTCCGGACCACGAACAGCGGCAGATAGGTGAAGAACGCGTAGTCCAGGAAGAAGCGCAGGAAGCCGGCGGCGAAGGCCAGCAGCAGCCGCGGGTTCCTGGCCACCCGGGCCACGTCCCTGAGGTAGCGCCCCAGCGAAGCGGAGCTGGTTCCACGGGTCTCGGGCATCCAACGGAGCACCAGCAACCCCAGGGGAACGGCGGCCGCGTAGGACAGGAACGGCCAGCGCCAGCCGACCAGGGCAAGGGCGCCGCCGAGGGGCGGCAGCACCAGCTCGCCGATCCGGTCGATGAAGACCTTCATGCCCTGGCCGGATACCTCCCGGCGCTCCTCCAGCAGGTCGCCGATAAGCACGATGGTGAGCGGGATGACGGCGCTGAAGCCGATGCCCTGCACCGCCCGCAGCGCCAGCACCCAGCGGAAGTCCGGGGCGAAGGCCACGGCGGTGCCGGCCGCGCCGAACAGGATCAATCCTCCCGCCAGGAGCGGCCGCCGGCCGCAGCGGTCGGCCGCGATTCCCAGGAGCGGCGCCAGCAGGATGGCGGGAGCGGTGTAGACCGCGATCACCAGCCCGACGTCGGCGTCGGTGATGCCGAACGGCGCGATCATCGCCGGCAGCACCGGTTGGATGAGGTTCACCCCCATGATCGCCAGCACGCTGGAGGCGTAGACGAGGCTCAGCGAGCGGCGAAGCTCCGCGGGAAGCTCGCCCAGGTCGAACAGGGAGGAAACGGAAAAGCGCATGTCGGGGCTCGATGCTCCCGTCTTACGCGTAGTGGGCGCCACCGGCAAGCCCAGGCCCGGGGCGCGCTTTCAAGTCACGGTCCCGGCTGTTAGATTTCCGTGCAGGGGCGGGTTTCAAACCCGCCCGCGTTCGGACGCCGCCGGAGAAGGAGCAGGGGAGTGACGCTATCCATCTGGATCGGAGTGATCGGCGTGCTGGCGGGAGCGCTGGCGTCGGCCTGTCTGCGGGATCGTCTCGGCAAGCCCGAGCGCTACTGGATGGTGGGCCTCGCGGCCACGGCGCCGGCCTGGATCATCGCCCTGATGGTGTTGCTGGGCGGTTTGTCGGGAGAGAATCCGGACAAGGGCATGAAGGCACTGCTCGCGCTTTCGACCGCCAGCGGGTTGCTGGGCGTCATTGTCACGGAGTTCTGCGTGAGACGGCTCAAGGCGCGGCCGGCGACAGTCCCGGGGGCCGTCTACTGGTTCCTCGGCGCCGTGGCGCTGCTGCCCTCCTGGGGGTTCATGCTGTGGCGGGTGTCTTGAGACCCGGCGGCCGGTGCCGTCTGGCGGACGGGAAGAGAAGCCCGAGGCCGCGGCTCCGGTCCGCGGCGAACACCGCCGGCCTGACGCTGGCGGCGTGGTGGTGGCCGGGGGCACTCTACGGTCACGGCGGCTCACCGCACGAGCCGTTGCCGTTCGACGCACTGGTCTTGGTGTTCGGGATGATCCCGTGGAACTTCCGCGCGGACATTCTTCTGGCACTGGCGCTGGCCGCGGCCGTCTATCTCACCGGGTGGCGCCGGCTCCGCAGACAGGCCGATGGCGCCGCCACCCTGTCCGGTCTGGCTCTCTACCTCGGCGGCATCGCCGCCCTCCTGACAGCGCTGGTCTCTCCGGTGGACCGTCTGGCCTCGGAGCGGCTCAGCATGCACATGGTGCAGCACATCCTGCTGCTGATGGTGGCGCCGCTGGGGATCCTCCTGGCCAACCCCTTTGCCGCCGTGGTCTGGGGCCTCCCCGCCGCGATCCGGGAGCGCTTCGCCGCGCTGTTCCGCGACGGCGCTCCGCTCCGGTCCGCGCTGTCCGTGTTGACCTCCATGCCGGTAGCCTGGGCCCTCTACGTGGCGAACCTGTGGGCTTGGCACCACCCCGCGCTGTACCAGGCCGCGCTGGAGTATTGGTGGCTGCACGACCTGGAGCACTGGCTGTTCTTCGGCACGGCCGTGCTCTTCTGGTGGCCCGTCGTCAACGCCGCGCCGCTGTTCCGCCCCATGCGCCCGTTGGGGTGGAGAATCGTGTACCTGCTGGCTGCGACCCTTCAGAACACGCTGCTCGGCATGGCCATCGCCCTGCCCGAGCGCGTTCTGTATCCGTTCTACGCGGCCGTTCCGGTGATCGAGAAATTGAGCCCGGTCCAGGACCAGGCCCTCGGCGGCGGCATCATGTGGGTCAGCGGCCACATGTACATCGTCCCGATACTGGTGCTGGTGGCCTGCAGGCTCATCGCCGAGGACGACGCCGCCAACGCCGCGAGCGGGGGCGGCGACGGGGGGCTCGCCCTGGGGCCGGGCCGCTCCGCCCCATAGCCATACGGTCATGAAACGCTGTCTGCTCGCATTGCTTCTCATCGCGCTTTGCCCGGCGGTCGTGGGCGCGGCGGCGGACGATCGCCTGAAGAAGCTCGGCTTCCTCGTGCAGGAAGGCTTCGTCGAATCACCCGGCTTCACCACCGAGGACGCGGCCGGAAACCGTGTCGACGCCGCGTCCTTCCGGGGCAAGCTGGTGCTGCTGAACTTCTGGGCGACGTGGTGCCCTCCCTGCCGTCTGGAGATGCCGGCCATGGAGCGGCTCTACCAGGAGTTCCGCGGCAAGGGGCTGGAGGTGGTGGCGGTGAACTTCATGGAGTCCCCAGACCTGGTGCGGGCGTTCGCGGACGAACAGAAGCTGACCTATCCGATGCTGCTGGACAGACAGGCCGACATCGCCGAGCAGTACGGAGTGATGCGGCTGCCGGTGTCCGTGCTGATCGGACGCAAGGGCGAGGTCATCGCCAAGGCCATCGGATACAAGGACTGGTACAAGGACGACGTGCGCGAGCTGGTGGCCGCGCTGCTCGGGGACGGGAAGATCGAGAGCACGGCCGTCGTGGACAGGGGAGCCGTGGAGGCGGCGCCGTGGTCCTTTCCCCGCATCGACCCCGTGGCGTTCCGGGTCGGGCCGCTGTCGGTGCGGTGGTACGGCCTCATGTACCTGTTCGGGTTCGTCGGCGGCTATTTCATTGCCCTGTGGCTGGCCCGCCGGAGAGGCCTCGCTCTCGGCAGCGAGCAACTGGTGGAGCTCATCAGCTACGTGGCCATCGGCGTGGTTCTGGGCGGCCGGTTGGGCTACGTGATCTTCTATAATCTCTCGTATTATCTGGCCTCTCCGTCACAGATCTTCGCCTTTTGGCACGGCGGCATGTCCTTTCACGGCGGCATGCTGGGGGCGCTGCTCGCGGGATGGTGGTACGTGCGCAAGCAGGGTTTGCCGTTCTATCCCGCGGCGGACTGCATCATCGCCGCCGCGCCCCTTGGCCTGGGACTCGGCCGGCTCGGCAACTTCATCAACGGGGAGTTGTACGGCCGCGCCACGGAGGTGCCGTGGGCGATGGTCTTTCCCGGCGGCGGTCCCTTGCCGCGCCATCCCTCCCAGCTCTACGAGGCGTTTCTCGAGGGGGCGGTTCTACTGGCGCTGCTGTTGTGGTTGGGAACGCGGGTGCGGGCACACGGCGTCGTGACCTGGGCGTTCATCGGCGGCTACGGCGCCGTCCGGTTCATGGTGGAGTTCTTCCGTGAACCCGACGCCCATCTGGGGCTGGCGCTGGGACTGTCCCGGGGGCAGTATCTCAGTGCGGTGATGGTCGTGGCGGCCGCGGCCTTCCTGTGGATGCGTCTTCAGGGTTCCGCGAAGCCGGACCGCTGAGCCCCGCCGCCACCGCCGTCAGGAGTGGTTACTCGTCCATTTCGCCGAAGTAGTCCCTGAGAATCCGCTCCTTTACGTACTCCAGCGCTCCGAGATCATGGAGAATGTCGCCGCCGGTGTCGTAAAAGAAGATGTCACCGTTCTTGTTCCGTCCCACCGCCATCAGCCATTCGAGCTCGTCCCGGTCTTCGAGCAGGTAGTTGATCGTCTGGCTGGCGCCGTTGCTGTCGATGATGGTGACCTTCGGAGTTACCCTTTTCTTCGGCTGGGTCATTTCTTCCTCCCCGGCACACTCTACACCAGTTGGAGTCCGCAACTCAACCCTGAAGTTTGGGTAACGGCGCGTCCCGGCCACGATTTCCTTTCAAGTAGAGATGTACATACAAACCGTAACCCCCCGAAAAACGGCTCATTCGTTCAGCTACGTGGACGGGTCGGACGGCTTGGAAGCGATCAGTTCGGCCAACGTTTCGACGTGGAAGGTCTGCGGAAAGAGATCCACCGGGCGGACCCGGCGCAGGGTGTAGCCCGTGGCGGTAATCTGACGAAGGTCCCGCGCCAGCGTCGCCGGATCGCACGAGACGTAAAGGATTCTTTCCGCCCCCAGCGCGGCCAGTTTAGGGGCCAGCACCTTGGCCCCGGCCCGGGGAGGATTGAGTACCAGGGTGTTGAAGCGGCGCCCGCGGCGGATGAAATCCTCCACCGCCGCCAGGGCATCCTGCCCCCGCCACCGTATGTTGCGGATACCGTTGTCCGCGACGTTGCGCCTGCCGTTCTCGACAAGTCGCCGGCGGCCTTCCACCGCCATCACCCGCTGGACCCGGCGCGCCACGGGAAGCGTCAGGTTGCCGGCGCCGGCGTAGAGCTCCAGGACGCTGTCCTCCGCGCCCCACGCGCCCCATGAAAGCAGCTCGTCCACCAGCTTCCGGTTGCCCGCCGGGTTGACCTGTCCGAAGGTGCCGGCGTCGTGCCGCAATGTCAGATCGCCGTCCACCACGAAGGAGACGGTGGTGTCGCCCCACTGCCGGCGCCAGCCTTGGCCCGCCATGACGATTCCCGTCACCGGGCCGGCTACGGACGCCTCGCAGGCACGTTCGTCGGCGCCGCCCGGCCGGTGGCGGGCGGTGGCCGACAGGACCACCTCGCCCGGGCGGTCGCCGCTCAGTATCTCGACTCTCGTGACTTCGGTTTCCAGCCGTGCGACCCATTCGGCCGCCAGCGGAATGCCGCGGTCCGCGTCCGGGTCGGCGATGAGGCAATGGTCCACCTCCACCAACTCCCGCGAAAACGCGCGGCGGAACCCGAGCCTGCGGCGGTCGTCGACCTGGAGAGCGATGCGCCGCCGGTAGTGGAACTCCTGCGACGCGGGCAGGATGGGCAGGGGATCGAAGCCGCTGATGCCCCCGACCCGGGCCAGGGCGTCGGCGACGTTTTGCTGCTTGGCGTGGAGTTGCGCCTCGTAGGACACCTGCTGCCATGCGCAGCCGCCGCAGGTCCCGGCGTAGGGGCAGGGCGGTTCCCGGCGTACGGGCGACGGGCGCAGGAGCGACACCGTCCGGGCCACCGAGTGCCGCTTGTGCTCCTCCACCACTTCCGCCGACACCTGGTCGCCCGGTGCCGTCATGGGGACCAGGACCACCTTGCCCTGGTCCCGCCCGAGCCCCCAGGGGCCGTGAATCAGGGAATCGATGGTGAGGATGGGGTAGTCCGTCATTGCGTTGTTTCCGGACGACTCACCCCAACGGACATGAGAGGCGGTGCAATGCCGCGTCACCGCCGGCGACAGTGGGCTCCGTGTTCCTTTGACAAGTCATTGATATCGGCTACGTATTGAGGGTTCAAGCGGCTTGTCGCCGCGCGGCATGGGAGGCCGCCTTCACGCCATGGAACACGATCCGCGTTTCCTCAAGGGCATCGACGAGTTCAACCGCGGACTCTTCTACCAGGCTCACGAGACCCTGGAGGAGATCTGGCTCGAGGACCACGGCCCCGAGCGCGAGTTCTACCAAGGCATTATTCAGGTGGCCGCGGGTTACTTCAAGTGGCAGCAGGAGGTGCCGCTGGGCACGCTCAAGCTGCTGCGCGCGGGCGTTCGGAGGATCGAACCCTACCGGCCGGCCTGTCTGGGCGTCGACGTGACGGATTTTCTGGCCAACGTCGGAGCCGATCTGAACGCACTCGAAGCGTGGTTCGCCAGTAGGGGCGCGGTTCCCGAGTTGCGCCTCCCGCGGCTGTCTCTGGAGGGCGGGCCGGACTCCGGTTCCGGTGTCTCCCGGGAATAGTCCGCGGGAGAGAACGCCCCGACATGTCCATACCTCCCCAGGTCATCGCCCTCTGCGCCTCCCTGTCCTATGCCTGCGTGCTGGTGACCTCGCGCCGGGGCATGCAGTTCTCGACTCCCAAGACCGTGACCCTGATCTCGCTGATCGTCCACACGGTCAGCACCTGGACCGCGGTGTTTCTCACCGGCGGGATTCCCCGGGTGGATGCCGTGGCGGTCTACGTTTTCGTCGTCGCCGGCATGCTCCAGCCCATCATCCGCCTGTGCACCTACACCGGCGTGCAAAGGGTCGGCGCCGCCCGCAGCGGCCCCATCCGGTCGACGCATCCCATGTTCGGCGTGTGCATCGCCATCATGGTGCTGGGCGAGAACGCCAACCTGGTGATCCTCGCCGGCGTGGTCTCGGTGGTGTGCGGCATCGTGCTCATCACCTGGAAGCGGGCCGCGGAGGTGCGGTCGTTCCGCTGGTGGGAATTCCTGTTCCCGCTCACCGCCGCGCTGCTGGCGGGCATCGTCCATCCCATGCGCCGCTACGCGCTGTCCATTTCCCACGAGCCGTTGTTCTTTGCCGCCCTGGTGGGGGTCGTCTCGCTCGCGTGTTTCCTCGTCTACACCCCGTTCAGCCGTGAGCCGCTGGTGTGGCACCGGCGCGCCATGCTGCCATTCCTGGCGGCCGGAACCGCCGAGACCTGCGGTATCCTGTTGGTGATCACCGCCCTGGGCATCGGCAGCGTGATTACGGTCTCCCCGCTGGTGGGCATCAGCCCGCTGTGGGTGCTGCTGGGAACCGTCATCTTCCTCCGGGACCTGGAGCAGGTCCGGCCCCAGACGATCGCCGGCGCCGTCTGCGTCATCACGGGCACCGCGGCCATCTCACTGGGAGGATGAGTTGGCGGTCCGGTGGGGGGATGAAGGCGTCCGGCTACGAGGCCTGGGAGGCGGCCCGCATCCGTGCGAGCCGGGTCCTGCCGAGCAGCAGGTAGAGGACGGCCGAGAGCACGTACAGGCCGGCCATCCCCAGGAGCGCGGGCTTGTAGCTGTGGGTCGCGTCGTAGATGGCGCCCGCCAGGTAGGGTCCGATCATGCCGCCCCATTGGTAGAAGAAGCCCATGTTGCCGCGCACCTTGGCGAAGCTGCGGCGGCCATACAACTCCCCGACCATGGCCCATGTCACCGGAAAGACGGCTTCCACGAGGGAGAACAGGGGAAGGAAGAGCCAGATCAACAGCGTGCCCCGGGAGTAGGTGAGCAGCACCAGGGCGGCGGCGGCGATCAGCATGCAGACGGCCATGACCCTCGCCTTGTCCAGCCGGTCCGCCAGCCAGCCCACCGCGAGGTGCGTCGGAAGGGACAGCGCCGCGAATACGCCCAGGAACCAGCTTGCCGCCAGGGCTCCCACGCCTTTCCATTCGAGGATTTGCACGAAATTGACGATGACGGTGCTGAGGCCCAACACCCGGAAGAGAGTCGAAGCGACGAGGAGCCAGAAAGGAGCGCCGCGAAGGGCCTCCCAGATGCCTACGTCGGGCTCGGCCGCCGCCACGCCGCCGGCTGACGGCCGGTCCGAGGTTTGAGAGGTGCGCGCGGCATAGTCGCCGTCCGGCACCAACCCCATGTCCTCGGGCGATCGCCGCACCACGGCCGCCAGCGGCGTGCCCAGCGCGAGGAACACGGTGCCGGCGAACACCATCCCCCAACGCCAGCCGAAGTAGTAGACCACGTATGCAAGTACCGGCGCCAGCAAGGCGCCGCCGATGCCGATGGAGCAGCTCACCAGCGCCATGGCCCTGGCGCGGAAACGGACGAACCAGCTATTGGCCAGCACCATCGGGCAGTGCATGAAGCCGGCGCCGAAGGCCAGCGAGACCACCCCCAGGTAGATGACCAGGAAGGCCCAGTAGGACTCGACCCAGGAGCACACGATGTAACCCAGGCCGGTGAGCAGGACCGCGATCATCATGATGGGCCGCGGCCCGATACGGTCGATGAGATATCCCGCGAGAGGGCCTTCGATGGCGCCCTCGGCCCGGGCCAGACCGAATATGAGGTTGGTGGCGCGGCGAGTGATGCCCAGGTCTTTTTCCAGCGGCGAGACGAAGACGGTAAAGCCGTAGAAGTGGAAGCCGCCGCCGAGAAACCGGAAGAGGCAGCCCACCAGCACCATCCGCCAGCCGTGGAACGAAAGATAGCTCCGGCAGTTTTGAATGACGTTCTTGAAGGGCATGCGACGCTAGGGCGCGCCTTCCGTGACGTTGCCGCCGATCATCTTGCCGATGAGGTCGGTGATGTCGGGCGGCGACTCGGTCTCGCGGATCTTGCCGCCGGACGGGATGATCCGGTCGGACGCGCCCGGCGAGATGGAGATGAACTTGTCGCCGATGAGGCCCCTGGCCCGGACGGAGGCGATGGCGTCTTCCTGGACGGCCACGCCCGGGTTGATCCGCAGGGTCAGGCGCGCGCGGTCTTCCACCAGGGCCATGGAATCCACCCGGCCGACGCTGACGCCGGCGATCTCCACCACGTCCCCGCGCCGGAGTCCGGCCACGCTGGCGAAGTCGGCGTACAGCACGTATCCGGAATTGCCGAAGGCGTCGAGCTTGCCGAGTTTGATGGCGAGGTAGCCCAGGCAGAGGAGGCCCGCCACCACGAAGGTCCCCACGATGATTTCCGTAGCTCTGTGGTTCATACCGCGTCCGTCGCTTCCGATGCGTCGCTGTTCAGGAACCGCCGTACCGCCGGGTTGGATGACTTGAGGAACTCCTCGGTGGGGCCGCTGTCGGCGATCACTCCATCGGCCAACATAGCCACGCGGTGGGATATTGTAAAGACTGCCGGAATGTCGTGGCTCACGACCACGCCCGTGAACCCGACCCGGCTTTGCATGTCCGCGATGAGTTGGTGGATGCTCTTGCCCAGCAGCGGATCGAGGCCGGTGGTGGGCTCGTCGAACAGCACGATCTCCGGGTCGGTCACCAGCGCCCGGGCGAATCCGGCCCGTTTCTTCATGCCGCCGCTCACTTCCGCCGGGTACTTGTAGCCCATGTCCTTGAGCCCCACCTGATCCAGCCGCTCCCTGACCTTGGCGCCGATGGCGTCCTCGCCGAGCGGCGTCCTTTCCCGCAGCGGGAAGGCCACGTTGTCGAAGATCGTCATGGAATCCAGCAGCGCGGCGCCCTGGAACAGGAAGCCGAACTTCTGCCGGACTTCGTTAAGGGGTTTCTCTCCCAGCCGGGTGATGTCCGTCCCGTCCACCCGGACCTGTCCCCGGTCGGGGAGCAGCAGCGCGATCATGGTCTTCAGCAGCACGGTCTTGCCGGAGCCGCTGCCGCCGATGATCGTCGTGATGCCGCCCTCCTCGATGGTCAGGTTGGTGCCCTTGAGGACCTCCTGATGGGAGAAGTTCTTGTGGACGTCGATGACTTCGATCATGACAGGCCCCTACAGCATCACCGAGGTGAGGAAGTAGTCCGACACCAGAATCAGGACGAACGAGAGCACCACCGCTTCGGTGGTGGCCCGGCCCACCCCCGTGGCCATGGGGAGCGCATGGAACCCCTTGTAGCAGCACACCCAGGAAATGATGAGCCCGAAGGTTGCGGACTTGATCAGCCCTTCGACCACGTCACGGAGTTGCACGGCCTGTTCCATGCCGGAGATGTAGCTGCCCGAGCCCAGGTCCAGCAGGCCGACGCCGACGAGGTAGGCGCCCCAGATGCCGATGACGTTGAATATGCTGGTCAGGAGCGGCATGGCGATGACGCCCGCGACGACGCGGGGCGACACCAGGTACTTGACCGGATTGAGGGCCATGGAATGCATGGCGTCGATCTGCTCGGTGACCCGCATGGAGGCCAGCTCCGCCGCCATGGCGGAGCCGGTCCTGCCGGTGACCATGAAGGCGGACAGCACCGGACCGAGCTCCCGCAGCAGGCTCAGGGCCACCATCGCGCCCAGGAAGCTCTCGGCGTTGAACTGCCGCAGGCTGTAGTACCCCTGGAGCCCCAGCACCATGCCGGTGAAGAGGCCGGAGAGCAGCACCACCAGCAGCGAGTCCACCCCGATGGCGCGGATTTGTTGTATGATGAGACGGATCTTGGCGGGCGGCCGCGCCGCCCAGGCCAGGGCGGAGCCGAGAAAGGTCACGCCCGCGCCCATGCCCGCCAGGTAGCTAAGGGTCCGTCCGCCGATGTTTGCGAGGAGTGCGATCATCGAATTCCAACAGGATAGACGAGAAATCCGGATCGGCCAACTACCGTAAGGCCGCAGCCTCGCCATGAACACACGGGAAACCATCGACAGGGTGTTCGACGGCCGCGTCGCCGTCATTCAGCGGCGCGGGGGCTACCGGTTCGCGCTGGACTCGCTATTGCTGGCGCGTTTCGTGGAGGTGCGCGGGCGGGAGCGGATCGTCGACCTCGGGACCGGCAATGGCGTTCTTGCCCTGTCACTTGCGGTGCTGAAGGGCGGGGTGGAGGCCGTGGGCGTGGAACTGCAGGAGGACATGGTCGACCGGGCGGCTCGGGCCGCGGTGCTGAACGGCCTCGGGGAACGGGTCCGCATGGTGCGGGGGGACGTGCGCGACCTGGCAACGGAGCTAACGTCCGGGAGCTTCGACGCGGCGGTGTGCAATCCGCCGTACCGGGCGCGCCGGAGCGGCCGGGTGAATCCCGACCGGGAGCGGCTGGTGGCCCGGCACGAGGTGGAGGGAACGCTGGCGGACTTCCTTCGCGCCGGGGCATGGCTGCTGCGGCACCGGGGACGGATGTATCTGGTCTATCCGTCGGAAAGGGCGGTGGATCTGTTCTCGGCCATGCGCCAGCACGGCCTCGAGCCCAGGCGCGCGCGGTTCGTGCATTCGTTTGCCGGCGACCCCGCCGCCCTGGTCCTCGCCGAGGGCGTCAAGGGCGCCCGCCCGAGCCTGACGGTGCTGCCTCCGCTGGTCATCTATCGGCGGGAGGACGAGTACACGGACGAGATGGCGGGATTGCTGAGGGCCGGGAGGTAGGCCGGCGTGAAGGTATGGCGCGTTCAAATTTGAATGGGCCATACCTTGTCCACAGAAGCCTACCCCCGTTTCCGCAAGTGGTTCAGCAGCAGGCTCCGCAGGGTATCCCGGAGTTCGGGATCGTCGATGCCGCCCAGTTCGCGTTCCGGCAGCCGTGCGGTGTCCACCGCTGGGGCCGGCCCTTCCGGGCTTTCGGGCGGCGTGTCGAGCGGAAACTCGCCGACCACGAAGAAGATGTTCCGGACCGCCTCGCGCTCAAGCCGCTGGTTGAGCTTTTCCAGGAGAATGTCCTTCATGTACTGGAGTTGCTGCATCCAGGCGGCGGCCCGGACCTTGACGAAGAGCGTGCCGTTGCGGATCTTCTCGGGCCGGGCGTTGCGGGCCACCGTGGCGCCCACGGTCTCTTCCCAGATATCCCAGATGGCGTAGTCGTCGAGCTTCCGCTTGAGCGGCAGCCGCCGCACCGTGCGGTGGAGAATGTCGCCGAGTCGTTCCATGGTTCCAATGCCTGCCGCCGGGCGCGGGCGGCTGTTACAGGGTTCAGCATAGCCGCAGGCGCGGCGCGGCATCAAGCCCCCGGCCCGGAATTTCTCGGAAGGTTGTTCTTGACAGCACTATATGTTGTGGGTATTGTGGTAGTTCTGCACTAAATACGGCTCAATCACGGACAGTGCGGGTATCACCGAAAGACGCCCACGGGAGAGGAGTTCGGTCGATTCCCTGACCCGGGCGGAACGGAAAATCACGAGGGGGAAACATGGCAGCCATCACGTCGACCGCGCCAACCGACAAGGACACCGGAAAAGAAAAAACGCAGACTACCGGCATTCACGTCCGGCGGTATTTCACCAAGGCCGGAACCAATCCTTACGACGAGGTCGAGTGGGAGACCCGCTCGGCCACCATCCAGAACGAGAGCGGCAAGATCGTGTTCGAGCAGAACAACGTGGAAGTGCCCAAGGCATGGTCGCAGATGGCGACCAACGTCGTGACCTCCAAGTATTTCCGCGGCCCGCTGGGGACGCCGCAGCGGGAGCGCACGGTGCGTCAGCTCATCAGCCGCGTGGTGGACACCGTCACGGGCTGGGGCAGGGCGGACGGCTACTTCGCCGGCGAGGAAGACGCGCAAGCCTTCTCCGACGAGCTCACGCACATCCTGGTGCACCAGAAGGCCTGCTTCAACAGCCCGGTGTGGTTCAACTGCGGCATCGAGGAGAGGCCCCAGTGCTCGGCCTGCTTCATCCTGTCGGTGGACGACACCATGGAGTCGATCCTCGACTGGTACCGGAAGGAAGGCGTGATCTTCAAGGGCGGCTCGGGCTCGGGCGTGAACCTGTCGCGGATCCGCTCGGCGAAGGAACAGCTAGGCGGCGGCGGCACGGCGTCGGGGCCGGTATCCTTCATGCGGGCGGCGGACGCCTCCGCCGGAGTCATCAAGTCCGGCGGCAAGACCCGGCGGGCGGCCAAGATGGTGATCCTCGACGCGGACCATCCGGACGTCGTGGAGTTCATCAACTGCAAGGTGGAGGAGGAGAAGAAGGCCTGGACCTTGATCGAGGCGGGCTACGACGCCAGCCTGGACGGGCCGGCCTACGGCAGCGTGTTCTTCCAGAACGCCAACAACTCGGTGCGGACCACGGACGAGTTCATGCAGCGGGTGCTGGACGACGGCGAATGGGACACGCGCTTCGTCACCACCGGCGAGGTTTCGGAGACCTTCCGCGCCCGGGACATCCTCAGCATGATCGCAGAGGCCACCCACCTGTGCGGCGACCCCGGCATGCAGTTCGACACCACCATCAACGACTGGCACACCTGCTCCAACACCGGCCGCATCAGCGGCTCCAACCCGTGCTCGGAGTACATGCACCTGGACAACTCGGCCTGCAACCTGGCGTCGCTGAACCTGCTCAAGTTCCTGCGCGACGACGGCGGTTTCGACACCGAGTCCTTCCGCCACACCGTGGACGTCATGATCACGGCCCAGGACATCCTGGTGGACAACTCGTCCTATCCCACCGAGGAGATCACCCAGAACGCGCGCGATTTCCGGGAGCTGGGGCTGGGCTACGCCAACCTCGGCGCGCTGCTCATGTCCCTGGGGTTGCCCTACGACTCCGACGCCGGCCGCTCCTACGCCGCGGCGGTGACCGCGCTCCTGACCGGCGAGGGGTACCTTCAGTCGGCCCACATCGCGTCCCGGCTGGGATCCTTCGGCGGCTATGAGGTCAACCGGGAACCCATGCTCAGAGTGCTCGACAAGCACCGTGCCCATGCCCACAAGATCGCGTCGTCGCACGTGCCGCTGGATCTTCTCACCACCGTGCGGGACGTGTGGGAAACGACCTGCGAGGCAGGCGGGAAGCACGGAGTGCGGAACTCGCAGATCTCGGTGCTGGCGCCCACCGGCACCATCGCCTTCATGATGGACTGCGACACCACCGGGGTGGAGCCCGACATCGCCCTGGTGAAGTACAAGCGGCTCGTGGGCGGCGGCATGCTCACCATCGTCAACCACACCGTGCCGCGCTCGCTCAAGCGGCTTGGCTACGACGCCAGGCAGATCCAGGAAATCGTCGAGTACATTGACGAGCAGGGCACCATCGAAGGGGCGCCGCACCTGCGGGAAGACGACCTGCCGGTGTTCGACTGCGCGTTCAAGCCCGCCAAAGGCAGCCGCGCCATCCACTACATGGGCCACATCCGGATGATGGGGGCCACCCAGCCGTTCATCTCCGGCGCCATCTCCAAGACCATCAACATGCCCGCCGACGCCTCGGTGGACGAGATCGCCAAGGCCTACGTGGAGGCCTGGAAGCTCGGCGTCAAGGCCGTGGCCATCTACCGGGACGGCTCCAAGCGCACCCAGCCGCTGAGCACCAGCGGCAAGAGCGATGCCCCCGCCGACGCGGCCGACTGGCGGCCCATGCGCCACAAGCTGCCCGACGAGCGCCGCTCCATCACCCACAAGTTCGACATCGCCGGCCACGAGGGCTACATCACCGCCGGCATGTACGAGGACGGCCAGCCGGGCGAGATATTCATCACCATGTCCAAGGAAGGCTCCACCATCTCCGGCCTCATGGACTCCTTCGCCACCGCCATCTCCATGGCCATGCAGTACGGCGTGCCGCTACGGGTGCTGGTGGACAAGTTCAGCCACATGCGCTTCGAGCCCTCGGGCTTCACCCGCAACCCCGACATTCCCATGGCCAAGTCCATCATGGACTACCTCTTCCGCTGGCTCGCCACCAAGTTCCTCGACGGTCAGGCCCAGACCGAGGTGGGCGTCGTCAACCGGGACGCCGGCGAGTTGGCCGAAGTCCCCGCGCCCGCGCCCAAGCCGGTACAGAGTTCCGGCGACGGTTACAGCATGGCCGCCGAAGGCTTCTACCAGCAGGACGCCCCATCCTGCTCCGACTGCGGCGCCATCATGGTCCGCAGCGGCGCCTGCTACAAATGCATGAACTGCGGGTCGGTGAGCGGGTGCTCGTGATCGGTTTCGCCGTCGAGGGGAAGCGAGAACGCGGGACAGCCTGTTTCTGGTGACACCGAGCCGAATCGCGGTTCCCGCTTTCGCGGGAATGACGAAGGCGAAGTGTCTTTTTTGAATCTGACAGCGGCTAACCCCGCGAGCTACCCGTCAGCGTCAACAGCGACCACTCCTCCATTCGGTCTTCCGGCTCCGCCGTGCGAATAGTTCGGCCGTGGCGCCACGGATCGAGTTGGTCGCGGTAGTGCAGCGACATTGGATTTCCCGCCTGCCCCGGAACGATGACGAAGCGGGAGCGGATGGGATTGCTCAGGGTCACCAGCATCCGCATCGATGCGCCGACCGCTTGGTCGTAGGGGCGGGAGTGGCGGTAGTAGGAGTTGCTGACGGTGACGCCGTCACCGTCGATGGGGAAGGGGCCCAGCGAGAAGAACGGCGCCAGCCATTGGTTGTTTCCGAGGGTGTGGGCGAGGGTGAGGGTGTGGAGGCGACCCCAGGACCAGTTGGCGGGGTCGAGGCCTTGCTGTTTCGTAAGCTCGGCTTGGGCCTCACGGAGGCTTGTTGCCAGCGTTTCCTTGCGGGCGGTGTCGCGGAACCAAATGGATTTGGGGTTGGTCAGGATGTCGTCCAGCGGCGTTACTGCCTGATTCAGGATCTCCGCATAGCTCGTGAAAAGGTCCTCGCCGAGATCGTTTCCCCAGGTGTTCCACATGAGCCGGTGATAGAGGACGTGAAAGAGGGCGGCTCCGGCGGACTCCGTGCCGCAGTCGTGGTCCCATTCCTCGAGCAACTCCACGCAATCCCGCAAGGACGGCTCTTCCCGCGCGATCTCGCTCAGCTCCTGACCCAGGGCCTCCAACAGCCGTTCGGCCTGGACCGAACGGGTGTCGAGCTGGATCCGGGCCATGTCCTCCATGCCGAGGGGGGTGTCGCGGGCGAGCAGGTGGCGGATGCGCTCGATGCGGTAGGGGGGCTCGAACAGATCGGAGAGGTAGTAGGGATAGCCGGCGCTGGCGATGCGATTGTTGGCGTTGGCGACCATGCCTTCGGGGGGGTTGTACAGGCGCGGCAGCTCGTCGAACGGGATGGCGCCGGTCCAGTCGTGGGCGGGGTTCCAGCCCTCCAGGGGCAGCCATGAGGGCTCCTGCCGCGGGCGCAGGGGGACTCTTCCCGCCAGGGCGTAGCCGATGTTGCCCCGGGTGTCGGCGTAGACACAGTTGAGCGAGGGCGTGACGTGGTGCGCCATGCTGGACAGGAACTCGCTCCAGTCACGGGCCCGGTTGACGCCGTCCAGCAGCCCCACCTCGTTGCCCGGCGTGTGGGCGACCCACTTGAATGACAGGAGCTCACGGTCCGGGGGGTCCGAATCGTGCGGCGTCGGCGCCAGGATGTCCGACAGCACCGGGCCGTGGCGGGTGCTGCGGACCACGGTCTCCAGCGGGCGGCGGCCGCGGACGGCGATGGTCTCGGGCCGGGACTCGAACTCGGCCCAGCCGTCGGGCGTTTGGTAGAGAGCCGGCTTTTCGGGATGAATCCGCTCCCGGTAGAGGTCGCCGTCGTCGCACAGGGCGGCGACGAAGCCCCAGGCCATGTGCCGATTGTGTCCGACGTAGACGAGGGGTGAGCCGGGCAGCGACACGCCGGCGGCCTCGAAGGGCGGCGTGCCGCCCGAATCGTCGACGGTCCGAAGGTGGTTCAGATACCAGATGCCGGGCAGGGTCATGCGGAGGTGCATGTCGTTGCACAGGATCGGATGGCCCTCTGCCGAATGCCTTGCGTCCACGGCCCAGCCGTTGCTGCCCTGGCCCCTGGGGGTCCAGGGGGCGTCGGCGAAGCTGCCGTTCACGAAGCGCAGCAGGCCGGCGCCGTGGTCGCTTAGAGCGCGGGTGATGGTGGCGCCCCAGGATGGGTAGTGCGGGACCAGGGAACGGAGCTTGTCGGGTTCGTTCTCCAGGCGGCCATGGAGTGCCAGAAAGGTGAGCCGCGTCATGAGCGCGGACGACAGGAACAGGGAGAACCCCCTGGCGAGGGTGAGGCAGTCCACCGGCTCCCACGCAGGGGGTTCGTAGCGCAGCAGCCGGAACTCCACCGGCAGGCGCCGCCGGGGTCTTCCCATGCAGGTGTTGACGCCGGCGCAATAGGCCTCCACGGCCCGGGCGGACCGTTCCGACAGGAGCGGCAGCGACAGTGCCGCGGCGTGGCGGATGCCCATGATCCGCATGAAGTGGTCGACGCCGGTCATGGTGCCGGTCCGCAGGTGCCGCACGAAATCGTTGCGGGGCATGGCGCGGTCCCCGAAGACTTCGGCCAGCCGTCCGCTGAAGACGCGCCGGTTGAGGTCCATCTGCCACAGCCGGTCCTGGGCGTGCAGGTAGCCCTGGGCGAAGAACAGGTCGGGCTCGTTCTCGGCGAAAATGTAGGGTATGGCAAAGGGGTCCCAGCGGACCCGGACGTCCTTGCGGAGGCCCGGGAGCTGGACCGTGCCCTGGCGTTTCGGGAGGTTCCTGCGCGCCATCAGGCGCAGCAACGGCGTCAGCAGCAGTGCCGGAAGATTCATGGAGCGAAGTTCAACATGGGCCGTGGCGGTGGCCAGCGTCGGCGGCCTGGGGTTCTTTCCCGTAGCCCCGGGCACGATGGCCAGCGTTGTCGCGGTCCAGGTCTACGCGCTAATGGGTCCGTTCCAGCAGGCCGCGTTGCTGGCGCCGGTCATCGTCGTCGCCTTCGTCCTGGGCGGCGTCAGCGTGGGCGTCATGTTGCGGGGCGGCGACGGCCCCAAGGACCCGCCCCACGTGGTGTGCGACGAAGTGGCGGGGCAGTGGATCGCGCTCCTGAGCGTCGGTTACGCGGGCCGCTGGGAGTTCATGCTGGCCGCGTTCCTGCTGTTCCGTCTCTTCGACGTGTGGAAGCCTCCGCCGGTTTCGTTCTTCGACCGCCGCCCAGGACCCTGGAACGTGATGATGGATGACGTCGCGGCCGGGGTCTGCGCGAACCTGACCGCCCACTTGTGCCTGTCCCTCGTGTTGAGTTGACGGCGGGGCGCCCGTGTCGGGCGGCCCCGAAAGGGGAGGTCGAGCCATCGGCCGCCCCCTGCTACTGTCCCAGCCGCAGCAGCCTCACGGCGTTGTCGCCGAGGATCTTCTGCTTGTCCGAGTCGGACAGCCGGACGTCCCGGACGGCGTCCACCGAGCGCTCGAGCGGAATCGGCACCGGCGGGAAGTCGCTGCCGAACAGCACGTGGTCGGCGCCCGCCGTCTCCACGGCGCACATCACCGCCGGCGCGTGAAGGCTTACGGTGTCGTAGTAGAGCTGTTCGATGTAGGTGCTCGGCGCCCGCGGTAGCACGTCGGGCTCCCAGGGGCCGAAGCTGTCGTCCTTGCGGAGCTCGTAGCCGAAGTCCAGGCGTCCGGGCAGCATGGGCAGGGCGCCGCCCACGTGGGAGCAGATCATCACGAGGTCCGGGAACCGCTCGAAGCCGCCGGTGAAGATGAAGCGCGCCAGCGACAGGGTAGTGTCGAAGGGCCGGCCCACCATCTCCGGGAGGCGGAAGATCTCCATCTTCTCCGCGCCGATGGTGACCCGGGGCGGGTGCACGAACAACGGCACGTCGAGGTCGGTCACCAGCTCGAAGAACGGCACCGCGTTGGGCGAGTCCAGGTACTCGCCGTCGACGCTCGAGTTGATCATGATCCCCTTGAGGCCGTATTCGCGCACCGCCCGTTCGGTCTCCTTGAGGAACCTGTCGCCGCCGAAGGGCACCGCGCACGCCAGCCCCAGCAGGTAGTCGGAGTGCTTGGCGGTGGTCTCGGCCGCGAACGCGTTGAACTCCGTCACGATGTCGAAGGGGTCCTTGCCGGCGGGCGTGCGGATCCAGTTGTTGCCGAAGATCGTCAGGTCCACCCCGGCCTGTTGCTGCTCGTCCCGCAGACGAGGGATGTCGAAGATGGCCTGCGGCGACTTGGGGTGGTACCAGTCTTGCGGCACCAGATGGGCATGAGCGTCGATGATCATGGCACGGTAACTAATGTATCCATGCCGGAGTTTCAAGACATGACGCTTGACCGCCGGCCGAGGCGGTGTTAACCGCATCATTTCCTGGAGACCCCATGAAGCTCGACATCGAATTCAACTCGGGCGCCCAGCTTCCCATGGACGCCATTCCCGAACTGGCCCGGGCCGCGGAGGACAGCGGGTTCGACTGCGCCTGGGGAGGGGAGGCCAACAACAAGGACCCGACGGTGATGCTGGCGGCGGCGGCCGCGGTGACCGGCCGGCTGAAGCTCGGCACCGCGGTCTACCACATGCTGGGCCGGACGCCGGTGAGCATGGCGCTCCACGCCGCCGGCCTCGACGAGCTCTCCGGCGGGCGGTTCCTGTTCGGGCTCGGCATCTCCAACCCCACCATCGCCAACTGGCACGGGGTGGAGTTCGACCGGCCGCTGGGGCGGATCCGGGAGTACCTGGAGGTGGTCCAGGCCGCGCTCCGCGGGGAGAAGCTGGACTACCAGGGGCGTTTCTACCATGCCGGCGCGTTCAAGATGGC
Source organism: uncultured Binatia bacterium (SeqCode) (assembly GCA_965215605.1). Taxonomy (GTDB): domain Bacteria; phylum Desulfobacterota; class Binatia; order UBA9968; family JAJDTQ01; genus JAJDTQ01. The sequence continues at coordinate 120,728 of OZ244070.1, read as the reverse complement.
GTTCAAGCCGTCGGGCAGGAAGATCCCGGTCTACCTGGCGGCCTTCGGGCCGCAGATGAGCCGCCTGGCCGGCCGGTTGAGCGACGGCGTGCTGATCAACATGGCCAATCCGGAGGAGATCCGCCGCATCACGGACAACGCCCGGGAGGGCGCCCGGCTCGCGGGCAGGGACCCGGACGCGCTGGAGATCATCTGCAAGGTCCGGTGCTGCGTGGCCGCGGACAGGGAGGCGGCGCGCCGGGCGCTGGGCCGCATCCTGACCTACTACGCCCTGGCCGACTACTACCGCGATCTGCTGGCCCGCATGGGGTTCAGCGAGGAGGTCGCCGCCATCCGGCGGGCTTGGCGCGAGTCGGGATTCCGGGCCGCCACCGGGCAGATCACGGACCGGCTCCTGGACGGCCTGCCCTTGGTGGCCGGCGAGTCGGTGGCGGAGGTGCTGGAGCAGGTGAAGGCCTACGGCGACGCCGGTGCCACCCGCGTGATCCTGCCGTACGTCCCGTGCACGGACGACGTGGTGGCGGAGATCCGGGAGTTCATCGGGGCGTTCGGCCGCCGGTGACGTCGCCGGACGGATAAGAGGCTCGGCCGCATTGATTGTTCGTCCTGGCGTGCTTGACTACGATCAGGACGATGCTTAATGCAAGTCGTGACTTACGCGAGTCCAAACGATCCGGCAAAGGAGACATCGTCATCGCATTCGATCTGATTAATCCGAACGGCCTCGAGAATCCGGTGGGATACTCGCATCTGGCGAGCATCTCTTCCGGCAGGCTGGTGGAGGTGGCCGGGCAGGCGCCGTTCGACGCCGAGGGCAACGTGGTCGGCAAGGGCGACCTCGCGGCGCAGTTCGGGCAGGTGTGGAAGAACCTCCGGACGGCCGTCGAGGGCGCCGGGGGCCGTCCCCAGGACTACGCGACGTTGACGATGTACGTCACCGACGTCCAGGCCTACCACGACCACCGCAAGGAGATCGGCGCTTCCTACCGGGCGATCTTTGGAAAGCACTTCCCCGCGATCACCCTGGTTCAGGTAACGGGACTCTACAACCCGGACTGCATGGTCGAAGTGTCCGGGCTGGCTTGTATCGATTGATGGATACTTCCTTTACCTCGCCCACCGAGACCGAGATCATCGGCCTGTGGAAGACGTTCCGTTCAGCGGGACTGTCGGAGAGGCAGGCATGGGACGCGATCATGGCCGGTCTCGCCCTGAACGTGGCCTTCTCGGACGGACGCGAGCCTTCGCGCCGGGAGCAGTAGCCGGCATCGCCGGCTGCCGCCGTTACGGCGAGACTTCACGCGCCGGAGTCCGAGTCCGGAGTTCAGGTCTGTTCGGCCTGAGGGTCGGCGCGGGCCAGGAGGTCCAGCAACGCCGCGTTGTGACGGCGCTCGACCTCCACGAGTTGCCGCAGGAGTTGGCTGTGGTCCGGCGCCTCGATGGCCAGGCAGGAGATGTCGGCCGTGAGCCTCGCCTCCACCCGCTTCTGGTCCTCGAAGTCCTGGTGCATCCGTTCCCAGTGGTTCCTGCCGGACGGGACGCTCGAATCGAACTTGGCGACCCGGGCGCCGAGATGCTCGATGCTCTCGAACAGAACTCCGATGCTCTTTTCCTTCTCCGCGGCCATCTGCCGCAGCCGCTCGGCCATGAAGGGGTAGGGCGCCTTTTCGGCGTGCTGCCTGAGCCGGTTGGCCAAGCCGGCCAACTCCCGGTAGTTGTCGGCCAGCACGGTCCGTGTCGTGCGCACCTCCCGTTTCGCCCGATTGCGCTCGAACCAACCCGTAATGATCTCTGTCAGTGCCATGGGCCACTAGAATAGGACCCGCCGTGCGCCATGTCAAGGTAGCCGCTTGTTCTTGATAAACCCCCGTAAAAACGGTACATTCAGCGTTGTCATATGGCCAAATACCCGCCCATTGAAGTCGTCGAGGAAAGTGACGCTCCAGCCGCGGACGCAACCGCCGAGCCGGTGGTGCCGGACGAGATTGACGACGCTGCGGACGCCGCCGATCAGGCGGAGGAACCCCCCGGCGCGCTGGTTCCCTTCGACGCGCTGCAAAGCTATCTGACCGAGATCCGCCGCTACCCGGTGCTCACGCGCGAGGAGGAACACGCACTGGCGGTGCGGTACAAGCAGTTCGGTGACGTCGAGGCCGCCTACAAGCTGGTGCGGGCGAACCTGCGGCTGGTGGTGATGATCGCCCGGGAATACGAACGGGCCTTCCGGAATCTCCTGGACCTGATACAGGAAGGCAACATCGGGCTCATGGAGAGCCTCAAGAACTTCGACCCCTACCGGGGCGTCCGGTTCCCGTCCTACGCTGTCTGGTGGATCCGCGCCTACATCATTCGCTACCTCATGAACAACTGGCGCATGGTCAAGCTGGGGACTACCCAGGCGCAGCGCAGGCTGTTCTTCAACCTGCAGAAGGAGAAGGAGAAGCTGGAGGCCGAGGGCTTTGTCCCTGGCGCCAAGCTGATCGCGCAGCGGCTGGACGTGAAAGAGTCCGAGGTCATCGAGATGGACCAGCGGCTCTCGGGCCGGGACCTCTCCACCGACGCGCCCATGGGCGAGGGCGAGGGCGCCACCCTGCTGAACACCCTCACGGACGACAGTCCGACGCCGGAGGAGCTGCTGGCGGAGGACGAGTACCGTCGGGCCATCAAGACGCGCTTGAGGACGTTCGGGGAGGGCCTGAAGGACAAGGAACGGGTGGTCTTTCGGGAGCGGCTGATGGCGGAAACGCCGCTGACGCTGCGCGAGATCGGCGAGCGGTACGACATCAGCCGGGAGCGGGTCCGTCAGATCGAGAATCGGGTCAAGAAGAAGCTCAAGACCTACCTGTCACGGGAGTTCGAGGTCCTCGAGGGCTTCAACGAGCGCGCTTGATGTGGCCGCCGGGATTCTGCTAAGAACCCCGTTATGAATTTCGAGAACAGTATCGAGATCGGAGTGCCCCGGGATACGGCTTGGGACTTCCTGTGGGACGTGGACCGGCTGATCGCCTGCGTTCCCGGCTGCGAGGAAGCCTCCACCGTCGAGGCCGGCAAACGCTACAAAGCCAAGATGGTGGCCCGGGTGGGGCCCTTCAAGGTCACTTTCCCCATCGAGATCGAGGTCCTGGAGAACGAGCCGAAGGATCGGATCAAGGCCCGCGCCACCGGCAGCGACAACAAGATCGGCAGCCACCTGAAGGTGGACCTCGACGTCTCGCTGGAGGACCGGGGCGAGGCGACGCAGGTTTCCGTCGTGGCTTCCGTGGATATCCTCGGCAAGCTGGCCACGCTGGGACACAGCATCATCAAGCGCAAGGCGGACAACGACATGGTGAAGTTTGCCGAGGCGGTCAAGAAGGAACTCGAGGGAGGAGCCTGATCCATGTTGCGTCCGTTTCGTCTGGAAGAGCCGGATAGCGTCAAGGCGGCGTCCGAATCCCTCGCCCGCTACGGCGACTCGGCCAAGGTCTACGCCGGCGGCACCGAGCTGCTGCTGGCCATGAAGGAGGGGTTGGTCCACTTCGAGTGCCTCGTCAACGTCAAGAAGATTCCCGGGCTGGATGGGATCAACCTTGACAACGGCAGCGTCCGGATCGGCGCGTTGAGCACCCACCGGCAACTCGAACGTTCCGGGACGCTCCAGGAGAAGCTGCCGGTGCTGGTGGAGATGGAACGGAACGTGGCCAACCTGCGGGTGCGCGAGGTCGGGACCCTCGGCGGCAATCTGACCTTCGCCGAGCCCCACGCGGATCCCGGCACCCTGCTGCTGGCGCTGGATGCCACGGTGGTTGCGCAAACCGCCAACGGCTCGCGAGAGATCCCCATGGCCGAGTTCTTCGTGGACGCCTACGACGCGGCCGTGGAAGAGGACGAGGTACTCACCGAGATCGTGGTGCCGTTGCCCGCCGCCAATGCCGCGGTGCGCTACCGCAAGTTCGGTTACCTGGAACGGCCGAGCGCGGGGTTGGCGCTTCACGTGATGGCGGACGGGGCGCGGGAAGCGGTCCAGGACGTGAGGATCGCGGTGGGCTGCGTGGGCCCCAAGTCGATGCGGGTGGAAGAGGCGGAAGCGGTGCTGCGGGGGAAGAGCCTCGATGAGGCGGCGCAAAGGATGGCCGAGGCCGGCGACATCGCCGCGCGCGCGGGCGACGCCATCAGCGATCTCCATGGATCGGCCGAATACAAGGAACACATCGTCAAGGTCCTTTTGACCCGGGCCTTCAACGATATCCGGACGGAGTTGGCCGGTTAGCCGGTTGACGCGGACACCGGATTTCAGCCACAAGAACCGAGCGGAGGCCAACGGCTATGGCAGACAGCGGACGGCAGACCCTTCCGTTATCCTTCAACGTGAACGGGACTCGCTACGACATCGAGGTGGAACCCCACGAGCTGCTCCTGGACGTGATCCGCAAGCGTCTGGGCCTCACCGGCTCCAAGCGTTCCTGTGACGTGCAGGTGTGCGGCGCCTGCACGGTGCTGGTGAACGGGCGCCCCGTGAGTTCGTGCACCCTGCCGGCGTTCGAGGCCAGGGACAAGGACGTGCTCACCATCGAGGGAATGGCCGAGGACGGCAAGCTGCATCCGATCCAGGAGGCCTTCATCGAATTCGGCGGCTTCCAGTGCGGCTTCTGTACGCCGGGCATGATCCTGACCGCCAAGACCCTGCTCGACGAGAATCCGGACCCCACGGAGGAAGAAGTCATCGAGTACATGAACGGCAACATCTGCCGTTGCACCGGCTACAAGAAGATCGTCGAGTCCATCATGGGGGTGGGGAAGAGCGAGGCCTCCTGATTTCCCGCGGAGTCCGCGGCCGCCGGAAACAATGCGAAAAGGGCAGGTGTCGGATGACACCTGCCCTTTTCGCATTGGCCGTCGGAGTCTGCGCTCCCGTATCAGGCGCGGATTTCCGTTCGCATGAACTTGATGTAGGCGATGCCGAAGCACACTGCCACGAGCGACACCAGCGTGAAGAACATGGGCAGGATCAGGCGCAGGCTCTGGCCGAGGCTGAGGGGCGCGACGATCAGACTTTCGAGCTGGGCGAGCTGTTCCGGCAGGATCGGGATCAGGGTCCGCGCCACCGGATTCAGCAGCAGCCGCACCGATTCGCTGTAGAGCAGGCTCGGGGACATGCGCCCAAGGACCGTTTCGATGGTCGCGAGCCGGGCCGCCTCTTCGGCGGTCCCCGGAGTCGGGATGATCAGTCCGGCCACGAAACCGGAGAGCACGCCGATGAAGATTCCCAGGAAGAGCCACAGGGCGATGGCGGCGAGCGCCGCGGTGACCGTCCTCCGGAGCACCATGGAGAGCAGCATGGCCAAGGCCAGCCAGAAGCCCGTGTAGGAGATGCCGATGATGGCGAAGAAGAGCATCCGCCACAGCTCTTCGGCATTGGGGAAATAGCCGATGAGGGTGATGCCCAGACCGAGCACCACCAGCAGGATCGACACCCACAGGATGGCCAAGGTAGTCAAGCCGGCCAGGAACTTGCCGTTGATCAGGCTGTCCCGGTAGATGGGCTGTGACAGCACGCGGCTCAGCGTCCCCCGTCCGTATTCACCGCTGATGCTGTCGAATCCCAAGGTGATGCCCACCAGCGGGCCGAAGAGGCCCAGGAACGTGGCAAGCGAAAAGAAGAGGGACTCGGTGGTGAGAAGCCTGAGAAAGACGTACTCCGTCGGGTTGCTTTGCACCGACTGCTGGATCGCCTGCCCCGCAATGTAGACGGACAATATCCCCGGCAGCATGATCAGGGCGAGCAGGATCATGAAGCGGAGGCTGCTGAAATGATCCTGGAGCTCCTTCCAATAAACGACGAGCATCGCTACGCCTCCCTGAAATACTTGAGATAGATCTCTTCGAGCGTCGGGTCTTCGGCGCGGAGCTGCAACAGTTCGATGCCCCGGTCCCGTATCAACTCCATCAGCTCGGGCCGGACGTCCCGGGTGCAGCGGATGAACCATCCCGACTCGCGTCGTTCGCATTGATCGACGCCCGGCAACCCGCCGAGGGCTTCGTCCAGGGGAGCATCGCCGGCCGCCTCCACGAGGAAATTCCACTGGTGCTCCTTCAGGATGGCCCTGCCCAGCTCGTCGGGAGTCCCCTGCACGATCATGCGGCTGCTGACGATGATGCCGATGCGCTGGCACACCTGCTGCACCTGATGCAGCAGGTGTGAGCACAGCAGCACGGTGAGGCCGCGCTCGCGCCTGAGATCGTTGATCAGTTCCAGGAGCCGGGTGACGCCATCGGGGTCGATGCCCAAGGTGGGCTCGTCCAGGATGATGACCTCGGGCCCCTTCACCAGCACCTCGCCGATCCCCAGCCGCTGTTTCATGCCGCGGGAGAACTCCCGCACCGGGCGGTCGCCGTCGTTGGCGAGGCCCACCTGGTCTAGCACCTCATGCAGCAGATTGGGGAGCTTGTCCTCGCCGATGCGATTGAGCCGGGCGATGTAGGCGAGGTTCTCGCGCGCCGTCAGATCCTCGTAGAAACCGGGATTCTCGGGCAGGTAGCCGACGCGCGACTTGACATCCAACGGCTGGGTCGTGGGATTGAAACCGCACACGGCCGCCGTTCCGTGCGTGGGCTCGGTCAGTCCCAGCAGCATCAGGATGGTGGTGGTCTTGCCGGCGCCGTTGGGGCCGAGAAAACCGAACACCTCGCCCCGGGGGATCTGCAGATCCAGATCGCTTACCGCGATCTTTTCCCGGTAGCGCTTGGTCAACCCCTCGGTTTCGATGATGTACTCGCTCATCTCCGTCCCAGCCGGATGAAGACTGCCGCCAGTCCAAGCACCACGGCCGCCACGATGAAAGCGCCGATCCAACCCCAGATGGTGGGCGTCGACACCGTGACCCTGAAGTTGATGGACTTGTTGGTGTCCGGGCTGTTGGTGGTGACGGCGAGCATGTAGTCGCCGGCTACGGCCCGGTCCGGGGCGGTGATCTCCATCTTCACCTCGCGGAGTGCCCCGGGATTCAGGGAGTCGACCTTGTCCGGCTTGAAGTTGACCTCCCACTGATCCGGCTTCGATGAGATGAAGGAGAGATTGGTGAGCGGCGCCGTGCCCGCGTTGGCCACGAGAAAATCCACCTGGGACTGCTCTCCGGCGGTCACTGACGCGTTGAACCGGCCCGTGGCGGTACCCATGTCGAGCTCCTGGGTGCCGGACAGCGAGATCTTGAGGTCCGCTTGGGCGGAGAGACCGCCGGAGCGGGCCCTGACCACCACCGGATAGTCACCGGGCTCCCCGAGCAGCGGGGGCTGGATCTCGACGCTCAGGGTCTCGCTCGAATCCTTCTTGAGCGCGATGGAGGAGATCTGCGTCTCCTCGAACTGAGGCTTGATCTTGACCACCCAGCCCGGCGGCGCCTGGGCCGCCAGGGCAGTGGTCACCGGGTTGTCGGTCTCGTTCTTGAGGTCGATGCCGAACTTGAAGGTCTGGCTGGTGTTGCCGCTCAGCACCGGGTACTGGCTCTCCATCTTGAGGCCGCCGGTGTCCACCTTCTTGGCGGAGACGTTAAAGGCAATCTTGGCGTTCTCCGTCTTCTCGCCCTTGTCGTCCCTGGCGGTTACCGCCACCTCATAGTTGCCCGGCTCCACGTCGTCGGGAAGCTTGATCTTGAGTTCCAGGGTGGTGTTCTTGCCGCCCTGGACCATGATGCCGCCCACCGGATAGCTCGGGTACCTGGAATGGAACGCGGCGGTCCACCCGTCGGGCAGCGAGGTTGCCTCCAACGCCACCCGCACACTCGCCTTCCTCGGGTTGACGACCTCGGCGTCCATCTCGAATTCCTGACCCGGCCCCACGGTGATGTTCGTGTAGGCCATGATCAGTTCGAACGGTTCTTTCTGGTCGTCCGGTATGTCGGGTGGCGGCGCGGCGGTCTCCGAGGTCTCATGCGATGTGCCCGACAACGGCCAGAAGGCCACCAGCGCGGCCAGCAGCAGCCAGACAAGATGAACTCTTCGGATGCTCATAGATAAAACCCTCCGAAATTTGGTCGAAATATGATCACGTATAATTAAGCACGTCCAGCGCGTCAGTCAATCCCACGGGCGGGAAGGGCTCGTTTTAGACCCTTCCGAGCTGACGAAGGCCCTCGTAGAGCACGATGGATACGGCATTGGCGAGGTTGAGGCTGCGGACGGCGGCGTTCATCATGGGAATGACGTAGCTGTCGGACTCGTTGGCGTGGAGCAGGCTCTCCGGCAGGCCCCGGGTTTCGGGTCCGAACACGAGGAAATCATCCTCGTCGAACTGGGCCGAAGTATACGATGTTACGGCTTTTTTGGAGAAATAGCGCATGCGTGCCCGGCGGTTACGGCCGGTGAACTCCTCCCACGAGCCGTGCACCCGGAGGTCCACGTGGGGCCAGTAGTCGAGGCCGGCCCGCTTGAGGTGCCTGTCGTCGATCTCGAAGCCCAACGGCTCGATGAGGTGCAGCCGGGTCCGGGTCGCGGCGCAAAGCCGCGCCACCGAGCCGGTGTTGGGCGGGATCTCAGGTTCGAAGAGCACGACGTTCATGGCGTTCCGCTGCGTTTCATGGTTTTTTTCGCGGTTCGGCGCTGTCGACCAGGAAGGTGACCGGCCCGTCGTTCACCAGCGACACCTTCATGGCGGCCTGGAAAGTGCCGGTGCATATCCTCGGCCCGCCGGGCAGGGTCAGCCGATCCACGAAGTCCCGGTAGAGCCGTTCCGCTTCTACCGGGGCTGCCGCGTCCGTCATCGAGGGACGCCGCCCCTTGCGGGTATCGCCGTACAGGGTGAACTGGGAAACCACCAGGATGTCGCCCCGGGTGTCCGTGACGGAACGGCTGAACTTGCCGGACTCGTCGGAGAAGATGCGGAGGTTGAGGAGCTTGTCCGCCAGGAACGCCCCGTCCTTCTCCGAATCTCCCTTGCCGACCCCGAGAAACACGCACAGACCCGGCCCGATGGCGGAGACCGTCTCGCCGTCCACGCTCACCTCGGCGCGTTCGACTCTCTGGAGCAGGATTTTCATGGTCGCGGCAGGAACGCCCGCGCGCGGGGGAACGACCCGGGGATCGTGGGCCGCCGTTCGCCGGCTTCCTTGACTTGTGAACGTGGTTCCGACTAACAATAGCGTCACCAATATTCAAGCGGGCCGCCCCCTCCCGTCAGCGACCGCCACGGGTCGCCCCACCGACCAAATGACGACCAATCCGTCATCCCGGCGTTCGACTTCATGAGCACCATCCTCGTTACCGGAGCCTGCGGCTTCATCGGCTGGAAGGTGTGCGAGAAGCTCCTTGCCGGCGGCCTTGCCGTCATCGGCGTCGACAACGTCAACGAAGCCTATGACATGCGCCTCAAGGACTGGCGTCTGGCGCAACTCCGGAAGCGGTCCGGGTTCACGTTCACCCGCCTGGACATCGGCGACCGGGAGGCTCTGAGGTCCTTCGGTCGGTCGACGGCGGGGAGGGGCAGGGTGGACGCCATGATCAATCTGGCCGCCCGGGCCGGGGTGCGCAACTCGGTGGCGGACCCGTGGGTCTACCTGGACACCAACGTGACCGGCAACCTGAACCTGCTCGAGCTGTGCCGGGAACTGGAGATCGGCCGGTTTGTGCTCGCTTCCACCTCGAGCCTCTACGGCCAGCACAACCCCCGTCCCTTCCGGGAGGACGCCGACACCGACAGGCCGCTGTCGCCCTATGCCGCCTCGAAGAAGGCCGCCGAGGCCATGAGCTACAGCTATCATGCCCTCCACGGCCTCGACGTGACGGTGCTCCGTTTCTTCACCGTCTACGGGCCGGCGGGCCGGCCCGACATGAGCCTTTTCCGGTTCGTCCAGTGGATCAGCGAGGGCCGGGAGGTGACGGTCTTCGGCGACGGCAGCCAGCAGCGGGACTTCACCTACGTCGACGACGTCGCCAACGGCGTCGTGGCCGCGCTCACGGCCGGCTCCGGCCACGAAGTCGTCAACCTGGGCTCCGACGAACCCATCGTCCTCAACGACGCCATCCGGCTGATCGAGCAACTCGTCGGCCGCCGGGCGGCCATTCGGCATCAGGAGCGGCACCCGGCGGACGTCGATGCCACCTGGGCCGACATCGCCAAGGCCCGGAGGCTGCTCGGCTGGCAGCCCGATACGGATTTCGCCACCGGCGTGGGGGAGCTGGTGGACTGGTACCGCCGCAACCGCGACTGGGCCAGGGACATAGCGACTTGAACGGCCAACGTCGAAGATTCACCGGCTCTCCAGCGGCAGTATCTCTCCGGCGTCACGCGGAGTCGCCAATTTCTCGCTGTAATGCTAGAAACTCGGGGAGGATCGTTTTCGCGGGATTCGCTCTTGCGGAGACGGGTGGACGTGCTCAAACCGTTTCCCGACCCACGCCGGAGAGGTGACCGAGTCTGGCTTAAGGTGCACGACTGGAAATCGTGTGTACCTCAAAAGGGTACCAGGGGTTCGAATCCCCTCCTCTCCGCCAGCCATCTTGTCGATATCACGGACATTTCAGGTACGCCCTTGGCTTGCGAGCCGCCGCAGACGACCGCTTCTCCGGGACAGGGAAAGCCATGCAATCCGATCATAAGAACGTCCTGGTCCTCGGAACCTGCCAAATGCTCTCCGGCACGGGGCGCGGCCTCTTCATGGTGACATCTCCCGCTGTCGCGCTTCTGATTACACCGCACCCGGCGCTCGTCACCTTGCCCACCGGGCTCATCGTCGTCGGCGCCGCCCTGGCCGCCATGCCTACCTCGCTGTTCACGCGCCGGTTCGGACGGAAGATCGGTTTCCTCTGCGGCACCGTCCTGGCCGCGGCCAGCGGGGTATCCTGTACCGCCGCCGTCATCTACGGGAACTTCTGGCTGCTTGCGCTGGGCGGCTTTCTGTACGGGTTGTTTTCCAGTTTTTCCCAACTCTACCGATTCGCGGTCGCGGACGCCGCCTCGAAGGAGTTCCGCCCCAAGGCCATTTCCCTGGTGCTCGCCGGCGGCGTTTTTGCCGGGTTCGCGGGCCCCAATCTGGCGAACTGGGGCAAAGGGCTCCTGGAAAGCCACCTTTTTGCCGGCGCATTCCTGTTCATGGTCGGGACCGGGCTGCTGGGGGCGATCACGCTGATGTTCCTCAACATCCCGAACCTGACCAAGGAGCAATTGGAAGGCGCGCAACGGCCGTTGCTGGAAATCGTCAAGCAGCCGGTGTTCATTGTCGCCGCCGTCTCGGCGACGGTTGCTCAAACCGTGATGAACTTTCTGATGACGGCAACGCCGGTGGCCATGATCGCGCACGGCGGCCACGCCTTCGGCTCGGTGGCCGCCGTGATCTCGTCGCACTCGGTGTCGATGTTCGCGCCCGGCTTCTTTACCGGTTCGCTGGTGAAGCGGTTCGGGGAGATACCGATCATCTTGACCGGACTCGCCCTCCAGGGCGCCTGTATCGGCGTGGCCCTGTTGGGCATCGAGGTCCTCAATTTCTGGCTGGCGATGGTCTTGCTCGGGCTTGGCTGGAATTTCACCTATACGGCCGCGACCACCCTGATGACAACGGCCTACAGCCCGGCCGAACGCAACAAGACGCAGGGCATGATGAATCAGATCATCTACACGGTGGTCGCCGTCGGCTCGCTGTCATCCGGCGCGTTCATCCATTTCCTGGGCTGGAACTGGGTGAATATCGGCGCCATGCCGATGCTGTTTTTCACCGTGCTCGTGACGATCTGGCATGCCGCCGGGAAGTCGAAGGCCGCCAACTCCTGATCGGACCCGGGGAGGGCGCCATTTCCACCTCAACCACGTTCAATGGCCTTGGCGCCACCGGCGAGCCCCTTCGGGACGGCGACTCGGTGGTTCTCTTCGACCGCAAGGACCGGGAGTACCTGAAGACGCTTCGGGCCGGCGAGACCATCTCCATCCGGGGCGGGACCATCGCGGTGGACGACCTCCTGGGCAAGCCGGACGGCGTCAGCGTACGGTCTTCGCACAAGGAGCGGTTCGTGGTGCTGCGTCCCACCCTCGAGCGCCTGATCCCGAACCTGCCGCGCAAGGCCCAGGTGATCTATCCCAAGGATCTGGCGCTGATCCTCATGTGGGGGGATGTCTATCCGGGCGCCACGGTGGTGGAGGCCGGGGTCGGTCCCGGGGCGCTTACGCTGGCGCTCCTGCGGGCCGTGGGGCCGGAGGGGCGGGTCATCTCCTTCGAGATCCGGGAGGAGCATGCGCGGGCGGCGGAACGCAACGTCGCCCGCTATTACGGCGCGGCGCCCCAATGGACGCTGGAGGTGGGGGACGTCACCGAAGGCCTCCGCGACCTCACCGTCGACCGGATCTTTCTCGATCTTCCGGAGCCCTGGCGGCAGACCGATCTCGCGTGGCGGGCGCTCAGGCCCGGCGGGGTGTTCATGGGCTACGTGCCCACGGTGCTTCAGGTGAAGGGATTCGTCGACTCGTTGAAGGAGCACGGCGGGTTCGCCTGCATCGACACCATGGAGACGCTGGTGCGTTACTGGCACGTCAAGGAAATGAGCGTCCGGCCGCAGCACCGGATGGTGGCCCACACCGGCTTCGTCACCACCGCCCGGCGGGTCGAGCCCCTCGAGCAACCTGTGCCGCGGGAAGAAGGCGTGTAGGGGCGGTTTTCAAACCCGCCCGCGCTCGCGCCGCCCGTCGGCACCGGCAATCACTTCTTCTTGCGGCAAGTCTCACAGTAGCAGATCTTGGTCTCGGGGTCCTGGACCAGGCCTTCGTCCAGGTTGTGGCAGATTCTCTTGCACTCGAGGCAGATGTAGTAGATGCCCTCGATGGTCTTGTTGATCTTCTCCCGGTTGAGCACACGCCCCTTGAGCTTCTCGACGCGGATCCCCAGGAGGTCTTGGTACTGTCGCTTGATCTTCAGCCGCCCGGTGGCGTCGCCCGGGAGATCCTGATCCTCGACGTCGTCGGTGCGGGAATCGTTGGCGGCGCCTTTCGGCCGTGGCTTGAGCTTTGTGCTGCGAGCGGCCTTCCCGGCCTTGGTCTCGGGCGTTCCCTTGTTGTCTTTGGCTGGAATCATGCGGTGGTGCCCATGAGCAATAACCGGTAAGCGTTTCGTTGTCAAACGGGACGGGTCCGCGGGACCCCATCGGCCGGTCGGCTTGGGGTGGCTGTCCCTACAGGGAGAGGCCGTACAGCACCGTGGCCGCGAGGAAGACGATCATGATGACCGACGACCGGTCCAGTTTCCGCAGGATCGCGTCGGCGCCCTCCGGCGGCACCCCCTCGGGGGATTCGTGGAGCCTGACGAAGCGATGGGCGATGCCCATGCACTGCCAGGTGCCCAGCATGATGACGAAGAACGCCAGCAGGAGCTTGACGGCCAGAGCGGCGCCGAACTCGGCGTAGGCGGCGCCGTGCAGCGCCTTGAGGTCCGTGATCCGGGAGGCGCCGGTGAGTGTCAGTATGCCCAACAGACCGATCTGCACCGGGTTGTAGACCCGCAGCACCCGCACCAGCGACTCCGTCCGGCTTGCTCGCGAGGAATCCCCCCTCAAGGCGGGCAGCAGAATGCGCCAGAGGGCCACCACGAGGCCGATATGAAGGGTCAGGGAGATTATGTGGAAGTCGGCGGCCAACTTGGCGGACAATACACTCAGTCGGCGGCCCTGGATCGCCAGCTCAACAGCGCCCGCTTCGCGATCCGCTTGCCGGGGGCCTGGTAGTCCTCGGTGAGCCTGGCCATGCGCTTGCCGAACTCGTCGAGGCGTTTCGTCTGGTCCTTCTCGAAGGCCTTCAGCTCTTTCTGGCGCCTTTCCTGGAACTGTGCCAGTTCCCGTTGCCGGTTCTCCAGGAACTCCGACAGGTCGCGATCCCATTCGTCGTGGAAGCGCTGCACGGTGGTGCGGATGAGGTAGTTGAGGTCGTCCTTGACCACCATCGACTTGAAGCAGTGGGGGCAGAACAGCACGTTGCCGATGGTCAGGCGGCCGGTCTCGACCTCATAGATCCCGTCGCAGGCGAAGCAGTGGAGCGACACGGGCCACTGGTCCGGGGCCGGCACGGAGATCGACGGCTGGGAGTTGTCGGCGAACGCGGCCTGGGGTGCCGCGACCGCGGGCGCAGCGGCCGGCGGAGCGCCGGCGGGTTGCGCGGCCGCGCCGGCCGCCGGCTCGGCGGGCGCCGGGGCGCCGCCGCCTCCACCCTCCCGGAAACGGGACTCGAAGCTGTCGCCGAAGTCGGTGTCGGCATGAATCACGCGCGCCCGGCCGATGAGCGCCTCCTCGGTCTCCACGTTGTTGGGATCGGTCACGCAGCAGTCCACGGGGCACACCGCGGCGCACGCCTCGTAGTCGTGGAAGCCGACACACTCGGTGCACAAGACCGGATCGATGACGTATATCTCATCGTTCTGGGTGATGGCTTCGTTGGGACACTCCGGTTCGCAAGCGCCGCAGTTGATGCACTCGCTGGTTATCATCGTGGCCATGGACTCAATGCCCTCCCGGTTTCTGACCCGCGTTCATGTCTTGCATGTGGGGGCCGCATCGCCTGATGGCGGCGGTGCAATCCGTCTCTTTCAGATAACAGCGGGCAGGGTGCCCGTCAAGTTTCCGCCGGCGCTCAGCCCCCGGACAGGACACCGGATCGGGCCGCCGGACTCCTACCCGCGCCTGGCCTGGATGGCCTCGTGGACCTTCTCCGCGGTGACGGGCAGGGTGTTGACCCGCACGCCCACGGCGTCATGCACCGCGTTGGCCACGGCCGCGGCGGTGGGAATGACGGCGGTTTCGCCGATGCTCATGCTGCCGTACGGCCCGCTGCCCACCGGCGCTTCGGTGACTTCCGTCCGCAACCGCGGAATGTCCTTGATATTCGGCAGCTTGTAGTCTCCGAGATTGGCCGTCATCACCTTGCCGGCGTCGGTCACGATGTCCTCGGATCGGGCGAACCCCAGTCCCATGACCACGGCGCCGTCGATCTGTCCCTGATGGCCCAGGGGGTTCAGCACCGTGCCGGTGTTGTGGGCGGTGGTTAGCCGGCGCACCTCGTACTGGCCCGTTTCCGGATCCACCTCCACCTCGGCCACCTGCGCCACCATGGAGGTCTCGGGACCGTCCGAGGGGTTGGCGTAGTGGCCGGTCACGGCCACCGGCCCGCCCGCGGCCGCCACCAACTCGGCGAAGGTCATGCGTCTTTCGGAGCGCAGATGGGTGATGCCGCCGCTCACGATCGCCAACTCGCCAGCGGCAACGCCCATGCGCTCGGCGGCGACGGCCAGCAGCGCGGCACGTGCCTTGTCCGCGGCATCGAGGGCGGTGTTTCCGTGAACGCGGGTGCTGCTGCTGCCCCGAACCCCGGTGTCCCTGAGCACGCGGGTGGTGTCCACGGTCTCGAAGTGCACGTCCTCCAGCGGCAGGTCCAGCTCCTGGGCCACCACCTGCTGCATCATCGTGTAGGCGCCGGGGCCGACGTCCACCAGCGATGCTCCGAGGGTCGCGGTGCCGTCGGCTTCCACCCGGAGATCGACGTAGGACTCGCCGCCCTTGGACATCCACTGAGCCACGGCGATGCCGCGTCCCACGTTCTTCTCCTTCGGCGTGCGGAAGCCCGAGGCGCGGATGGCGCTGTCCAGGGTCTCGTCCGGCTGGATGTGCGCCACGGGGTCGCCGACGGGGTCGAGGTCGCCGTCGTGCACGAAGTTGAGGCGGCGCAGCTCGACGGGGTCCATGCCCAGTTGGCGCGCCACCAGGTCGAGCTGGCTCTCGTTGGCGAAGAACCCCTGCGGGTGGCCCGGGGCGCGCATGTAACCGCACGGCACCTTGTTGGTGTAGACGTAGCTCTCCTCCAGCAGGAAGTGGGCGATCTTGTACGGGCCTCCGGAGCTGTGGGCGCCCACCAGATAGCCCTGGGGGCGGTACGAACCGTAGGCGCCGCTGTCGAACAGCAGGTGCATGTGCTGGGCGACGATGAGGCCGTTCTTCTTGACGCCGGTCTTGACGGTGGTGAACGAGGCGTGACGCGGGTTTCCCGCGATCAACTCCTCGGCGTAGTCCATCAGATACTTGACCGGGCGCCCGGTGCTCCTGGAAAGCGCGTAGCAGAGGGCGATGTCGTTGGCGTCGCCTTTGCCGCCGAAGTCCCCGCCGATGTAGCCGGGATGGGCGACGATCTTGTGGGCCGGAATGCCCAGGGCGCCGGCCATGTGGTCGCGCAGGGCGAAGAGGCTCTTGGTCGACGCCCACACGTCCGCGCCTTCGCCCTTGGCTGCCACGATGCAGCAGTGGGGCTCGATGTAGCCGTGGTGCTGCATCGGCGTCGTGAAGGTGTTCTCCACCAACAGATCGGCCTCCGCGAAGGCCGCGTCCACGTCTCCCTTGCGCCATTCGAGCCGGACGAAGACGTTGCCGGGCGCGTCCATCCGGTGCAGCAGCCCGGGGTAGGTGGTCACCTCCGGATGGATCAGCGGCGCCGTCGGCCTGGCGGCTTCCACTGGATCCACCACCGCCTCCAGTTCTTCGTATTCCACGTCGAGGAGCGCCGTGGCGGCCTCGGCCGCGGCTTCGCTGTCGGCGGCCACCGCCGCCACCTTCTCGCCGATGTAGCGCACCACTCCGTCCGCCAGCAGCGGCATGTCGATGATCTTCTTGCCGATGCGCGCGCCCGGGAGGTCGGCCCCGGTCAGCACGGCCCGCACGCCGGGCACGGCTAGGGCCTTGCCGGTGTCGACGGCTTTGATGCGTCCGTGGGCGATGGGACTCCGGAGCACCTTGCACCAGAGCATGCCGGGCACCGCCATGTCCGCCGCGTAGCGGGCCCGCCCGGAGACCTTGTCCTCACCCTCGCCCCGCGTCGCCGGAGCTCCCACGATCCTGTTTGCCGCCATGGTTCCACCTCGTTGTCAGGACACTAGATTTCCTTCCAGACCTTCGCCAGGCTGTCGCCGTGCACGCGGATGTCCCACTCGCAGAAGTAGCCGAAAGGGGTTGTCCAGACCTGGTACCCCGAGCGGCGCAAGCGCCCCGCCACTTCCTCGATCAACCGTTGGGCGCCGTCGGGGGCGGCGCTTTCGCCGCCGAGATGGGCGAAGGAATGGAGCACGACGTTGGTCATCCGCTTCTTCCCGGCCAGCCACTTGATGTGCTTCAGCGCCTGCCGGAGCACCGAGACGTTGTCCTTGTCGGCCTTCTCCACTTCCACGAAAACCACCACGGTCTCGGTGACCGCGGCGGTCTCGCGGGGTGGATCGGGAGCCTCGGCAAGGGCCTTGACGTAAGGCTTCCAGCGGAAGCTCTTGGCCAGGAACGTAAGCAGTTTCATCCGGTACCCGCGGGTGGCGACGGGTATGGATTCAAATGGGTCCGCCGGTCAAAGTCAAGCCGGGGGCGGGTTCTTGACAGCGAAAGTCGGCTCTGGTAGGCGTCCTACAGCCGAACGGGCCGTGCGGGTCCACCGGTGTTCCACCGGCCCCGCAACGCAAGCGAGATGATTGGCTAAACCATATCCGGAACGAACCAGCCGCCGCTTGGTGAGTGCTTTGCAGGCACCGCGCCGAGAGGATGCGCTGGTTTTTCTGTTTGGAGGATTTGATGAAGACTTTGGGTCTGATCTCACCCAATCTGGATGATCCGACCATTCAGGAGTACTATCGCATTCTGCCGGAAGGCGTCGAGATAAAGGGCCGGCCGCTTCATGTCACCACGTTCGCGGACGAGACCTTCGCGAAGGTGGAGGAGGACTTCGCCGACGTCGTCCGTGACCTCGCCAGGGATCCCCTGGACTTCCTCATGATCACGGGGGAGTTGTTCCTCTCCTACCGCGGTCCGGGTTCGGACCGGCTGGTGCTGGATTCCGTGCGGGAGATCACGCCGGTGAAGGCCTCGACGGTGCTCACCGCGGTGGTGCGCGCGCTGAAGTCCCTGGACATGTACCGGGTGGTCATGGCTTCGCCTTTCCCACACGATCAGGACGAGAACCTCATCCGGTTCCTCGATCACTACAACATCGAGGTGGCCGCCAACCGAGGCCTGGGCTACGACAACACCCAGGAGATCTGGGAGCTCCCGCCCGAGACCGGCTACGATCTCGCCGCCGCCGTCCTGGAGGAGTGTCCCAACGTGGACGGCATCTACATGCCCTGCAACAAGTGGAGGGTGTCTTCCGTCATCGAGCGGCTGGAGGCCGATCTGGGCAAGCCCGTCATCACCAACACTCAGGCGTGGATATGGGACGCCTTGACGGGACTGGGGCTGAAGCCGTCGCTGCCCGGATTCGGCAAGCTGCTCGGGTAGGCCGCGCCGCCATACGGTTCACCCGCGCATCAGAACACGGTGAGCACGATCCCTCCGAGGCAGATCGCCGCCGCCCCCGCGAGGACCTTGAGCGTCACCCGTTCGAAGGAGCGCAGAAAGACGGTGCTCAGGATCACCGTGAAGAGCGGGGTGGTGGAAATGAGGGGCGAGACCAGGACCACGTTTCCCATCTCCAGGGCGGTCATGTTCAAGGACACGGCCACGCTGTTGAGCACCCCCGACAGGCCGAACCACATGATTGTCTCACGCCGGAAGATCAGCTCCCGGTATTTCCCCGTCGCCAGCAGATAGAGCACCAGCGCCACGAAGGCCGCTCCCTGCACCACGCAGATGGCCAGCGGCACGGAGTCGACCATGCTGTAGCCGAGTTTGCGCATGGGGCTCGAGAATCCGCCCAGAAACGCCGCCAGAACGGGTAGCAGCAGGTAGATGGGCTGGTACGGGGTGTTCGCCTCGGAATCCCTCATGCCCAGCAGAGTCGCGCCGATAATGATCAGCAGCGTGCCGGAGGCGATGGCCACGGTCATGGTTTCCCCCAGCCACAACACCGCCACCACGCCGGCGAAGAGCGGCGTCGTGTTGCGCAGCGGCGAGGCCCGGGAGATGCCGACCTTGTTGGCGGAGATGAACAGCAGGATCTGGGTGCAGAAGGGCGACAGCATCCCGGCCCCGGTAAACAGCAGCAGCCCGGCCGGCAGCGCGTTGTCCCAGGAAGCCAGCGGCCCCAGCACCAGCAGCAGGATGACGGTGGAGGTGAAAAGCGAGAAGGAGATGGCGCTGGTGGGAGTGCCGTGGTTCAGGCCCAGACGGGAGCAGATCTGGCCGGAGGAGAAGCACAGGGCGGCTCCCAGAGCCAGCAGCGGGATGTGCCAGTTGTCCACGGATCAGGTCGGATTGCCCGGGCGGGTGACGGTGATGGGTGCCATGAATACGCTCAAGAATATGCGCAGGAATTCCCGCCGCCGGCAAGGCGCCGCGATCATGGATCCGTTTCAAGCCCTGCACAGAAGCGGTGGCGACCGTGGAGTTGAAAAACCGCGGAGCTTCGGTTAGCGTCCGAGAGGTCCAATTTTCCACCAAGAAGGAGTCGTGAATGGCATATACGAGTTGGCGCGGCACCGTGGGCGTGGTCAAGCCGACCATGCGGCCCGGGTCCCTGGAGGAGTTCATCCGGATGATGCCGGAGGGCATCGGCATCATACCGCTCTTCATCGGCTTTCAGCGGGGTACCGCGGACGAGTTCCAGCAGGCCATGAAGGCCTACGAGGAGCGGGTGGCCCAACTCGCCGGCTACGGAGTGGACCTGATCCACCCGGAAGGCGCGCCACCGTTCATGTTCCAGGGAGTCAAGGGCGAACGACGCACCATCCGGGCCTGGGAGCGCAAGTACAAGATCCCCATGGTCACCGCCGGCATGACCCAGATCGAGGCCCTGAAGGCGCTCAAGGCCAAGAAGATCCTCGGGGTCACCTACTTCACCGGCGACATCAACCAGACCTTCGCAAAGTATTTTGTGGAGGCGGGGTTCGATGTGCTGGCCATGGAGGGCATCCCGGTTGAGTTCGAGGAAGTGGGGAAGCTCGCCGGGCAGGAAGTCTACGCCCATATCCGCAACGCGTTCCTCAAGCACAAGGGCGCGGACGCCATCTACATGCTCGGCTCCGGCTGGCGCACGCTGGATATCATCGAACTGCTGGAGCAGGACCTGCAGGTGCCGGTGGTGCACCCGGTTCCGGCCCGCGTTTGGGCCATCCAGAAGCGGCTCCATGTCAACGAGTCGGTGATGGGATACGGGCGGCTGCTGGAGGAGATGGTGTAGTCCGTCTCAGGCCCGTGCCGCCCGCCATCCCCGCAATTGCATCAGCAACCCCGCCGCCACCAGCGCCGATCCCATCCCGAGCATGTTCCAACCCGGCAGGATCAGCAGCACGCCGCCGGCGATGTGCACCAACCGGACGGGCCATGTGAGCGGGATCAGCCCGTAGCCGATGGTCCCGGCCGACAGGCTGACGGCGCCGACCAGGGCGGACAGGGCCGCCAGCAGCACGGCGTCCGCGGTCCCCTGCAGCAGCAACGCGGGGTGGAGCGCGAAGGAGAACGGCAGCAGGTACTTGCCGATGGCAAGACGCACGGCGTCCTTGCCGGTTTCCCAGATCCCGGCGCCACTGATGCTGCATGTGACGAACACGGTCACGCACACCGGCGGCGTGATGTGGGACGCCAGCCCCCAGTAGACCACGAACAGGTGCGCGGCGATGTCGGGCACGCCCATCAACACCAGCGCGGGCGCGCACAGCGTGGCCACGGTGATGTAGGCGGGCAGGGAATCCATGCCCATGCCCAGGATCAGGCTGGCAACGCCCACCATAGCCAGCGCGATGGGCAGGTTGCCGCCGCTCAGGTCCACCAGCGCGCGGGAGAACTTCGTCCCCAGGCCGCTCAGCCCCAGCGCCGCCACCAGCATGCCCACCGCCGCGGTGAGGATGGCCAACGGGATCCATGCCTTCACCGCCGATACCAGGGCGCCGTGGATTTTCTCGGGGTAAAGCCGTTTGTCGCGGTCCTTGGACAGGAAGCTCACCGCCACCAGCAGCGGCAGGCTGAAGATACCGGCCATGTCCGGGTCGAACTTCTGCACCAGCATCAGGTAGATCATGAGGCCGATGGGCAGCAGGAAGAACCATCCCTTCCTGAACGTCGCCCCCAGCGCCGGCAGCTCGCTTCGGGGCATTCCCGCCAACCCCTGCCGGGCGGCCTCGAAGTCCACCCCCATGAACACGATGACGAAGTAGAGGAAAGCGGGCACGGCGGCCGCCAGCGCGATCTGGTAGTAGGGCGCGCCCAGGAAGTCCGCCATCACGAAGGCGATGGCGCCCATGACCGGCGGCAGGATCTGGCCGCCGGCGGACGACGCCGCCTCCACCGCGCCGGCGAAGCCCGGGCGGTAGCCGGCCCGTATCATGAGCGGGATGGTCACCGCTCCGGTGGTGGCGGCGTTGGCCGACGGCGAGCCGGAGATGGTGCCGAAGAACGCCGATGCCAGAACCGCGGTCTTGGCGGCGCCGCCGCGGGTCCAGCCCGCGATGGCCATGGCCAGTTCGCTGAACCACTCGCCCACGCCGGCCCTTTGCAGCAAGTGGGCGAACATCAGGAACACCATGACGATGGTGGACGCCACCCCCAGGGGCACCCCGAAGATGCCCTCGCCGGGCACGTACACCGCGTAGGTCAGCCGGTCCCAGGCATAACCCTTGCCGAACAGCAGGCCCGGCAGGATGTTCTGGTAACGGGCCACGGCCATGAACACGCAGACGATGGTCACCAGCACCCAGCCCACGGCGCGCTTGAGCGCCACCAGCAGGGAGATGGCCAGGGAGAAGGCGAGGGCCATGCCGGCGAGGTCGAGGAAGCCGTATTCGTCGTAGTCGGTGACGTGCTCGTAAAAGAAGATAATGTAGCCCAGGGGCGCCATGGCCATGAGCAGGAGCCCCAGGTCGGCCCAGAAGCCGGCGCCCCGGCCGCTGCGCCGGCGCATGCGGATGAGATAGGCCAGCAGCAACGCGAAGGTAAGGCTCACGGCCCGATGGAAGGGCGTCGGATAGAAGATGCCCAGGTAGATGAAGGTCCGCCCCACCACGATGAGGTGGTAGACGGCGGTGAGGAAGGCGAGGAGATCGATGACCCGATCCCAGGACGTACGGGAGTCCTGGGACGGGCTCGGTTCGGGGGATCCGATGTCAGCCATGGAGTGCCTTGGCCGCCGTCAATCGCACGAAGGCGGCACCAAGCGGATCATTGGCTGGCGAGCAGATCCTTCTGAGTCTTGGCCAGAGCGTCCGTCCAGGCGCCGATCTCCTTGTAGTAACGGATGGCGCCGGGGTGAAACGGGATCGTCGGATTGGCCAGACTTCCCTCGAGCGTGTACTGCTTCGCCGAGGCGTGCACCGGATAGAACTGCTTCAGGTTCTCGAAGAACGCCTTGGTGAAGGTGTAGGCCGTGTCATCCGCCATATCCGCACGGGTGGCGGTGAAGGTTCCCACGGCCAGAGAATTCACGTCCGCATCGAGGCCCTTGATGGAGCCCTTGGCGATCTTGGCTTGCCGATATCCCTGAAGCCGCGGGTCCTTGAGGATTTCCGCGGCCTTGTCCGCGGGGATGGGGATGACCTTGAGCGAGATGGCCTGGGCCAGGCGCCGGATCGGCGGCGAGCCCGTCTGAGGGCTGCCGAACGGCATTACCGCCGCGTCCGCCGCACCCAGCTTGAGGGATTCGAGCTGTTCGTTGGTATTGCCGTGGCGGAGGATCTTCACGCCGTTCTCGGGGATGCCGTAGACCCGCATGATCGCGCGGGTGAAGGCTTCGAGATCCGCCAGCGATTTCCGCTTCCCCTGCACGGTCTTGCCGTTGAGGTCTGCCGGTGTGTTGATGCCGCGGTCGCCGCGGGCGACGATGGCGCGGGCGCCGAGCCCGCCCTGGAACAGCAGCCGCAACGGCGCCTTGCCGTCCTTCTTGAACGATCCGATGCCGTGGTAGCCGTGGGTACCCGCCAGCGAGTTCAGCATCGCCACCTCGATGCGCTTGGCCGTCAATGCGCGCACGTTGGCGTCGCTGCCGCCGATGGGCTCCACGGTGACGCTGATGTTGGAGTTCCGGCTCACGGTATCGCCCATGCCAACGGCGAGAATGTGGAACCGGGCGCCCACCGTCGACGTGCCCAGGGACAGGGCCGTCTGGGCGTTCAGCGGCGCGGCGAGACAAAGAGCTCCGGTTACGAGTAACAGGCCTGCGCGAACGAATGTTTTCATGGTTCCTCCTTGATATTGCTGGATCAGCAGAGGTGTTGATGGCCCTCAGGCCGCGTTCATCAGCGGCGACACGTTCAGGTTGTAGAGCCTCGCCACGTTGGTGTTGAGCAGCTTCGCGCGGTCGGCGGCGTCGAGTGGGCCGAGGTCCCGGGCGATGACGTCTTGCGAGTGGGGCCACGTCGAGTTCTGGTGCGGGTAGTCGTTGGACCACATGCAGTTGTCCGCGCCGAACCAGGAAAACAGCCGCCCGCCGATGTGGTCGTTGAAGAAGGTGGCGTAGACCTGCCGGGCGAAGTATTCGCTGGGCGGCTTGTCGATGGACAAAGGCTGCGCGTGGCGGTGGCGCCGGAAGTTCTTGTCACACTGGCCGAGCCAGAAGGGGATCCAGCCGATCTCGTTCTCTACCGAGACGATCTTGAGCCTGGGGTAACGCTCGAGCACGCCGGAGAAGATGACGTCGAAGAGCGCGTCCTCGATCTCCCGGGTCTGCTCGACGCCGATGCGGTAGCGTTTCATGCCCGTGGCCGTCTGGCGGTGCATGCTGTCGCCGAAGCCCGTCAGGATATGCAGGTGCACCGGCATGTCCAGGTCCTGGGAAGCCGCCCAGAACCGCTCGTAGTGGTCCGAGGTGAACGGCAGGTCCTTGTGGGGCACCTGCCAGATCAGGGTGCCGACCATCCCTTCCTTCTTGCAGCGTTCCATCTCGGCGAGGGCGTGGTCCATGTCGAAGGCCGAGATCAGGGCAACGCCGAACAGCCGGT
Source organism: uncultured Binatia bacterium (SeqCode) (assembly GCA_965215605.1). Taxonomy (GTDB): domain Bacteria; phylum Desulfobacterota; class Binatia; order UBA9968; family JAJDTQ01; genus JAJDTQ01. The sequence goes on along the minus strand of OZ244070.1, from coordinate 96,900 downwards.
CTGGGGCGCCCTTGCAGTATTCGATGAGCCAGTCGTTGTAGGTCCGGAACAGGCCTTCCTGGAACAACGGGTCCTCGACGCAGAAGAATCCGAGTCCGAGGCTGGGGTAGAGGACCTCACCCGACACGCCGTCCTGGGCCATGTCCTTGACGCGCTCCACCGGGTCCCAGCCGCCGGGCCGCGCCACGGAGAAGCCCGCCCGGCGGAACTCCTCCACCTGTTCCGGCCGCTGGCCCGCCATGAACAGCCCGCCCACGGCTTGCGGCACCACGTCCGGCGATCCGAACATCCAGGCGTCGCGTCCCTCGTCGAAGTAGGCCTTGGGCGCCCGGTCCCTCATGGACGCCGGCAATCCCTTCTCCCAGAGGTCCGGGACTTCGATCACATGCGAGTCTGCCGAGATGATGGCTTGTTCCATGACGGTTCCTCCTTTTGAACCCTTGATGAACCTCTTATCCCGTTAATGAACGCGGTTGTCAAAGGCCGTGTGGGGCCTCCGCCGCCGCTTCCCTGCCGGCGATCAGCCCCTGCACGGTACAGCGGCCCATGCCGTGCTGGTTGAAGCCGCCGGCGGACTCGCCGCCGCAGTAGAGGCCGGGGATGATCTGGCCGTTCATGTCCAGCACCTCGCACTTCTCGTTGATGCGCAGGCCGGCGCGGCTGTCGTGGACCAGTGGGGTTCCCCAAGCAGCATGGAAGGGTGGCTTCTCGATCTTGTACCTGGGGGAGGGCTTGCCGAAGTCCTCGTCGGTGCCGGAATCCACGAAGCTGTTGTAACGGCGTACGGTTTCTTCCAGGGCCGTTCCGGTCATGGGCGCGGCCTGCCAGGGGTTCTCGATGGCGGCGGCGAGGTCCGCCAGGGTGTCGGCGGTGAAGAAGTAGCCGTCCGGGTCGACGTACGGCGGGGTGACCTTCCAGCCTTCACGTTCCACGGCGTCGGAGTCGAAGATGGCCCATACCGGCCCGCCCGAGTAGTCGGGCGCCTTGGAGCCCGCGTTCATGGCCACCGCGGCGTTGAAGAAGTTGGAGTGGTGGGGATCGTATTCGACGTGGGTGTTGCGGTGATCGCCGGGCGTGTACGGGTCGATGTCCTTGTGCTTGTTGCCTTCGGGGTAGTCTCCCTGGGTCTCGTCGTAGAAGCGTTCGCCCACCTGGTTCACCAGGATCAGGTCGTGCCAGTCCTTGACGGCCAGGCCCGCGGCGCGCACGAGCGGGAAGATGGGGCTCTCCAGTTTCCACGGGAAGTAGTTCCAGCGCGTGCCCAGGGCGCGCTGCACCCGGATGTTGTCGCCGTTCTCCAGGACCTGGTTCGCCAGGCCCCAGAGCGAAGCGCCCACGGCCATGGCGGCGAGCTCGCCGCTGGCGTCCTGGTAGGAATAGGGCTCGCCGGCGACCTGGTAGACCTCGGTCAGCCGCGGGTCGAACATGCGCCGGAAGTGGATATTGCTGGTGCTGCCGCCGGTGGCGACGATGACGGCCTTGTGGGCGCGGATGGTCAGGCTCGGTTCGCTGCGGTCGATGTTGCCCTCGGAGCGGTAGCTTCGCAGCGGGGTCGCGGCGCCGGGCATCACCGTGGGGGTGTATTCGGCAGTGATGCCGAGGACCCGCCCGGAAGGCTGGCCCGGCGCGCCCTCTCGGACGATCCCGGACATCTTGTAGTTCAGCAGGAACTTCACGCCCTTTTCCCGGGCGCGGAGTTCCAGCGGCCGCACCAGTCCGGTGCCGGGCCGGCCGTTGGGACTGGCCAGGCCGGCGCCGTGCTCCCAGAAGGTATGGTTCTCCCGATGCGCCGAGTTGCCGGTGGAGTGGGCGCCCTGGCTGTCGGGCGGAACCTCCTTGAATTTCACGCCGTTGGCCACCAGGAATTCATAGGTTTCCGCACAATGGTCGGCGAACGCCCGGATCACCGCACGGTCGCTGTAGCGATAGTCGGGGAAGCCGTTGACCTGCACCACCGACCAGTCCGTCAGGTCGGCGAAGACCGTGTCCGGCGAGTCCTCGATGCCGTATTTCCGTTGGGCGCTGGTGCCGCCCCCCAGCGGCACGTTGCCGCCGCTCAGGATGGCGTGCCCGCCCACGTCGTAGTTGGTTTCCACCACCAGCACGGACGCCCCGACATCCGCCGCCACGATGGCCGCGGGGAGCCCCGTGGCCCCCGATCCGACGATGACCACATCCGCCGAAAGGTCCGTTTGGGCCGGGAGGCCGGCTGACTCAGCGTTTTGTGCCATTTCGTATTCTCCTTGAGCAGGTGGTGCGGCGTCCCCGGAAACGTTCTTGTGGGGTCCCACACCAGGATTTTACCGGAACGCCGGTATCACTTCCGTCGCGAACAGCTCTACGCTCAAGCGCTCTTCATAAGTAAAGTAGTGGATGAACTCGGTCACGCCAAGCTCCACGAATGCCTGGATGTGTTCGATGCACTGTTCGGGGGTTCCCGAGATGCGAGCCTCGAGATACGCGGTATGCGGAAGCTCCAGGGCCTCGGCAGCGCGTTCGAACTCCTGCTGGTCCCGCCCGATGACGGTGCCGGCCCACAGCGAGCGCCCTATCCCTTCGGGATCGCGGCCGGCTTCCTCACAGTGTCTTTCGAGGAAACCGAGCTTCCTCCGGTACTGCGCCGGGCTGATGGGCGTCTGGATGTTCCACCGGTCGGCGCACCGCGCCGCCACCCGCAGCATCGTCCGCGATCCCCGGGCGCCGATGGTGATGGGCGGACGGGGCGACTGGACCGGCTTGGGGCTGCAGTAGGCGTTGTCCGTACGGAAGTGCCTGCCCTCGAAGGTCACCGTCTCCTCCGCCCACATGCGTTTGATGATGGTCACGGCCTCCGTCAACTGCCGCGCCCGCTGCGCCATGTCCGGGAAGGCGAAGCCGTATGCGGCGTGCTCCTCCTCGAACCAGCCGGCGCCCAGGCCCAGCTCCAGCCTTCCGCCGCTGATGACGTCCAGGCACGCGCCCATCTTGGCCAGCAGCGCGGGATTGCGGAAGGACACGTTGGAACAGAGAGTGCCGATGCGGACTCTCTGGGTCAACGCCGCCAGCGCCGAGAGGGTGACCCAGGACTCGTAGAAGGGGGCGGTGGGCGGCGGCAGCGGGTGGAACAGCCTGGAGGTGAAGAAGTGATCGTTGAGCCACACCGAGTCGAAGCCCAACTCCTCCGCCCGGAGCGCCACGTCACGGATATGGTCGAAGTCGACCCCGGTCTGGATGGGGGTTACACCGAAGGATACTCGCTGGGACATGCGAATGGGACGGGTTTCTATATGGACGCGAGCTTCTTCAGGATGGCGTCGTGCGCCTCCTGCTCGGATTCCGAGCCTTCGAAGGTGACCCCGCCCAGCACCCGGGCGGTGGGGATGCGGTCCTCGAATACCGCCTGAACGGCGATGTGGAAGTAGGCCAGGGCGGAATGCCCGCCGCCGTCGTTCACGTCGGTGAGAACGTCCCCTGAAACCTGAACTTCCCGGGCGAGGCCCTTGACGTAGTAGGCCATGTCATCGTCGATGACCAGCAGCGTGACGCGGCCGTTCCGTCTGAGATCCGTGGCGCATTCCCCGTCGCCCCAGGTCGCGAGATTGAGGTTGCCGCCGTCCCTGGCGATGACGTCGGCGTAGCCCAGCATGCCGGCGTTGGCCCAGCCCTCATCGTCCACGGTGATGATCTGGACCACGCGCCCCTGCTTCGCGGCGAGGTTGCCGGGCCGCAGCAGCGCCAGTGCGTCGTCGGGAAGGCTGTCCGATACGAACCGGGCCATGACGTTTCAGGGCTCGGGGGCCCACTGCAACTCCCGCTCCATGAAGTCCGCGACCATGGGCCAGGCCAGCTCGGCGGCGTGGGCGTGGTAGCCCACCGCGCCCGGATCCACGAACCCGTGCCCGCCGAACGGCAAGAAGTGCCATTCCAACGGCTGGCCGTTCTCCCGGAACGCGTACATCATCCTGTCCTGGACCGCGATGTTGGTGACCACGTCGTCCGCCCCGTAGATGTTGATGGAAGGACAACGGATGGTCCTGGCCTTCTCCCACGGCGGAATCGGCCGCATGTCCGTGGGAGGCTCGTCCCGCACCGTGGGATAGTAGCCGACGAACGCCCGTACCTCCGGGGTCGCCGCGACGAAGTTGATGGCGATGCGCCCGCCCATGCAGTAGCCGGACACCGCCACCCGCTTGTTGTCCACGTGGGGCTGGGACAGCAGGAAGCGCCAGCTCTCGGTGAGCGCTGCGTCGAACTGGTCGTCTGACGTCTTCGCCTGGATCTCGGCGCCGCTGACGATGTGAGTGGGCTCCGGATATCCCAGTTGCTCGAAGACGTTCGGCGCAAAGGTGCTGTAGCCCAGCGCGGCGAACTTCCGCGCCTCGATCTTGATGTAGTCCGTCAATCCACCCTTCGGGTGGATCAGCAGAAGGGCCGGCCCCGGCTCCGTCCGTTGCGGATGCGCCAGGAACCCGGCGATGCCGTGGTCCTTTGTGTTGAACAAGCGCTCGATGAGCTGCATGGGTCCTCCCGGCTGGTGATGATGGGCGGGAGCGTAACACGATCCCGTGAGACCGGAAAGAGCGGGGAGGGGAGTGCGCGCTACCAGAGAACCGGCGCCGGATAACGGCCGATGGCTTCGTCGGGAGTCACGATGGTCATGCCGTTCAGGATGGCTTGCGATACCAAGCCCCGGTCGAACGGGTGGTGTTCTTCCGGGATCGGATGCCTCCTCGGGCGTACATGGTGGTATCTTCCGCGTCGTCTTGACTTGAAGGCGGGAATCGGCAATGGGTACGGCTATGCGAGTCATTGATGCAGACGGACACGTGAACGAGTGCCCCGCGACCTTTGACGACAAGTACATGGACCCGGCGTTCCGGGACCGGCGGCCGGCAATCGTCGGTTCGGGAGGGATGTACTACTGGATGATCGGCGAGCAGGTGGTTCCGCGGCGGTCGGGGCTGGGCTGCAACAACTTCAGCACCCCGGCCCGGGTCGATGGCAAGTCCACGCGTCATGGGGCGCTGATCGAGGGGAAGAACCTGGATAGCCTGGACAGCCAGGAGCTGACGGATCTCAATGCTCGTCTCGAGGCGCTGGACGCGGAGGACATCGATGTCCAGGTGATCTTTCCGACGCTCTTCCTGGCCTATCCGTTGACCACGGATCCCGCGCTCATGACAGCGCTGTGTTCTTCCTATAACCGCTGGATGGGCGACACGCTGTCTGGTTGCGAGCGCCTGAAGTGGGCCGGGGTCGTCAATCTGGAAGACGTGTCCGGGGCGGTGCATGGCGTGTACGAGGCCAAGAGCCTCGGCGCCTCGGCCATCATGGTGCTGGGGACCGCCGGTGACCGCATGCTGGACAACCCCATGTTCCTGCCCTTCTACGAGGCCATGGCGGAGACGGACCTGACCCTGGGCGTGCACGTGGGATGGTCGTGCCCGTCGCTCAACAACCTCTACAGCGAACTGTACCCCTCCTGGATCACGGCGTTCACCATGCCGTTGCTGATGGGGTTCGTCGCCTTCATGACCGGCGGCCTCCTGGACCGATTCCCGAACCTGCGGGTGGTCTTCCTCGAGGCGGGCTGCCTTTGGATCCCGTTCGTCCTCGACCGTCTCAAACACCGGTACCCGCATGCCCACCGGCTGGCGAACCTCTACCCGCAGATCCACGTCAACGCCGCCGCCGAGCCCAATGAGTACCTGAAGCGCGGCAACCTGTACTGGAGCGCGGAAGTGGAGGACGACATGCTGCCCCAGGTCATGGACCTGGTGGGGGAGGGCCAGATCGTTTTCGGCTCCGACATGCCCCACTCCGACCGGGAGCGCTACGCCGCCAGGACGCTGCGCGAGCGGGACGACGTGAGCGAATCGGGCAAAAGGGCAATTCTGGAGAGCAACCCGGCGCGGTTATACGGGTTCTAATGTCGTGTAACGTCAGAATCGCGAACCTCACATCCGCCGCGAGCGCGGAAGGCCTGAATCTCAAGGAGAACTTGAAATGTCGCTCAATACCTATCTCTTCTTTGACGGCAATTGCCGGGAGGCCTTCGAGTTTTACCGCTCGGTGTTCGGCGGCGAGTACGAGATGCTACAGACCTTCGGCGACGGGCCGCCGGATCTGAACGTGACGGAGGAGGAGAAGGAGCGCATCATGCACGTCGCCCTCGCCGTTGGATCGGGCGTGCTGATGGGAAGCGACAGCGCCTCCGCTTTCGGTCCGCCTCCGGTTCAGGGGACGAACTTCGCGATATCCATCGACGGCGAGAGCAGGGAGTACTGCGACGAGGTTTTCGCGAGACTGTCGGAGGGAGGCACGGTCACCATGCCCATGCAGGAGACCTTCTGGGGCGCCTACTTCGGCAGTTGGATCGACCGGTTCGGCGTCACTTGGATGATCAGCTACGAGTTGCCGCGCGAGTAGTCCGCGAACCCCCCACTTCACTTGCACCCGGAGTAGACATGGCAGAGAAGACGCTAAAGGGCAGTTGTCTGTGCAAGGCCGTCCGATTTGAAATCAGCCCGCCGTTCATCCGCTTCGCCCACTGCTACTGCATGCGGTGCCGCAAGGCCACGGGCGGGGTGAAGTCCAGCAACATCTCGGTGCCGCTGGAGCAGTTCAAGTGGATCTCAGGCGAGGATGTGATTTCCCGGTGGGACATGCCCGAGGCGCGCGCGTTCGCCATCGCCGTCTGCAGCAAGTGCAACTGCCCGGTAGCGCGTCCCACCCGGGACCGCTCGCGCATGACCGTTCCCGCCGGCAGCCTCGACGACGAGCCCGGCGAGGGACCGTCGGCTCACCGCTACTGGGACAACCGCGCCGGCTGGGCGGCCACCGACGAGTCCCACCTGCCCTACGAGGACTGATCGGACATGGCCCAACAGGATCGTGAATTCGTGGTGGGCTCCGTATGGCCCACCAACCGCACCGGGACCTTGGGCGACAACGAGCTCGACCGCCGGTTACCGCCGGCCATCAGGCTTGTCCACGTCACCATGGACTTTCAGGAGGGGACCGAGGAAGAGTTCGCCCGCTCCATCCCCGGCTACGAGGCCAAGGCCGCGGGGCTCATGGGGGAGAAGCCCAACCTCATCCGCGTGCTCGGCGCGCCGCCCTTCATGATTCTGGGGTTCGACGGCGAGAGCCGGGTCATACGGGGCTGGGAAGAGAAATACGGCGTGCCCATGTTTACGTCGGGCCAGAACCACGTGCGCGCGCTCCGCGCCCTCGGGATCAAGCGCCTGCTCGGCGGTACCTACCTGCCCGACAACCTCAACGACATCTTCGCCAGCTACCTGCGGGAAGCCGGCTTTGACGTCATCGCCATGGAGGGCATGGACGCGCCGTTCCACGAGGTGCCGAACATCCCGGCCACGGAAATCGCCGAGCATTTGAAGCAGTCGTTCCGGCGCCATCCGGGCGCCGAGGCCCTGTACCTGCTGGGGTCGGCCTGGAAGGTCCTGGACGTCCTCGAAGACATCGAGGACAGCGTAGGCGTACCGGTGATATACCCCCTCACTGCCCGGAGCTGGGAAACCCAGCTACGCCTGGGCTTCCGCCAGCCCATCCCCGGCTACGGCCGGCTCCTGTCCGAGATGCCGGACCTGGGTCCGGTGGTCGGTAGTTAGTTTGACGTCGCGGTTGATCTACCTGCCGAGATTTCGCTCCTGAATCTCGTTTCGGGCAGCGCTGGAAAGAAATGCGGAGCGGGTCATGCCGCGCCGCTTGGCCTCGTCATCTATGGCCTGCAAAAGGCCGTAATCCAGGGAGACATTGACGCGCCGTGGCGACCCTTTGTCGATGACCGCGGGGATGAAACAGATGGTCGCTCCTTCCCGCCATTCTGCGAGGTTCGGATCCGCTTCGATATCCTCAAGCGAACGCGGCTTCGGGATTGCCTCCCCGTCTTGGATCATGCCCTCGATATGAAAGGCGAGCGCAGTAGCGCCACGCCGAATGGTCTCATCAATGTTGTCGCCGTCGGACACGCATCCCGGAAAGTCGGGAAAGCTAATACCGAAACCCGGTTCATCATCTCGGTGGACGAAGGCGATGTAGAGCATGGCCATTCCCTTTGTTACCTCCAGCCCGCTTGCCTGTAGATCGAAATGATCGTGCCAGGTTTGATGTCCCGCCTCGGGTGTGGCACGGTCACACGCCCCTTCTTGAGAGGATGTTTGAACTGCCAGTGGTCGCCTTTGACAGCGACGCACACCCAGCCGTCTTGTTCCAGAAGTCTGATTAGCTTGCGGCTGTTGCGCTCCACATGACCCCTTGTGTGTATCAAAATACACACTCCTGGTTTAACTGTCAAGAACATAAAGTCCCGAATCAGGACTATCTCACGCTTCCGCTTCGCACCGAAGTCGGAGGTTCGGACGGTGCGCTTCCGACGGAACGAGGCTTCGCAAGGACAAGAACGATCTCCATCCGGCCCTCGGCGCGGATGCTCGGTCAGAGTGGGATTGTCTTGGTCCCGGATGCGAAGTCCTACGTCGGACCGTTGCGGGTTGCAAGCGTTGGATTTTTGACAGTGAGTTTGTCATTGGTTACATCAGCACGTTTCTCAAGACTGGCGCGCAGCCGAATACCCAAGGTTGTGGTCGCGCAATTCGCCAAGCTTCATCGTCGGTTACTCGGTTGACGTTCACGTGACCGAGGGAGGTTGACTGTCAAGGAACTCCAATGACTGAAACCGAGGCTGACACCTGCCGCAAATTCGTCGTCCCCAAGCTCCAGGGAGCAGGCTGGGACGATCCGCCTCACGCGATCAACGAACAGCGGACGTTCACGGACGGGCGCATTGTATTCGTGGGCGGCACGGCGCGCCGTGGCAAACAGAAGCGCGCAGACTACATCCTGCGATACCGGCCCGACTTCCCCATCGCGGTCGTGGAAGCCAAGGCGCGCTACAAGAATGCCGCCGAGGGGCTTCAGCAAGCGCGGGAATACGCTGAGATACTCGGGCTCAAGTTCGCGTACGCCACCAACGGTGTGGAAATCATTGAGATCGACTACACCACCGGCATGGAGCGGCCCGTAAGCACCTTCCCGTCGCCCGAGGAACTCTGGCAGCGACAGTGTCTGGCGGAAGGGCTGACGGTGGAAACGACAGTCGAGCAACTCCTGACGCCAACCCATCCCGATAACAGCAGGCCGTTGCGGTACTACCAGGAAACCGCCGTCAACCGTGCGGTCCAGGCTGTTGTCTCCGGGCATAAACGCATCTTGTTGACGCTCTGCACCGGGTCGGGGAAAACGGCTGTCGCGTTCCAGATTGCCTGGAAACTCTGGTCCGCCCGCTGGAACATCAAGAGTGCCGCGAGCAGGCCCAAGATGCTCTTCCTGGCAGACCGCAACGTCCTTGTAGACGACCCGATGGCGAAGGACTTCAGCGCGTTCCGAGACGCCCGCCACAAGATCGTCGGCGGTGACGCTTCCAAGAGCCGCGACATGTACTTTGCGACCTATCAGAGCATCGCCCGCGACGAGAGCCGGCCGGGCTTGTATCGGGAGTACTCCCGGGATTTCTTTGATCTGGTCGTCGTCGATGAGTGTCACAGGGGCAGTGCACGCGACGATAGCAACTGGCGCGAGATTCTGGAGTGGTTCGAGCCCGCGACCCAGATCGGCATGACAGCCACGCCGCGTCGCGAAGACAAGGTAGACACCTACGCTTACTTCGGCGCCCCGATTTACCAGTACAGTCTCGCCCAAGGAATCGAGGACGGTTTCCTTGCTCCCTTCCGTGTGCATCGTGTAATCACAGACTACGATGCCACCGGATGGCGTCCGAGCAAGGGGGAACTTGACCGGTATGGACGCGAGATCCCGGACGGCGAATACCACACCCCAGACTTCGAGCGCTTGGTCGCGATCAAGGCGAGGACGAAGGCCATCGCCCGACACCTCGCCGGGTTCATGCGCGAGACCGACCGCTTTGCAAAGACAATCGTCTTCTGTGTAGATCAGGAACATGCGCTGGAGATGCGTGGCGCGCTCGCCGAGCTCAATGTGGATCTGATCAAGCAATATCCTGACTATGTGTGTCGAGTGACGGCGGACGAGGGCGATATCGGTAGCGCTCACCGGGCAAAGTTTCAGGATGTGGAGACGCGATCTCCCGTGATTCTGACCACCTCGCAACTGCTGACTACGGGCGTCGATGCTCCGACGTGCAAGAACGTGGTGTTAGCTCGGGTCGTGGGCTCAATGCCGGAATTCAAGCAGATCATTGGACGCGGCACGCGACTGCGCACCGACTACGGCAAGCTCGCGTTCAGTATCATAGACTATACCGGCACGGCGACCGAGAAGTTCGCTGATCCCGACTTCGACGGCGTTCCTACACATGAGCAGGAAGACGTCATTGACGAGACAGGGGGCGTCATCGATACATCGATCACCTGCGGGCCGGAGCCTGATCCCCTTGACCTAGCTCCCGATCCTGGCGGAATACTGCCACCGGACGGGATCGACGGCGGCGAAGGAAACGGCGTTCGTCGGAAGTACTACGTCGACGGGGGCCAGGTCGAGATCGTGAAGCACTTGGTCTACGAGTTGGACTCGGAGGGGAAGAAGCTCGCCTGCCGCCAGCTTACCGACTACACGGCAGAAAAGCTCCGCACTCTGTATCCGAACGCGTCCGATCTTCGTAGGGACCGGCTGGATCCCGGGCGCCGGGCGGAGATTGCCGACCGGCTTTTGGAAAAGGGCATCGACATCGAGACTCTTGCCGAGGCGGTTGACAAGCCGGAGGCGGACCCGTTCGACCTACTGTGTCACTTGGCCTTCAATGCGTCACTCCGAACCCGACGTGAACGCGCCAGTCGCATGAAGCAGGAGGAAACGACGTTCTTCGAGCGATACGGTCCGGCGGCGCGGGAGGTTCTCGATGCGATGCTGGACAAGTATGCAGAGCACGGCAGTGTACTGTTCAAGTTGCCGGACATCCTTCAGATCCCGCCGATTTCGGGTTGGGGGAACGTTATCGAAATTTCGGACAGGTTCGGTGGCGCTGAGCAGGTAAGAGAGGCCGTCGCGGAGATGCAGAAACGGCTTTACGCCGCATAGGTGGAAGGAGACGTAGGGTGGCGAAGAGGGGGGGTAGGAAGGCCGGGTCGCAGAAACAGACGACGGCGCAGCGGCTCGACAGCATCGTCAAGTCTGCGCGCCGGATCATGCGCAAGGACAAGGGCCTGAACGGGGACCTTGACCGCCTGCCAATGCTGACGTGGATCATGTTTCTCAAGTTTCTTGATGACATGGAGCACGTCGAGGAGACGAACGCCGCACTTTCCGGGACGGACTACAGGCCCGTCATCGAGCCTCCCTATCGCTGGCGTGACTGGGCGGCGGCAGCAGATGGCATCACCGGTCCTGACCTACTCACCTTTCTTGTGAGCGAGGAGGCGGAACGGCTGGACAGCTCCAGGGGCCCCGGCCTTTTCAACTACCTCCGGGGTCTACGGGGCGACGACGGCCAGCGAGAACGGCGCGACGTCATCGCGACCGTATTCCAGGGTTTCTCAAACCGTATGGAAAGCGGATACCTGCTGCGTGACGTAGTGAACTTGATTGACGGAATCCACTTCCAAGTCTCGGAGGAAGTGCACACGCTCGGGAGGCTCTACGAAACGCTGCTTCGGGAGATGCGTGATGCAGCGGGCGACAGCGGCGAGTTCTATACGCCACGGCCTGTGGTCCGCTTTATGGTAGAGGTGACGGACCCGCGACTGGGGGAAACGGTGCTCGACCCGGCGTGCGGGACCGGCGGTTTCCTTACCGAATCCTTCGAACATCTAATGGCCCAGGCGAAGACCGAGGCCGACGGAGCCACGGTTCAGGAACACAGTATCTTCGGCGGTGAGGCCAAGACGTTGCCCTTCTTGCTGGCGCAGATGAACTTGCTGCTGCACGGCCTTCGTGCTCCCCGTATCGATCCCGGCAATTCCCTTCGCTACCGCTTGGCCGAGGTCGGCGGCGATCAGCGCGTCAATCTGATCCTGACAAACCCCCCTTTTGGCGGAGAGGAGGAGGCGGGTATCCTCAACAACTTCCCTGACGATCAGCGGACTGCCGAGACAGCACTGCTGTTCCTTCAGGTCATCATGCGGAGACTCAAGCGCGGGGGCGAAGGGCGCGCCGCCGTAGTCGTTCCCAACGGAATACTGTTCGGTGACGGAATCAGCGCGCGGATCAAGGCCGATCTCCTGGAAAACTTCAATCTGCATACCATCGTGCGCCTGCCGGAAGGGGTGTTCGCGCCCTACGCCGATATTCCAACGAACCTGATCTTTTTCGACACCTCTGGGCCTACGCGCTCGATCTGGTTCTACGAACAGCCGAGGCCCGAGGGCCGCAAGAAATATTCAAAGACCGCACCGCTTTCCTTCGACGAGTTTGCGCCCTGTCTCGCATGGTGGAAGGAGCGGGAGGCGAACGAGCACGCATGGCAGGTCGATGCGGCGGGGTTGATCGTGCGTGACGAGGACGGGCGGGTGACGGGCTGTAATCTTGATGTGAAGAATCCCCACTTGGATGTGGTCGAGGAGCACCGCACGCCCGCGGAGATCGTCGAGGACATCATCGGAAAGGAACGCCGCGTGCTGGAGATCATGGATGAGATTAGGGCGGCTTTGGCGGAGCCAGTGTGATGGGACGACGAATGCTCCCGATCGGGTCGTTCCTGACCCGATCGGACAACTGGGTGGAGCCCGAACCAACCCAAGTCTACATGCAGGTTACGGCACGTCTCTGGGGTAAGGGTCTCAAACTTCGAGGTCGGGTGGCCGGATCCAAGATTGCGGCCAAACGGCAAGTTCAGGTCAGGGAAGGCCAATTCTTACTCTCACGGATCGACGCGCGACACGGAGCCTTTGGGATTGTACCTGCGGAGCTTGACGGGGCGCTTGTGAGCGGTGACTTTCCAGCATTTGATATCGACAGTTCTCAAGTCTATCCGCTGTACTTGGAGTGGTACTCGAAGACGAACGGGTTCGTAGACCTGTGTAGACGCGCGAGCGAGGGGTCGACGAATCGTATTCGGTTGAAAGAAGAGAGGTTATTGGCGACCGGTTTATACGTTCCACCCCTCAACGAACAACGGTGCACTGTCTCGCGCCTTGACCGCGTGGCGGCACTGGTAGAGGAGCGAAAACGGGAGCTTGCAGTGGCTGACCGGGACATGGACTCGCTTCTTGGAAAGGCGTTCGAGAAGGTGGTATCCGGTGCGGATTCTTTGCCAATGGAGGAAGTCGCACCACTCGTGCGGAGGCCGGTCGAGGTTCAGCCGGACAAGAACTATCCCGAACTTGGGGTCCGGTCGTTTGGCAAAGGTACTTTCCACAAACCGGCACTGGAGGGCACAGCCGTCGGTGGAAAAAGGCTCTACGGCATCGCCACCCGCGACCTTGTGTTCAATATCGTCTTCGCTTGGGAAGGCGCAGTTGCAATCGCCAAAGATGAAGACGACGGCCGGGTCGGTTCCCATCGGTTCCTGACCTGTGTACCTGATCCGGTAGTCGCGACTGTCGATTTCTTGTTCTATTACTTCCTCACTCATGAAGGGCTGCGGAACCTTGGTGAGGCGTCGCCTGGCGGGGCTGGCCGTAATCGGACGCTCGGCTTGAAAAAACTCGCTGCGATAGAAGTCCCCCTTCCGTCGATCGAGAAGCAGTGCTGGTTCAACCGTTTACAGGCAAAGGTGCGAGCAGTACGTGAAGCTCACGCTGAGACGGCCAAGGATCTGGACGCTCTCGTCCCGGCCATGTTGCACGAAGTGTTCGGCGGAGAGTCCGGTGACGTGGTTGCGTGAGCGGCGACGCCGTCGCAGGCAAAGCCAAGTCAAGGCGAAGGTACGGTGTTGACGGTAAGCAGCGACAGCCCACCATCGCGCGTCGCGTTGCCGCCAGCGGGGAGCGACGACGCGATACGGTGTCTCGTGCACTACTGTTGAGAGGTAATCCTTTACGACGCGAACCGCGACATCGTCACCGGCGTGTACTCGTCCGGCGCCTGCGTCACCACCAACTCCGGCTCGATGCCGTAGAGGCGGCGGGCATTGCCGCCCAGCATCTTCTCCTGGACGTGCTTCGGGACGTTGTGCTTGGTCATGGCGTCCATGGCTTCCCACACGTCGGCGGCGTCGAGGTGGGGCATGTCGGACGACCACAGGCCGATGTCCTCGTACAGGTCCCAGAGCCGGAAGGTGATCTCTTCGTCGCCCTCGAAGGCGATGAAGCAGCTCTTGTAGAAAACCTCCTTGGGATCGCCGATGTTCTCGTTGGTATGCCGGTAGAGCTCCAGGTAGCCTTCGGCCTTCTCCAGCACCAGCGGCAGCCAGCTCGAGTTGGACTCCAGAATCGCCACCTTGAGGCGCGGGAACTTCTCGAGCCAGCCGGTCATCAGCACCACGCCGGTCCAGGTCATGGCCTCGGCGATGAACCCGTAGGCGGCGTCGCCGGCCTGCTTGGACCCCATGGCCTGCATGATGTTGGCGACGAACTGGCCGGGCGAGTAGACCAGGATGTCCTCGTCGCCGAACAGGCGCTTGCGGTCGGCGCCCATGCGCTCCGCCAGACCCGGCGACATGGCCTCGCCCCGGGACGGGAAGGTGTGCATGCCCAGCACCATGCCGAGCTCCTCGAACTCCTTCCACAAGGGGTCGAACTCCGGAAAGGTGGGGTAGCGGTTGAGGGCGATGATGGGCCGCACCAGCGCCGACTTGAAGCCGCGCTTGGCGACCCGTCTCAGCTCGTCGATGGCACGGTCCACGTCCTGCAAGGGCAGCACCGCGGCGGGATACATCCGCTTCCGGTCCGCGCCGCAGTAGTCGTAGACCCAGTCGTTGTAGGCCCGGGCGCACAGGTGGGCGGCCTCGGCGTTTTCCACCAGCGGCAGGTAGACGAAGGTGGAGGGGAAGATCATCACCTGGTCGATGCCGGAGGCATCCATGTCCTTGAGCCGGACGTGGGGGTCCCGGGCGCTGGCGTTGCGCCCGACGGTCGCGTCCCACTCCGGGGTGCCGGGCTGAACGCTGCCGATTTCCTCTTTGGTCAGCCCGGGATGCCAGGTTTCCGCCGGATACTTCCACTCGTTGGGGCTGCGGAAGCTGATGCGCGAGTTCCGCACAAGCACGAGGCGGTCCGCATCACGGTAGAAATGCGACTTCGCCAGCGAGCGATGACGCTCGGGAATGTACTTGTCCCATACCTCCGGGGGCTCGTAGATGTGGCTGTCACAGTCGAAAACGGGAAAGTCCTTGGTACGACCTTTTGCGCTGTAAGCCATGATGACCTCCTGTGGGTAGGTTGGAGTTACTTCCGGCGGGCCATGCCGCCTGCGAAGACAGGTCCTGCCAGGCCGCCGGGCGGCAGATTGCCTTGGCGGCCTCGTCGGGTTCCAGGGCCGTATCCCAGTCGTTTCCCACGAAGCGGCAGCCGGTGATGTCTTGGGAAGCGTCGGACACGAGCCAGCGGACGGGCGCGGCCATGACTCCCGGCTGCACCAGCTTGTCGCGGTCGAAGGGGGCGCTTTCGGGGATGAAGCTCGTGTTGGTGGGTCCGCCGGGCACCAGCACGTTGACGGTTACGCCGGTGCCTTCCAGGTCCTTGGCCCAGCTCGCGGTGGCGGCCTCCAACGCGGCCTTGGACATGCCGTAGGGGGTGTAGGCCCCGCGGAACATGGTGTCGAGGCTGGTGGTGACGTTCACGATGCGGCCGGAACCTTGCTCTACCAGGTGCGGGGTGACCGCCCGGGCCATCAGGAAGGCGCCCTTCCAGTTGACGTCCATCACCGCCTGCCAGCGGTCGGGCTCCACTTCCCAGAAACGCACGGGCTCGCTCATGTAGTTGGCCCGCACCGTCTGCATACCGATGCCGGCGGCATTGACCAGCGCGTCCACCCGTCCGAACCGGTCCATCACCGCGTTGGCCACCCGCTCGCATTCATCGGCCCTGGTGATGTCGGCGGTGAGGGTCATGAGCGCGCCTTCGTCCGCCACGCCCGCGGTGCTCCGCGCCATGGCCTGGCAACGCTCCTCCTGGTTGTCCACCACGGCTACACGGGCGCCGTCCTCCAGCAGTGCCAGCGTCATCACGGTGCCCATGCCGCCAGCGCCTCCGGTTACGATGACGACCTTGTTAGCTAGCGATTTCTCTGGCACTTATCGATTCCTTTCTCGATTTGGCTTGAATTCGGATCGGCGGTCGGATTCAAGGGCCGCGGGACCCCTGACCGGGAAGGTCTTCGGGTTACGCTCCTTGCTTGTTGGCCTTGTACTGCTGATGGTTGCGGTCCAGCGCGGCAAGGCAATCCGGATCGAAGTCCCGTTTCGCAACCGGCTCGGGCTTCCAGTGGCCGTGGGTGTCGGTGCCGCGCAGCAACGCCGCGCTGGCGCGGTCGAACAGCGTCTGGTGGACGTGCGGGGCGATGAAGTGGATGGAGTAGCCGAGCCGCCGGTCGTCGGACTCGTTGGGATTGGAGCCGTGAATGACGGTCTCGCTGTGGAACGAGATCTCGCCGGCCTCCAGCTCCACGTCCACCGCCCGGGAATCGTCCACATCCGCGACGGTCTGCCCCCTGGAAAGGAGGTTGTCCTCGGCGAAGGTCTCCACGTGCCGGCGGGCGCCCTCCGCATGGGAGCTCGGGATGACCCGCATGCAGCCGCTCTCGACCCTGCTGTCGGTGAAGGCGAACCAGGCAGTCAGGGTCTCCCGGGGTTCCAGCCCGTAATAGGTGGTGTCCTGGTGCCAGGAGACGAACCGGGGATCGTGGGCGTTCTTGGTGAAGAAGCTGGAGCCCCAGCACAAGATATTGGGGCCGACGATGTCCTCCACGGCGTCCAGCATCACCGGGTTGCGGATCAGCTCGTTGAGCCAGGGGAAGGGAAGGTGGGCCTTGATGCGGTAACGCTCCTGGATCTCGCCGCCGATGGTTTGTTCCACGTCCTCCAGTTTGCGCCTCAACGCACGGGCGGACTCCGTGTCCATGATGCGGACGGGGAACAGAAATCCTTCGCGATGGTAGGCGTTCACCTGTTCTTGTGTCAGTACCTTGGGCATCATCGTCTCCCGGGAGAAGCGTTGGCAAGCGCGCCGGATCAGCCGCTAATCTGGCTTTGGCATCGCGGTCTGTCAAGCATACCTGAACCGGACCCGCGAGCCCACCGTCGCCGACCTTGCGGAGCGCTGCCCGAAATACATGCCGTCACGGCGCCGGGCTACGAGCGAAGTCGGGGAAAGTTTGGCGCTCCGGCTTCGGTCCGGGGCCGCGTGACGGCGTCGTTACAGCCTCGCCGCCTGTCTCAGGCTGGCGATCATCGAGATTCGCAGCAGGTAATCGTAGGACTTGTCGGGGTCCGCCACGGTTTCGCGCATGGTGCGGCGGAACTCCTGCTGCCTCGCGGGGTCGCGGCTCTCGAGGTTCAGCTTGTTGCGGGTGGAATGGACGTTGGCGTATTCCAGCGCGATGGGCCGGCGCTGGCGCTCGTAGCCGTCGAGCTCCGATTCCGGCGCCTCTCCGCGCCACACGCGCACCAGCCGTTCCGCCAGGTTGTAGCCGTCGTGGATGCCGCCGTTCATGCCCATGCCTCCCAAGGGATTGTTGATGTGGGCCGCGTCGCCGGCGAGGAACGCGCGCCCCTTGCGGTAGCGCGCGGCCACGCGCTGGTGCACCGGGTACAGGGTCCGGTGTTCCACCGGGTAGGGCGTTCCGGCCGGGAGGACGCTCTGGAGACGCCGCTCGACGCTGGCATCGCTCAACACGTCGTCGTCGCTCTCTTCCGGCCGCGTGGGGAACATCACGCGCCATAGTCCCGGCACCCGCAGGAGGAAGAACCACTCCACCGGGTCCGCGAAGTAGCTCACCGGCGCCAGCTCGGCGAATTGCTCATCGAAACGGAACGGCGTGCTCACCACCAGGAAGCGCTCGGGCCAGGTGAACCCGTCGAAGGGGATGTCCAGGGCCTTGCGGACGTTGCTGCGGGCACCGTCGGCCCCCACCAGGTAGCGGCCCCGGAAGCGGCGGGTCTTGCCGCCTTGCCCCACCACCGCGGTGACCGACGTCCCGTCCTCCGCCACGCCGGTCACTTCGTTCGAGAAGTATACCTCCGCGCCGGGCAGGGTCGCGAGCTTCCCGTACAGCAGCCGGTTGAGCTTGAACTGCTCGCACTGGAGCCGGTACGGGTGCGCGGTGACGTCGGCGATCTGTCCGAAGTCGAACTCCGCGATGCAGCCGGCGCGCTCGCGGTACTGGACGGTGGGGGCCTCGAGTCCCAGGGCCAGGAGGTCGTCCAGCACTCCGGTCGACTCCAGCATGTCGAGGGTGGGGGGATGGAAGGTGGATGCGCGCAGCGTTTCGGGCAGCGCGGGTTCCGCCTCCAGCACCGTGACCGGCACGTCGTGCTGAGCCAGATACACCGCCGCCGCCAGGCCCACGGGGCCCGCGCCCGCCACCAGCACGCGATCGGCGCTCATGTCACCCGTCCGGGAGGGATGCCGTCTCCCTACCGGAAGTGCGGCATCACGTGCTCGTTGCAGACGTCGAGGTGCTGGAACTGGTCCTTGGCCGCGAAACGGACGATGAAGGTCTGGATGCCGGCTTCGGCGTACTCGTTGATGAAGTCCACCACTTCGTTGGTGCCGCCGGCCTTCACCACGAGCTGCGCGGCCACCTGCTCGTAGGTCTTGTGGTAGTAGGCCTCCAGGAACGCGCCGCCCTCCCGGCGCGCCTTGTCGGCGTCGGGGTCCATGTGGATGGTCAGGTACAGGCAACGGTGGATGTCGTCGGGGTTGCGTCCGGCGTCGCTGGCGAAGTCTTCCATCTTCTTTCGCGATTCCTTGAAGACCTGGAGCGACGGGATGTTGGTGATCCAGGCGTCGCCGTGGAGCGCGACGCGCTTGAGCCCGCTGTCCACGTCGTTGCTCGACACCCACACGGGGACGCCGGGACGCTGCACCGGCTTGGGCAGCAGCGAGATGTTCTCGACCGTGTAGTACTTGTTTTCGTGGGTGACGTTGTCGCCGGCCCACAGCATCTTCATGATCTTGAGCACCTGGCTGAGCCGGCCGGCCTTCTGGTTGAAGGGCACGCCGCAGGCCGTGTACTCCTCCTCGAACATCTTGTCGTTGCGGGAGACGCCCACGCCGCAGATCAGACGCCCGCCGCACAGCACGTCCACGCTGGCCAGGGCCTGTGCCAGCACCACCGGGTTGCGCATGGCCGCCAGCAGCACCGCGGTGCCGATCTTCACCCGTTCGGTCTTCACCGCCAGCGCTCCCAGGGTGCTGATGACCTCCAGCCGCGACTTGGCGGTGACGCTGTCGCCGATCCATACCGAGTCGTAGCCGGCCTTCTCGGCCGCGTCGGCGAGGTTGAAGACGGGGCTCAGGTCGGGGACGGCGGCCTTGGTCAGGATGACCCCACGGGTCGGTAAGAGGATGCCGAAGCTCGGTTTCTTGTTCATGGAGGTTCTCCGATGACTTGCGGTTGGCTTGGGCTCACGGGATCGCGGGACCTCAGAAACGGATGAACAGGTCGCGCGTGCCCTCGCTGGTGAGCTGGGTGATGGTGGTGATCCGGTCGCTGAACTCCTTCAGGGTCCCCAGGGAGCTGGGTCCGACGTCGATGAGGATGGAGAAGAGCGAGAAGCCGAGCCGGTCCTTCTCCCCGAGGAACCGCTCCGACCATTCGGCCGACACCCGGCACTCCCCGTCCGTGATGAAAACGATATCGCCCTTTTTATAACGCGATTTCCTGAGGCACTCCAGCGCCGCGTCCAGCGGCTTCTCGAAGTCCGTGCCGCCGCCCGGGAAATGCTCCGCCAGGTCCATGAGCTTGCGGGGCTCCACGCCGGCGCCGCGCGGGGTGGTCATGTCCAGGACGTGCAGGGCGGTGTCCCGGGAGGAGAAGCAGATGGAGCGGAACGGCCGGCGCTGGCGCCGGGTGAGATCCAGCAGGGTCAGGGTGACGGCCTTGGACCAGAGTTCCTTGTCGCCGGCCATGGAGGAGCTGCCGTCGAGACAGACCACCACCGGCCCCTTGCGTTTCTCCTCCATGCCCCGCAACGAATACTGCAACAGTTCCTTCTCCAGCAGGCGGCGCCGGAAGTCCCGTTGCAGCACCGGGTGGTGCAGCGTCACCAACTCCTGCGGGAGCAGGTGCTCCAGGGCGCCTCCCTGCTCCACCGCGTACAGTTCCTCGTTGGCGCGCTCGAAGGTGCGCTTGCGGAGCGCCAGGGCGTGGGACTTCATCCTGCCCACCATGCGGATCAGTTTCTTGAGCTTGTCGTTGCCGGCCAGGCGCCGGCCCAGCTCGAGCCTCCGGTCGGCGGGCAGGCGGCCGCCGCCGCCCACCGCCGAACCCCACTGTTCCGCTTCCTCCGCGGCCTCCTCGAGCTGCTGGGCGGCGCGGATGGCCGAGGCCTGCGCCCGCGCCCGGGCCTCGCCCTCGACCCGGTCCAGGTCCTCGGTCAACTGCCGCCGCTTTTGCCGGATGGACGCGGCGTCGCCCCGGAGCTTGCTCTTGAGCCGCTCCTGGACCTTCGCCAAAGCCTCTTCCTTGCCGGCTCCGTCTTCCTGCCCGGCCAGCTCGCCGGCGTGCTCCAGCATCTCGCGGGTCTTTCGGAAATCCTCCTCCTGCTGCCGCAGCTTCCAGGTGTCCATCATGTCGTGGCGCGTCCACGGCTTCTCCGACTTGAGCATGTCCAGCAGGCCTTCGCCGAGGAGCAGCGTGCACAGGCCGGCCCGGGCCTCGTCGAGCAAGGTCAGCTCCCGCAGGATGCGGCTCACCTCGCCGTCATGAAGCGCGGCGAGAAGGGCGCGGTTGACCGACGCGCTGGGGAGCACGTCCGGCTCCGCGGTGAAGACGATGTTGTACTTGAACAACAGGCAGAAGACATCCTGGAGGAGGGAGGGAAAGTGGGGCAGAAGCGTCTGGCCGGCGCGCTCCAGTTCCTTCAGCGAGGCGGCGTCCCGGCGAAGCTGCCCGTAGGCGTGGCGGTCGTAGCGGTCGCTCTCGATCCAGTTGGCGTTCTCGGGCAGGTCCGGCAGCGGGGCGGGCCGTTTCGTCGTCGTCCGGCGGACCACTACAATTCCTCCAGCAGACGCTTCTGAAGGGTCTGGATCTCGTCCCGCATGTCTTCCACGCCGGCCACGGGACGGTCCGAATCCGCGGCTTTCTCGATGATCTGCTCCATCCGGCCCAGGATGTTGCGGAGCTTGGTGTGCCCCTCGATGAGGGCCTGGGAACGCAACTCCTCCGTGTCCCAGGAGCGCTGCACGTACTCCCCGATCTCCCGGGCCTGGTACAGGAGTTCCTGGGCCTCCTTCTCGTAACCCAGCACGATCTCGCGGATGACGGCGCCCACATCGGCCTGCTCGGACGGCTCCCGCCACAGCACGTGCTCCAGGAACAGCAGACTCCGGTCCGACACCTGGGCGTCGCCGGCTAGATACGAGTGCGCCTTCAGCAGCGCCAGGGACTGGCGGTAACGCCGGTCCGAGGCGACGATCTGCTTCTTGCCGAGCTGCCGGCGGACCTCGGCCATGGCCCGGTGCACGTGGCCCGGCACCGGCTGCGCATCCGCCTCGCGCTGCATCGCGCCGAGCTCCTCGAGGGTGATGCGAACCTCGGTTTCCTGCGGCGTGGCCTCCAGCATGCGCAGGAAGCGGTAGTCCTCCTGGATGTAGTCCACCATGAACCGGAGTAGGAACCGGTCGTACAGGGCGGTGAGCTCGTCGTCCTCGGGAAGCTCGTTGCTGGCGCCGAACAGGGTGATGAGCGGCACGTCGTGGACCTGCTGGCCATTGTGGAACCGGCGCTCGTTGATGATGGTCAGGATCGAGTTCAGGATCGAGGAGTTGGCCTTGAAGACCTCGTCCAGAAAGGCGATGTGGGCTTCCGGGAGCTTGCGGGTGGTGACGCGCCGGTAGTCGTCTTGTTCCAGGCCCTTGAGGCTCACGGCGCCGAACAGCTCTTCCGGGGCGGTGAAACGGGTCAGCAGCCACTGGAAGTAGTCGGCGCCCTCGATGCGGCGGCACAACTCGTCGGCCAGCATGGACTTGGCGGTGCCCGGCGGGCCGATGATGAGCAGGTTCCGGGCCGAGAGCAGGGCCGCGAGCGCGCCGTCGATGAGCTCGCCGCGTTCCAGGAACGTCTGTCGCAACTCTTCGCGAAGCGCCAGCAGTTTTTCCTTGGGGGTCATGTGGAACGCAACATCCGGGGCAGTGAACGTGTAACAAAAGCCGGTTGGCGGCACAAACATCCGTGCCCGGGTGGATTCGCACGGGGTGTGGAGCCTGCGAATCCCCGATTTATCTTGCAACGTCATACCAGAGGGTTTACTTTAGCAATTGTGCAGGCCACGGGCGCGGCCGAGGCCAACAACACAGCCGAGAGGAGGGAAGCCCATGCCGATTATCACGATCATTCGTGGCGCGTTTGGTGCGGGTCCGGAGGTTGCCGAACGGGTTGCCGGGGACCTTGGCTGCCCGTGCGTGGACCGGGAGGTGTTGATCGAGGCGAGCAACCGCTACGGCATTCCCGAGGCCAAATACGAAGAGGTGCTGGAGTCGGGGCCGGCCTGGTGGGAACGCTGGCGCGAGAGTCTTCGCCTCTACCGCATCACGCTGCAGGCCGCCATGTGCGAGATGGCCAGGGACGGCAGGCTCGTCTATCACGGCCATATGGGGCAGGAGCTCCTGCCCGGAGTGAGCCATGTGGTCAAGGTGCTGCTGACGGCGCCGTTGGAATACCAGTTGGAGAAGGTGCGCGAGCGCGAAGGGCTCGACGAGGCCGGCGGCCGCCGTTACGTGGAAAACGTCAACAAGGCGCGTTCCCGGCGCATGGAGGCCATCTTCGGAGCGGACTGGCGCGACGCGTCGCGCTACGATCTGGTGTTGAACGCCGGCCAGATGACGGTGGACACCTTGGCCGAACTGATCGAGGACGCGGCCGGCAGGCCCGAGTACCAGAAGACCCCGGCGTCGGAACAGGCCTTCGCGGACCTGTCGCTGACGTCGCGTGTGCAGGCGGCGGTGATCGTGTCGCCGAAGACGCGGAACCTGAACGTGCGCGTCCGCGCGAGCGGCGGCGTGGTCCACGTCTCCGGGATCCTCACCCAGCCCGCGCTCCAGGAAGAGATCGTCTCGGTGGCCAAGGAGGTTCCCGGAACTACGTCGGTGGAGACGGACTTCGAATCGCCGCCGGTGGAATACATGTTTCCGTAGCTCGTTGGTCGGGAGGAAGAGAATGGCACAGAAGAGCATTCTGGTGACCGGGGGTACCGGTCTCGTGGGCGCGTATGTCGTGGGGATGTTGCAGGCGCGCGGCGAGCGCCCGGTCATCTTCGACGTGGCGGTGAACGAGCGGCTGCTCAGGGCGGTGGGTGTCGATCCGGCGTCGGTGGAAACCGTGCGTGGCGACATCCTCGACCTGCCGCAGCTCGTGAGCGCGATCCGGGACCATGACGTCGGCCAGGTCATTCACCTGGCCGCCTTTCTCGGCGAGGAGGTGCAGCGGCGCCCCTACACCGGCGTGCGTCTGAATCTCATGGGCACCGTCAACGTGCTCGAGGCGGTGCGGCTGGAGAACGTGCCACGGATTACCTTTCCCAGCTCGGGCACGGTCTATCTGGGCTCGTTCGGGGAGGGGCTCCAGAGCATCGACGAGACCATCCCCATCAACCCGCCGTCGGTCTATGCCGCCACCAAGGGCGGCTGCGAGTTTCTCGGCAACGCCTACGCCAAGATGTACGGCTTCGAGTTCGTGTGCATTCGCTACGTGGGAGGGCTTTACGGCCCGTCGCCGACCACCATGAAGGCCACCCGCGAGCAGGCGATCCAGGACATGATCCGCGCCGCGCTGAAGGGCGAGGACACGGCCGTGAACTGGCCCTACGGTCCCACGGAGGTTCTCTACGGCAAGGACGCGGCCACGGCCACCGTCCTTGCCGCGCTGAAGCCGGACCACAAGGACCGGCTCTTCCACATCGGCTGCGCCGGCATGGTCACCGGCGACGACATACTCGCGGCGTTGAAGAAGGAGTTCCCCGAGTCCAGGGTGACGCTCAAGAAGGGCAACGATCCCATGGCCTATCCGGCGAACCGGCCTCTGACCGATCTGTCCCGGGCGTCGGAGCAACTGGGCTTCGAGGCCGAATACACGCTGGACAAGGCGCTGGTGGACTACGCCGAGACCATGAGGAAGCTCGAGGGGCTCTAATCCGTTTCTTCGATTCATGATCGTCGCCGTTGTCCTGGCCGCGGGCGCCTCCACCCGCATGGGAAGGCCCAAGGCGCTCTTGCCGGTGGAGGGCGTCCCGTTCATCGAGCGCATCGTCCGCGCGCTGGAGCGCACGGAGGTGGACCGGACCCTGGTGGTGCTGGGCTACAATGCCGGCGCCATGCGGGAGGCCATCGCCTACCTGGACGTCGATACCGTGGTGAACCCGGACTATGCCAGGGGACAGCTCTCCTCCCTGCACACTGCCATCCGGGCGCTGGAGGGGGAGCCGGTGGAAGCGATCCTTGTTCATCTGGTGGACCACCCCTTCATCGAAAGCGGGCTGGTGAACCGGATCATCGAGCGTTTCCGCGCCGAGCGGAAGCTCATCGTGGTGCCGTGCTTCGACGGCAGGCGCGGCCATCCGGTGCTGTTCTCCAGCAGGCTCTTCCCCGAGTTCATGGCGGCTTCCATGGACACCGGCGCCAAGCCGGTGGTACGGGGCCACCCGGATGAGACGCTGGAGTTGGATACCGGCGAGGAAGGGATCCTCATCGACATCGACACGCCCGAGGAATACCGCAAACACGTAAGGAGCGAATAGTGGCCCGGTTGAACCTGAATTTCGCCTGCGGCAGCTACGATCTCTTGCGGCCCCTGTGGGAGAAGGTGGTGGAACCCGCCGGCATCGACCTGAACGTGATGACCATGCCGTCGCCCGAACGCCACGGACGCATGCTGCGTCACGAGGAGTTCGACGCGTGCGAGCTGTCGCTGGTGGGCTATCTCGTGGCCCATGACCAGGGCCGCGACTTCACCGCCATTCCCGCGTTTCCGCACCGGCGTTTCCGTCACAGCTACATGGTCAAGCGCACCGGGTGCGGCATCGAGAAGCCCGCGGACCTGAACGGCAAGCGCATCGGCCTGGATACGCTCCAGAACTCCGCGGGCCTGTGGATGCGCGGCATTTTGCAGGACTACTACGGCGTGGACCTGCGCACGGTGGAGTGGTGGTGCCAGGAGGAAGAAGACGTGCCTCTGGAGCCGGCCTCGTGGATGAAGATCCACCGGGTGCCCGAAGGCCGCGACATCGACGAGATGCTGTGCGCCGGAGAGCTGGAAGGGTCGCTCTATCCCGAGGTGCTGCCGTCGATCCGCTCCGGCTCCGACAAGGTGGCGCTGCTCTTC
This sequence comes from uncultured Binatia bacterium (SeqCode), assembly GCA_965215605.1. Classification (GTDB taxonomy): domain Bacteria; phylum Desulfobacterota; class Binatia; order UBA9968; family JAJDTQ01; genus JAJDTQ01. Next base: position 71,505 of record OZ244070.1, on the reverse strand, counting down.
CCGGAACCCCGGCAGGCGGAGGTGGAGTACTACCGCCGGAGCGGCATCTTCCCCATCATGCACACGGTGGTGGTCAAGGACGAGATACTGGAGCGGAACCCCTGGGTGGCGGTGAGCCTGCTGCAGGCCCTCCAGCGGTCCAAGGAAGTCTGCTACGAGCGCATGCGCGACCCCCGAAGCCTGGCCCTGGTGTGGGCCAAGGAAGAGCTTCAGGAGCAGCACGCCATCTTCGGGCCCGACCCCTGGCCCTACAACCTGGAGGACAACCGCGCCGCGCTGGAAGCCGCGGTCCGCTACGAGTTCGAGCAGGGCATGATCAAGCACAAGCCCGCGATCGAAGAGCTGTTCTTCCCGCCCTCCCTCCAGGAGATCCAGCACTACGTGTGAGACGTCACGCCCATCAGGTTCCCGACGGGTGCGGCGACTTGTTGACGCCATCCACCGGACCTGTGGAAAACCTGTTCACATGCCGTTGTACCGGGCGGTTCCAGCCCTTGAGAAACGGCTGTTTCAGCGACCTGCACAGAGAGTAACCAGGGGTTTGCCGGTGTTTTCGGGTGGTTATCGCCAATTGTCACTGAACGGCACCTGGACGGTCCCACCCGCCAAACGGCACGATCAAATCCGAAAGGTGCGGTGCGTGCTCGCGGCGAACAGTTCCTCGATGGCCATGCTGTGCTCGATCATCCCCTGTTCGCCCATGTAACGTACGAATGTTTCGAGGGTCTTGCGGTTGGATTCCAGGCCGTAGGGCCAGAAATCTTCGCCCATGGCCTCCACGGTCTGGTAGGCGTGCTCGGTGAGGAAGGGCAGCGTCAGTGGGAGGGCGCTGGTCTGGGTAAGGTCGGCCACGGCCAGGTCCTTGGCCTCGGAAAAGGCCTTCATCAGGGTGGCGGCGACCCAGGGATGCTCGTCGAGAATCTCCCGCCGGATCGACACCGTGTGCATGATGGGGAAGATGCCGGTGCGGTTGAAGTAGTCCCGCTCCACCTTCCAGGGTTCCGGGAAGAGCCGCCGTACCGTGGCGCCGGCAGGGGCGAAGGTGGAGGGCGTCCGGGCGGTGATCAAGGCCTGGATCTCGCCGTCGGCCAGCATTTGCGCCAGGGAGCGCTCCGGCGGCGCGAAGCCGAGGCTGATGCCCGCCGGTTCCACCGGCTCGAAGGGGATTCGGCCGGGGTCTTCCAGACCGCCCTGGATCCATTCGACGTCCTCGGCCCGGACGCCGTAGTCGTCCGAGAGGATTCCCCGCGCCCACACGGCCGCGGTCATCTGGTACTCCGGCACGCCGATTTGCTTGCCCTTGAGGTCCTCCGGACCGTCTATGCCCGAACCGCCGTGAACGAAGATGCAGGACTGGCGGAAGAACCGCGACGGGAATACCGGAATCGCCATCAGGTCGTCGACGCCGCGCCCCCGGCGCACCACGTAGCCCCCCAGGGAGGTCTCGGCCACGTCGAACTCGCGGTATTGCATCATGCGCCAGAAGGTCTCCTCCACCTTCAGCGTCAGGCAGTTGAGCCGGATGCCGTCGGGCCGCACGCGCCCGTCCCGCAGGGCTTCGGTCCGGTCATAGTGGCCGCACGCCAGAGTCAGGTTCAGCATGATGCCTCCAGGGGTCTGACCTTCCCTGAGGAAGTTGAATCAGTTGACAGGGTTCCGGCAGATTAGCTAATGCTGAAACAGTTTTCCACCTAGTGTCGTGTCTGGCTAATTCGCGCCATAAGAAGCGCAGGATTTCAGGACACCAACCTTGGGGGTTGCCATGAGTGATGCGCCGGTGCCGGTCAAGAGATGCCTGATCCGGACCATGTCCGACACCATCGAGACGGACATCCATCGGGTCCACGTCATCGCCAACGAGATCCTCCCGCGCTACCACAAGCCCAAGCTTTCCTTCGAGGAGCTGCGCAAGGTGGCGGACGGGCCGTTCGACTTCTTCCTGGCGCCGATCCTTTTCGCGGAAGACTACGCCCGCGACCCGAGCCTCATCTACAATGAGGGGGTCCGCCGCGAAATCCGCGGCCACGCGCTGGAGATCGCCCGCCGGCACGGCTTCGACGTCAACCCGCCGGACTTCATCCCCGGCGTCGAGGAGTCCCTGAAGCAGGCCCGGGCCGCGGGCCTGAGCAACATGGTGCTCACCACCAGCGGCCGCCGCTACAAGCACCGGGTCATGGAGGAGCACGGCATCAGCGAGTATTTCGAGGAGATCATCGACCGCGACGAGACCTACTTCCGCAAGGAGCAGGGCATCTACCACCTGTTCCGGAAGCTCAACCGGAATCTCGAAGTGATTCTCCTGTCCGGAACCGCCGCCTACCTGCGGGCGGGCAACAACCTGGAGTTCGCCCAGGTGGCCGGCAGCGACCTCTCGGTGTTCACCGTGGCCCTGGCCACGGAGCACTCCTACAACGACGAGGAGACTCTGGCCGCGGCCAGGCCGAAGCTCCTCATCCGGAGCCTCGTCGAGTTGTTCCCGAAGCTGCGCGAGGCCGGCGTCCTGGCCCCGGAAGGGGCCGCCCACCGCCCGGCTGCATCCACCGCGGCATAGGGTACGGCCGCCCGGCCGGCGTCAACTCCGCGACCACTTGGTCTTCGGAATCTCCAACCGTTCGCCGTCCACGTGGATGGCGTCGACGCGCTCGTTGAAGAAGCACATCAGGTCCTTGATCCTGGGACACTCGGGGATGGTTTCCTCGTAGCTCCAGACCGTGTCCTCGAAGGGCGTGCCGTTTACGTTGGCGGACCAATAGCGGGCCGTGCCCTTGTAGGGACAACGCGACCTGGTGTCGCTGGGTTCCAGCAGGTCCATGCGCACGTCTTCCCGCGGCAGGTAATAGCGGATCAGGTGGCCGGTCTCGAGCACCAGCCGGGGCTGCCGCGAATCCGCCACCACCTCGCCGCCCAAGGTCACCCGCACGTGGCGTGAGCTCTTGAGCACGTCCACGCGCTTGTACGGGTCCCGGGCATGGACGAAGATCTCGTCCTCCTCCTCGTACCAGCCGTCCATCCGGTTCCAGTAGAAGGAGAGGTATCCCGCGATGTCACGGGACTGCGCCAGGGGGTCTGGGTAGCTCCAGGCGGCCGATTCGGCCGTCTTGCCCTCCGCGGCCACGTCCCAGTAGCAAGCCTCCCCCTTGACGGGGCAGCGGGTATGGTGGTCGTTGGGCGTCAGGAACTCCATGCGGACGTCTTCCGGCGGGAAATAGTAGACCGGGACGTGCCCCGCTTCCCGCAGAAGCATGGCCCGTTTCGTGTCGACGAGGGTCTCCCCGCCGAACTTCACCCGCAGGCGCCGGGGGCTTTCCTCGAAGTCGAGCCAGTGCTCGGAGTGCTCGCCGTAGCTCCGCGGTTTGTGTACCGTTTCCATGGGTTCCTCCGTTCGGGTTTCATGCAGGCGTCCCGCTCCCGGGACATGCGGATTCTGCTCATGCAAGAGATGGGGTGTCAAGACGGGCCGGTTCCGCCACGGCCGGCTTGGCACGGGCCACCCCGCGTTGTAGAACATCCGGGAACACCCCACGGGAGGAAACGGACCCATGAAACACAAGCCCGGTGACAAGGCGCCGGACTTCCGGCTGATGGACCAGAACGGCAAGTCCCATGAGCTCTCCGGCTACAAGGGGAAGTGGGTGCTGCTGTTCTTCTACCCCAAGGACGCCACCCCCGGCTGAACGATGGAGGCCCGTAGTATACGGGACCACATAGCCGAGTTCGACAAGGCCGAGGCCATCGTCCTGGGAGTCAGCATCGATCCGGTCAAGAGCCACGCCAGGTTCGCCGAGAAGCACCGGCTTCCGTTCACGTTGCTGGCGGACGAGGAAAAGGAGGTGGTGAGGCTGTACGATGTCTGGGGGCTCAAGAAGTTCATGGGTAGGGAATACGAGGGCACCTACCGGATGTCGTTTCTCATCGACCCCAAGGGCAAGATCGCCAGGATTTACGAGAAGGTGAAACCCGGGCAGCACGCGCAAGAGGTGCTCGATGACCTGGCGGAGCTGGCTTAGGGTTTCCCGGACATCGGCCGGGCCGCCGAACGCGGGGGTCGGAACCGGGTCGGGATGAGCCCGTGACCGACACACGGCAGGGGGATGAGGCGTTCATGGCGCGGGCGCTGGCCGAGGCCGAGGCCGCGAGCCGGGAGGCGGAGGTGCCCGTCGGGGCGGTGGTCGTGTCCGGCGGCTCGGTGGTCGTGTCCGGCGGCTCGGTGGTCGGCCGGGGACACAACCTGCGCGAGGCCCTGGGAGATCCGACGAGCCACGCCGAGATCCTGGCCATCAGGGAGGCGGCCCGGGAACGCGGGTCCTGGCGCCTGGATGACTGCACGCTGTACGTGACCCTTGAGCCCTGCGTCATGTGCGCGGGCGCCATCGTCCAGGCCCGCATCGAGCGCCTGGTGTTCGGCTGCCCGGACCCCAAGGGTGGCGCGGTGAGGTCGCTCTACCGGGTTTGCGACGACCCGCGCCTCAACCACCGCGTGGCCGTTACCGAAGGTGTCCTGGCGGAGCGGTGCGCAGGCCTGCTCAAGCGGTTCTTCGCGGGCCTGCGGGGTTCCGATGCAGGCGGTGGGAGCGGATGACGTCGTTATGGATGCCAGCGCGAAATACTTGAGCGCCTACGCCGCCGCCCTGGACTACCGGGACCTCCCCCCCGACACGATCCACGAGGCCCGCCGCCGGATCCTCGATTCGGTGGGTTGCGCGTTGGGGGCCTACGCTGCCGAGCCGTGCCGCATCGCCCGGGAACTGGCGCCCGCCGTCCACGGCGGGGCGGCGGCGCGGATCCTGGGAACCGGACGGGTCACCCCGCCGGACATGGCCGCCTTCGCCAACACCGCCATGATCCGCTACCTGGACTGCAACGACAGCTTCGTGTCGCCGGGCGGAGGGCATCCCAGCGACATGCTGCCCGCGGTGCTGGCCGCGGCCGAGGCTGCCGGCGCGTCCGGGCGCGCGGCGATCACCGCGCTGGTGTTGGCCTACGAGATCTACGGACAGTTCGCCGAGCGCTTCGCCACCCGCGAGAAGGGGTGGGACCAGGGACTCTTCATCGGTCCGGCGAGCGCCTGTGCCGCGGGCAAGGTCCTGGCGCTGCCGGAGGACCGGCTCGCCCACGCCATGTCCATGACGGCCGTGTCCCAGGTGCCGCTGGGTCAGACCCGGGTGGGCGAGCTGTCCATGTGGAAGGGCTGCGCCACCGCCATGGCCGTCCGCAACGGCGTCTTCGCCGCGCTCCTCGCCGGTGCCGGCATGGAGGGGCCGCCCGAACCCTTCGAAGGACGCTACGGCTTGTTCGACCAGGTGACCGGAGCCCTGCAGCTCGACGGTTTCGGCGATGCCGGGGCGGGCGTCCGGTTCAAGCTCAGCGACACCAGCATCAAGTATTTCCCGGTGCAGATCCACACCCAGGCCGGCGCGGCCATGGCCCTGGAGCTGAGGGACGAGTTCCACCTGGACGACTTGGAACGCATCCGCATCGCCACCTACGCGGTGGCCGTCCGGAACGCCGCGGGCGAGCCCGAGAAATGGGATCCCAGGACCCGCGAAACCGCTGATCACAGCCTCCCGTACGTGGTTGCCGCCGCCCTGACCGACGGCGCGCTGACCCCGGCCAGCTTCGACGAGAAACGTATCGGCGATCCGCTGCTGCGGCCGCTCATGCGCAAGGTCGAGGTCGGCGAGGACCCCGAGGCCACCCGCAACTATCCCGCCCAGCAGCGGGCCCGAATGGAGATCGAGCTGCGTTCCGGACGCCGGCTGACACAAGCCGCCGACTTCCCCAGGGGTCACAGCCGAAATCCGCTTTCCGACGACGAGCTCGAGCGGAAGTTCCTGGGCCTTACGACGGGCGTCCTGTCGCCGTCGCGGCAGAAGTCGCTGGCGGAGCTGCTGTGGCGGTTCGACGAGCTTGAAAATCTCGATGGCTTGTTCGAAGCTGCCCGAGTCGAATAACGCCCTCTCCCGCCGAGAGGGGCCATTCAAGAGGAGGTTTCATCATGTCCAAGCTGGCCCAGTTCCGTTCGTGGAATTTCAATGCCGAGGATCTGGACAAGACCGTGAGCTTCTACCAGGATGTCCTCGGGGCCACGGTCCGCAAAAAGCACGTGGTGGCTGGCGTGGATGTGGTCCGGCTCAATCTCGGCGGCATCGTCCTGGGCGTCTTCGACGCCTCCAAGGATCGCCACCCCCGCGTGCCTCACCACACCTTCGAGATCGACGGATCACCGGGCGAGCCCGAGGACTTCGTCAAGGAAATCGAGGCCAGGGGCGCCAAGGTGAGCGAAATCCGCCGCCACGGCGAGGGCAACGGGTACTCGGTCTACGTCATCGACCCGAGCGGAAACCGGCTGGAGTTGTCCACGTCGTCGGGGTAGGATCTCGTGGCGATGGAGTAGCTTGGGAACCTCAGCGTGCCGAATTCCAGGAAAGCACCGCTTGGCGCACTCTGCGTCGCACTGTTACTGTTCGCGGGACCGCAACCCGCGGCGTCCGATCCGGTTCTGATAGCCAAACGCGAGTCCGTATACAACAACATCTACGTCTTCAAGGAAGGCCCCATCGTCACCATGACGTTCGGTCACAACCGGGCGCTCTACACGGAGACGGTCTACGACACGCGCGACGAGTTCGCGCTCCCTTCACGATACACCCGGTACATGACCGCCGTCCTCGCCTACGCGGGCGACGTGGACCGCGTCCTCGAAATCGGTTTCGGCGGGGGCCGGACCGCGTGGTACCTCCACAGGACCATGCCCGACCTTGAAGTCGTTTCGGTGGAGCTCGACCGGGAGGTGTTCGATCTGGCCAAACGTTACTTCGGGATCCGGCTCGAACGGAATTTCGACGTCTCCATCGAGGATGGGCGCCGATATATCGTGAGGCGGAGAACAAAGTGGCCGGTCATCCTGATCGACGCCTATCGCAGCGCGTTCGTGCCGTTTCACTTGCTTACGACGGAGTTCTACACGCTCGTGAAGAGCCGTCTCAGGCCTGGCGGGGCCGTGGCGCAGAACGTCGAGCCCAACACCATGATGTTCGACGCCGCCCTCGTCACCATCGGCAAGGTCTTCGACCACGTGGACCTGTACGATGCGGGAGGTAACGTGGTGATGATCGCCTATGACGGGCCCAGGCGCGAACAGGCGCGGTTGGCGTCAACCGCCGCAAGGTTGGACGATGCGTTCGGGTTCAAGTACCCGTTGAGCGGAATGGTCTCCCGACGACGCAGCGTCGAACGCCTGCCGGACACCGCCGCGCTCACGGACGATTTCGCGCCGGTGGAATCGCTCCGCGCGATAAAGAGGCACAATCGCAAACTGGACGAGTTCCTGAAAGGGAAGTGGTGATGGGACGTGCGATCGGTTCGGTGTGGCTGTTCCTGCTGATCTTTCTTTCCGGCTTCGCCCTCATGGGCTTCGAGATGTTGGGAAGCCGGTACCTCAATCCCTACTTCGGCAGCGGCATCACGACATGGGCCTGCCTGATTTCCGTGGTGCTTTTCGCGATGATGGTTGGCTACACCATGGGAGGCATCGTCGCCGATCGTTCCCGGGAAATCTGGATCGTATCGAGCGTGCTCTCCGTCGTCGGGGTGTACCTGATCCTCGTGGCGTTCCTGGCGAACCGGGTCATGGAAGCCATCATGCTGTCCGCCGGCTACGACTTCTGGGGCATCATGCTCGCCGCCGTGTGTCTGACGTTTCTCCCCGTGGCGCTTCTTGCAGCGCTATCCCCGTTCTTCGTCCGTCTCTTGCTCAAGGAACTGGAGTACGGCGGACGCATCACCGGCGCCGTGTACGGAGTCTCCACCATGGGAAACGTGCTCGGCACCCTGGTGACCGTGTTCGTGTTCATCCCCAACGTGGGGACCAGCAAGATAACCGTGGTATTCGGAGGCGTCCTGATCGCGTGCGGCGTGGCTTCTCTTGTGCTGAGCGCTTCCGGTGCCGTGCGGGAGGTGTGATGGGCTCGACGGGGCTTGTGCCTGGAGCTCTCTAGTCGTCCGCCCGTGCCGCCTGAATCGTCCTCTCCACGTACACCTGCGCCAAGTGTGAGCGGTAGGCGGGGGTGGCGTTGACATCCTCGATGGGGTCGACGCCGTCCGTCACCAGCGCAGCCGCGCTTGCGATGGCGCTGTCGTCGAGCTTCTGGCCCCGTAGCGCGGCTTCTACCTTTTCGGCGCGGAAGGCCACGTCGGTCATGCCGGTGACCGCTACCGAAATGTCCTCGCAGACGCCGTTGGCGGACTCCTTCAGGCACACCGCGACGCCGACGATGGCGAAGCCGGCGGCTTGGCGCGACACCTTCTGGTACGATGTCCTGTAGCCGTCCCGGGCGGGCACCCGGATCTCGGTGAGCAGTTCTTCGGGCATGAGGCTGGTGGTGAGCATGGTGATGAAGAACTCGCCGGCGGGGATCCAGCGCTCGCCGTCAGGTCCGGTTGCCTTGAGTTCGGCGTCGAGGGCCAGGATGGCGGCCGGCAGGTCCTCGGCGGGATCGGCGTGGGCGAGTCCGCCGCCGACGGTGCCGCGGTTCCGCACCTGGACGTCGCCCACCACCACGGCGGTCTGGGCCAGCAGCGGGCAGCGGCTGAGGATCAACTCGGACTCCGCCACGTCGGTGTAGGTCGCCAGCGCGCCGATGGCGATGTGGTCTCCGTCCTCGCGGATGTAGTTGAGCTCGTCGAGGCCGCCGATGTCGATGATGACCTCGGGCTTGGCCAGCCGCAGCTTCATGAGCGGCAGCAGGCTCTGGCCGCCGGCCAGGACCTTGGCGTCGTCCAGGTTGGCGGACAGCAGCGACAGTGCTTCGTCCAGGGACGAGGGTGCGTGGTAGTCGAACGCGCCGGGGATCATGTCTGCGTCTCCTTTATCAGTTGCCAGACGCGCTCGGGGGTGAGCGGCAAATCCCGGACCTTGACCCCGAACGGCTCCAGGGCGTTCTCCACGGCGCTGGCGATGGCGGCGGGGGAGGGGATGGCGGCCCCTTCGCCCGCGGCCTTCTGTCCCAGCGGCGTGAAGGCCGAGGGCGAGGGCCGGTGTTCCACTTCGATAACCGGGGTCTCGGCGGTGGAGCACTTGCCGTAGTCGGTCAAGGTAATGGTGAGGAGCTGTCCCTCGTCGTCGTACACGAACCCCTCGCCCAGGGCCACGGCGATGCCGTGGGCCGCCGAGCCGTAGATCTGTCCGTCCACCACGTCGGGATTGATGATGGTGCCGTTGTCGCCCACGATGAGATAGCGCAGCACCTCGACCTTGCCGGTTCGCGGGTCCACTTCCACCACCGCCACGTGGGCGCCGGCGCCGAAGGTGAACTGGGCCCGCACCCTGCCGTCCTTGCCCGGCACCATGTTGGGCTGCGCGTGCGGGAAGGTGTAGTAGAAGGTGGTCTGCAGCCCGGCGTCGATGCCCTCGGGCAGAAGCGCTTGGTTGTTGTAGGCGACCTTGCCCAGCTCGGCGAAGGTGAGCTTCCGCCGCGGGAACCCCGGAACGGTCACAACGCCGTCGGCGATCTCCAGGTCCGACGGCTCCGCGTCCAGGATGTGGCCGGCCACCTTGAGCACCTTCTCCCGTAGCTGCGTCGCGGCGCCGATGATGGAGCCGATGTCGTAGAGGTGGAAGTTGTTGCCGCTGTTGGCCGCGGCCACGCCCCAGGGCGCGATGTCGCTGTCGAAGGGCGTGGTGGTGCTGATGACGTCCGGGCTCACGCCAAGGATGCCGGCGGCCACCTGCGCGGTGGTGGTCTCGTGGGCCTGCCCGCAGTTGGGCGAGCCCAGGTAGAGGGCGATGGTGCCGTTCTTTTCGAGCTTGATGGTGGCGCCGTTGATGCCGCCGGAGCCCGGCGTCTCCTTCATCTCGGGGAAGATGGCCATGTCGCGGGCGGCGTTCCGGCCGCCGGGTTCCACCCCGATGACCACGCCGATGCCGAGGTAGCGGCCGTTCTCGCGTTCCCGCGCCTGCTCTTCCTTGAGGGCCGGGTAGTCCACCTTCTCCAGCGCCCGTTTCAGCAGGCCCGGGTAGTCGCCGCTGTCGTAGACGTTGCCGTTGGGCGTGGTGTAGGGCATCTGTTCCGGCTGCACCAAGTTCCTGAAGCGCACCTCCGAGGGATCCATGTCCAGGTCCTGGGCCACCCGGTCGATGATGCGCTCCCAGATGTAGCACATGCCCGGCTTCCCGATGCCCCGGTTGGGGATCACCGGACAGCGGTTGGTGACCACCGAGTAGCCGTCCGCGCGGATGTTCTGGACCTTGTAGGTGTTGCTCAGGTTGTTGAGCTTGTTGGTGAAGTGGATGGTCAGCGTGCTCACGGAGCCGCCGACGTCATCGATCTCCTTGAAGCGGAGCCCGGTGACGGTGCCGTCGTTCTTCACCGCGGCCTCGACGTCGAAGTGCTGCTCGCACGCGTGGCCCGCGGCCATCATGTGCTCGTTCCGGTCCTCGATCCACTTCACCGGCCGGCCCGACTTGATGGCCAGGAGCGCTACGATCACCACGTACTTGCGGATCAGATGGATCTTCTGCCCGAAGCCGCCGCCGATGTCCGGGATGATGACCCGGATGTCGTCCAGGCCCAAGGCGTCCCGCAGCGCGTCGTAGATGTTCTCGGGCACCTGGGTGTTGGTGCGGACGGTGAGCTTCTTGCTGAAGCGGTCGAAGGAGGCGATGCACGCCAGCGGCTCCAGCGGCGTGGAACTGTAGCGGTGGATCTTGAGGTTCTCCTGCACCACCCGGTCGGCTTGCCGGAAAGCTTTCTCCGTGTCGCCGTATTCCAGGGTCCCCTGCCAGGCCAGGTTGGCGCCGAGTTCCTCATAGATGACCGAGGCGTCCTCGCCGGCCATGGCCTGGTGGACGTCGGTGTTGGCGGGGAGGATGTCGTAGTCCACGGTGATGGATTCGAGAACGTCCTCCGCGGTGCTGCGGTCCCTGGCCGCCACCGCGCCCACGGGCTCGCCCACGTAGCGCACCTTGTCCACCGCTCCGGCGTACTCCTCCACCGGCTTCTTGAGGCCGGCGGCATAACGGCCCGGCCGGAACGGCTTGGTGTCCCGCTTCATGTCCTCGGGCGTCACCACCGCGAACACGTCCGGACGGCTCAGGGCGGCCTGGGCGTCCACCCCGAGAATGCGTGCGTGCGCGTGGGGACTCCGGAGAAACACCGCCTGCAGCATGCCGGGCTCGGTGAAGTCGTCGGTGTACCGACCCTGTCCGGTGGCGAGCCGCGGCCCTTCCTTGCTTCGCGTGGCAAGGCCCACGTATTCGTTTGGATTGGCGCTAGCCATGGTTGACCTGCCCCGCGGCTTCCCTTACAGCCGCAACGATCTGCATGTACCCGGTGCACATGCATAGATTTCCCGCCAGCCCCTCGCGGATCTCCTCTTCGCTGGGGTCCGGGTTCTTCTTCAACAGAGAGTCCGCCGCCATGATCATGCCCGGCGTGCAGTAGCCGCACTGGAAGCCGTAGTTGTTGATGAAGGCCTCCTGCACCGGGTGCAGCGTGTCGCCCTCGGCCAGGCCCTCGATGGTGGTGATCTCCTTGCCGTTGGCCTGCACCGCGAACATCAGGCACGATTTCACCAGCGTGCCGTCCACCTGCACGGTGCAGGCGCCGCACTCGCCGACGATGCAGCCGATGTGGGTGCCGGTGAGGCCGATGGTCTCCCGCAGAAAATAGGAAAGGAGCTGGCGCGGCTCGATTTCCTCCTCGTACAACCGTCCGTTGACGGTGACGCGAACCGTTTGTTTCATGGCGTGAGTCTCTTCGTTGTGTCCGGATCGTGCCCCGAGTTTGTCCGGGCGCCTGATCGCGGCCACTTAGTGGAAAGCGCGGCCGAGGGGACGACCGCGCCTTGGAACTGTGCAGCGGAAGTTTATAACGGGGAGGCCGCGTTCATGTCAAATCACGCGCGGGCCGCGCGCTTCTTCGCCCACGGCGCGTCGCGCCAGACCGCGATGCGGTAGCCCAGCAGCACCGCCAGCACCCCGGCAAAGATGAGGGGCTCCCGCAGGTCGGCCTTCACCAGCCAGAGGAAGTGCACCACCCCGGCGATGGCCGAGAAGTACACCAGGCGGTGGAGCTGCTGCCAGCGGCGGCCGCCGAGCCGGCGGATCATGCCGGCGGTGGAGGTGGCGGCCAGCGGCACCATCAGAAGAAAGCCGACGGAGCCCGCGGTGATGTACGGCCGCTTGACGACGTCCTGCAGGATCGCGGCGGGGTCGAAGAAGTGGTCCAGCACAACGAAGGTGGAGAGATGCAGGACAGTGTAGAAGAAGGCGAACAGACCCAGCATGCGCCGCAGCCGGATCAGGCTTCCGTACCCGGTGACGCGCCGGAGCGGCGTCACCGCCAGCGTGATCATCAGGAACACCAGCGCAAAGGTGCCGGTGGTGTGGGTGATGAACTCCACCGGGTTGGCGCCGAGCCCGCCGGTGAAGAGCCCGACCACGAGCCGCGCCGCCGGGACCAGCGACGCGGCGAAAACGAGAATCTTGATCCAGGTGAAGGACTTGATCCAGGCCACGTCAGTATAGTTTCTTCAGGTCCATCCCCTTATACAGGTGGGCCACCTGTTCCTCGTACCCGTTGAACATCAGTGTCTTGCGCCTGAAGAAGTCCCCGATGCGCCGCTCGCTTGCCTGGCTCCAGCGGGGATGGTTCACGGTGGGGTTCACGTTGGAATAGAAGCCGTACTCCTGAGGGGCGGCAACGTTCCATGCCGTCGCCGGTTCCTTCTCCACGAAGCGGATCTTGACGATGGACTTGGCGCTCTTGAAGCCGTACTTCCACGGCGCCACGAGGCGGATGGGCGCGCCGTTCTGGTTGGGCATCACCTCGCCGTAGAGTCCCACCCCCATGATCGTGAGCGGGTTCATGGCCTCGTCCATGCGCAAGCCCTCGACATAGGGCCAGTCCAGGAATCCCCGGCGCTGCCCGGGCATCTGCTCGGGGTCGTGGAGGGTGACGAACTGGAGGTACTTGGCGTTGTTGGTGGGCTCCACCGCCTTGATCAGGTGTTGCAGCTCGAACCCGATCCAGGGAATCACCATGGACCATGCCTCGACGCACCGGAGCCGGTAGACCCGCTCCTCCAGCGGCATCTTCAGCAGCTCCTCGATGTCGAAGGTCCTGGGCTTGTTGACCTCGCCCTCCACCGCCACGGTCCAGGGCCGGGTCTTGAGGCTCCCGGAATTTCGTTTCGGGTCCCCTTTGTCGGTGCCGAACTCGTAGAAGTTGTTATAGCTGGTGATGTCCTTGAGCGGGGTCTTGGGCTCGTCCGTGGCAAACTTGCCCGTGGTGAAACCCTCGAGCTTCGTGGCCGCCAGCGCCTCGTCCATGGATCCGAACAGGCCAGGGACCAGCAGGCCCGAGCCCAGACCGGCGGCTCCCAGCGACGCGGTGCGAATGAACTGGCGCCGGTTGAGATACAGTTTCTTGTCGGTGATCTCGCTGCTCTTGATGTCGTCGGGCCTCTTGATCAGCATGAGTGCTTTCCTCCGGTCCCTTCTTTTCATTCTAGCCCACTGTTTCAGTGTGGCGTCCAGGGCACCCCTTGTCAATTCATTCGGGCCTTCGCGGCCTTCTTTCGGCCGGCGTTCAAGGATGCGGATAGCCGTCCGGGTTCCGCGACTGCCATCGCCAGGCGTCGCGGCACATCTCGTGGAGGTCGCGCCGGGCGCGCCAGCCCAGTTCGGCGTGGGCCTTGGACGGGTCCGCGTAGGCCCGGGCCACGTCTCCGGGACGGCGCGGCGCGATGACGTACGGGATCTTCCGGCCGGATGCGCTCTCGAAGGCGTCCACCACCTCCAGAACGCTGTAGCCCCGTCCGGTTCCCAGGTTGTAGACGCGCAACCCGGCCTCGCCCTCGGCTTCCAGCGCCCGGACGTGAGCCAACGCCAAATCCACCACGTGGATGTAGTCTCGCACGCCGGTGCCGTCCGGCGTCGGGTAGTCGTTGCCGAAGACCCGCAGCTCCGGGCGTCGCCCCACGGCCACCTGGGCGATGTAGGCGAAGAGGTTGTCGGGGACCCCCGCCGGGTCCTCGCCGATCCGGCCGCTGGCATGGGCCCCGGCGGGATTGAAGTAGCGCAGCAACGTGATGTCCCAGGCGGGATCGGCGCCCTGAAGGTCGGCAAGGAGCTGCTCGACCATCCTCTTGGTGCGGCCGTACGGGTTCACCGGCGCCGGCGGCAGTTCTTCGGTGATGGGGACCGTCGCGGCGTCCCCATAGACGGTACAGGACGAGCTGAAGACGAGACGGCCGACGCCGTGCCGCTGCATGGTTTCGCACAGCGTGACGGTCCCGGCCACGTTGTTGGCGTAGTATCGCAGCGGCTCGGTCACCGATTCCGCCACCGCCTTGAGCCCGGCGCAGTGGATCACGGCGCCGATGCCCGGTCCGGCGAAGGCGGCGGACAGGTCGTCCTTGTGGTTGAGGTCGGCGGTGAAGAGCTCCAGCGGCCGTTGTGCCAGCGTCTCCACGCGCCGCAGGGCCTCCCGCTTGCCGTTGGCCAGGTTGTCCACCACGGTGACGTCGTGGCCGGCCTCCAGCAGCTCGAGGCAGATGTGACTTCCGATATAACCGGCGCCGCCGGTGACGAGGACCCGCATGAAGGACGAGGCTTCCGTTGGCTGATGGCAACAAACTGATAGGTTCCATCTTAGCCATTCCCGTGACAGGACACCAGCCGGCCCGGCCGTGAATCCCGCGGCAAATGGACCGGCCCGCCGTTTCGTAGTAGATTCCCTTGTCGGCCGTGAATCCCGCGATGGAGGAACCGTGATGCATGAGAAGATCGTCTATTTGAACGGCAGCTTCGTGCCCGAGAGCGAGGCCAAGGTATCCGTTCTCGACATGGGCTTCCACGCCGGCGACGGCGTCTACGACGTGACCCGCACCTTCCGGCACAAGCCGTTCAAGCTCAAGGAGCACAACGACCGCCTGTACCGCTCCCTGAAGTACACCCGCATCGACTGCGGCATGTCGCAGGAGGAGATGGAGGAGGCGGCGCTGGAAGTGCTCGAGCGCAACAGGGACCTGCTGGCCCCCGACGACGACTATGCCATCTGGCAGGTGATCAGCCGGGGTCCGCGCTCTTCCACGGGCCCCCGCCAGAACAATCACGCCACCGTGGCCATCTACTGCATGGACGTGGACTTCACCGGGTTCTGCCGGCACTACGTCGAGGGCGTCACCATCATCGTGCCTGCCACCCGGCGCATTCCGCCCCAGTGCCTGGAGTCCAAGGCCAAGATCACCAACAAGATGAACCACATCATCGCCACCTTCGAGGCCCGGCAGGCGGACCCCAAAGCCATCCCGCTGATGCTGGACCTTGACGGCAACATCGCCGAGAGCAACGCTCACAACTTCTTCGCGGTGGTCGGCGGGAAGGTCTACACGCCGGGCTCCAAGAACGTCCTCGGCGGCATCACCCGCGCGGTGCTCGGGGAGCTGTCGGACAGGTTGGACATGGAGGTGGAGGAGACCAACCTGACGCCCTACGACTGCATCAACGCCGACGAGGCCTTCCTCACCAGCACCAGCCCCACCATCGTGCCCATCAGGAGCATCAACGGCGTCGGCTTTCCGTATGACGCGCCCGGCCCCGTGACCCTGCGGCTGCTCAAGGGCTGGTCCGATCTCGTGGGAGTCGACATCGTCGCCCAGGCCATCGACCACATGGGGGAAGAGAAGGAGGAGTTGATGGCCGCGTGGAACGAAAAGCAGGCAGCGCTGGGGCTGTAACGGCAGCGTGGCCGCCACCAACCGCCCGCCCCGCGGGCTGAAGCATTACCTCTACGTCGCCGTCTCCGGCCTGACCATGGGCGCCGCCGATGTCGTCCCCGGCGTCTCGGGCGGCACCATGGCCTTCATCATGGGCATCTACGGCGAGCTCGTGGACGCCCTCAAGGCCTTCAACTGGCGGCTGCTGCTCATGCTGGTGCGCCTGCGCTTCCGCGAGGCGGTGGCCGCCGTTCCCTGGCGGTTCCTGGCCGTGCTCGGCGCCGGCATCGCCGCCGCCGTCCTGCTGCTGGCCGGCCCCGTCGGCTGGCTGCTGGACCATCACCCGGTGCCGCTGTTCGCCTTCTTCCTCGGCCTGGTCCTGGCCAGCATCGTGACCGTGGCCGCCCGGTTGCGCTGGTCCGTGACCGCCGTGCTGTGCCTGCTGCTGGGCACGGCGGCCGCCTGGGGGCTGGTGGGCCTGGTCCCCGCGGAAATGCCCCACGATGCCGTGACGCTCTTCCTGAGCGGGGCCGCCGCCATCACGGCCATGATGCTGCCCGGCCTCTCCGGCTCCTTCATCCTTCTGCTCCTGGGCCAGTACGAGTTCGCCATCGACGCCGTCCATGACCGGGACTTCCTCGCCATCCTGCCGCTTGCCAAGGGCGCGATATGCGGCATCCTGCCGTTCGTGCGGGTCCTGAGCTGGCTGCTGCGCCGGCACCACCAGATCACCCTCGCGCTCCTCATCGGCTTCATGGCCGGTTCGCTGCGGAAGATCTGGCCGTTCAAGGCGGCGGTGCCGGGGCAGGGCGAGGGGTCGGCCTTCGGGGAAATCAACGTGCTGCCGGCGGTGGACGGCGCCTTCTGGCTGGCGGCGGGTTTGTGTGTCCTTGGATTCCTGTTGGTGCTTGGCTTGAACCGGATGGCTCAGACAAGAGGGCCGGCCGGTGGATAGGACAACGCTACTCGGCTTTGAAGGCGGCGATGATCGCGGCGCCTTGGGCGCCTGCGGCTTTCGCCCACTCGGCCGCCATGGTGGCGCCGATGGCCGCGAGGTCGGCGGCGAGCCGCTCACCCGGTGCCTGCACGCTCATGCCGTTGGCGGCCAGTTGCGCCGGGTACCAGTCGGTAGCTCGCGGGCGCGCGTCGTTCCCGCCGCCTCCGCCAGCAGCGCCGTCGCCCGCAGGCAGTTTCGGGCGCCTGCGGCGAGCGCCGCGAAGGCGTCCTTGTTGGCGAACACGTAGTTGCGCGGTATCCACGCACGGACGTCGTAGAAGTGGCTCACATAGTCCCAGACCTGGCGGTCGTAACCGGTGGCGCCCGAGGAGATGAAGGCCTCCGCCCTGCCGTCCGCCAGCGCCGCCCGCAACTTCGCCGCCTCGAGCTGCACCGCCGGCATCCCGGCGTGGGCCGCGAACCTCGCGGTCGCCTCGTTGTTGGCGCGGAACCGGATCCCTTTCATGTCGGCGACGCTCTCGATGGCGCGCTTGAAGTACATCCCCTGCGGCGGCCAGGGCACCGAGTACAGCAGCACCAGGTTCTGGCCGGCCAGAACCTGGGCAAGCCGTTCCTTGGCCGCCTGCCAGAGTCGCTCGGACGCCTCGAAGGACGTCGCCAGGAAGGGTACCGAGTCGAAGCCGAACACGGCGTTCTCGCCCTGGTGCGCGCTCAGAAAGCGCTCGCCGATGGCCGCCCGGCCGGTCTCTACCGCGCGCTTGATCTCGTCGCCCTTGTAGAGTGTTCCGTTGGCGTGAACCGTGATCTCCAGCGCGCCGCCGGTGCAGATGCCCACCGCCTCGGCGAAGAGTCTGGCGTTCTCGGTGTGGTAGTTGGTCTCCGCATGGGCCGTCGGCATCTTCCAGCGCTCGCCCGGGTGCGCCACCTGTGCCGCGCCGACGACCAACACCAGGCCCGCGGCCAGTCCGATCATCCATCTCATGGCTTTCCGCCCGTCGTGCGCGCGCCCCCCGGCCCGTCCGCCGTTCCGGGATCTCCCTATGCGGCACAAGGATTTACGGACCGTCCTGCAGCTTCCGGTAGGCGTCAGCATACCGCTCCCCGAAGACCCTCAGCGACCGGGCGTCGTAGTGCAGGCGGTCGCCCTTGTCGGTGAGGCCTTGGGCGTTGACGAAGGCGCTGTGGGGAACGGTTTCCGGGACCTTGCGCAGTTCCGCGTTCACGATCCGGTAGTGCGGGAAATCGGCACGTTTCGAAAGATAGCCTCCCAGCTCTCCCACGATCACCGGCAGAAAAGGGGCGTCGAGTTGCTCTCTCAACCTGGCCACCATGACGCTGAACCGCTGGAGGTAACTGGAGGCGTCGGTTTCTGACTTGGAGTCGTGCTCTCCCTGGTGCCACAGCACGGCCTTGATGGCGCCGTCCCCGGCGACCTCGCGAGCGGCGGCCATGGCGCCTTCATGGAGGTCGGCGCCGGGCATCCAGCGTTCGAGAGGCGTGGAGCCCACGGCCCGGGGCATCAAGCCGATTTCCCGGTCCGGGCCTGCGGCCAGCACCGCGCGGGCGAAGCTCATGGCCAGGCCGATGCCGGCGGTGGGTCGGTCATGGTGTAACGGCTCTTCGGCGACGACCCAGCGGCCGTCCTGGAACACGCGGATGCGCTTCGTCGCGGATGGGCTCCACGTCTTCCAGGAGCCCGCGGCCGGCCATGTTGGACTGGCCCATGAGGAGGAAGATGTCCATGGCTGGCGGAGCGATGGTTCAGTAGGGCAGCCGGGTTCCGGCGCCTTCCTCCAAGGCTTTCCGGTACAGCCACGCGGCCAGCGAGATGTCCTGGTTCACCAGGCCGATGGCGCGCATGAAAATCCGTTCCTGGTCGTCCTCCCGGCCGGGTACCTTTCCCGACAGGACGTCGGGAATCTCGGCATAGACATCATCGGCGGTGAGGAAGCCTTCCTTGAGCATCCGGTCGATGTCCGACTTCTTCTTGCACTGGGCCCAACTATCCACAACGAACTTTCCCATGCCCTTGTAGGCGGCGTTCTCCAGTTCCTGATGCTTGCCGATGGAGTAGACGAAGGCCCCTTCGGAGATCCATTCCTGCTTGACGAAGGGCTCGGAGGTGGTGGTGGCGGAGACCACCAGGTCGGCGCCGGCCAGCGCCCGCGGGGCGGTGTCGCAGGGGACGATGTTCAGATCCAACTCTTCGCCGACCTCCCGGGCGAAGGCCTCCCGGGTCTCGGGGCGGCGGGACAGCACCCGCACCTCGGAGAGGTTGAAGGCCCGCGCCATGACCGGCACGGTGGCCCGGGCCGTGTCGCCGACCCCGAGCATGGCCATCACCGACGCGCCCCGGCGCGAGAGGCTCTGGCAGGCCACGGTGGCGGCGGCGCCGGTCCTGACGGAGTGGCACCAGTCCTCGTCCATGATGGCGGTGACCTCGCCGCCCTGGCGATCGCTCAGGATGAGGATGCGCCGGGGGCCCTGGGGCGGCCGTGAGGGGTCGCGGCTGCCGCCCGCGGCCTTGATGGCGCGGAAGCGGAACCCGGCGGCGGCGTCCAGGGAGCAGCCGGTCACCCAGTACTGCCAGCCTTGCTCGGGCTTGACCGCGAGATCTTCCGGAACGGACCAGCCTACGCGTCCGGCGCTGTGGTCCTGCAATGCGGACTTGACGATGTCGATGGCCTTGCCCAGGTCGAGCAGGCGCTTCACGTCGTCGTTGGACAGATATAGGATTCCGTTGGCCATGGCGTTCCCCGGCTATCGCGGGCCCTGCGGCCCGGCCGCCTCATTGTTCGATGACGTGGAGCCGTTCGGCACCGGCGGTCAGCGGCTCGGCGCCGTCCGCCGTGATGAATACGTCCTCTTCCAGGTGGATGGAGGCCCCCGGGATGCGCACCTTCGGCTCGATGGCGAGCACCATGCCCACTTCCACGTTGCGGACCTCGGCCTCGCTGATGGACGGGGGTTCGGCCCGGGCCATTCCGATGCCGTGTCCGATGCGTTTGGGGCTGTCCACCTCGGGGTAGCCGTTCCTCTTGAGCTCGATGTTAGCCACTCGCGGGATCTCGGCGATGGGCGTCCCCGGCTTCATCACCTTCTTGCATTCCTGGATCAGGTGCAGCGCCAAGGCATGCTCCTTGGTCTGATCCGCGCTCGGCGCGCCGAAGATCGCCTGGCGCGTGATGTCGCCGTAGTAGCCCTCGTAGCAGGCGCCGAAGTCGGCGATCAGGCGGTCGCCCTTCTCGTAGCGGCGGTCGTCGTACTTGGTGGAGGCATTCAGCATGAGGAAGCCGGGATGGCGCGGATGGGCGCCTTCCTGGGTCATGGCGATGTAGAGGCGTTCGGCCACCTCCCGGCGGGTCACCCCGGCCTTCAGGTCCGGCAGGATGCGGTCGAAGGCGCTTACCGAGATGTCGCAGGCCTTGCGCATGTTCTCCATCTCCCGCGGGCTCTTGTAGAGACGCTGATCGGTGAGGGCAGCGGAGCCGTCCTCGATCTTGGCCTTGGGCAGCGCCTCGGTGAGCTGGGTGAGATAGTTCACCGGGAAGCCCAGCCGCTGGTCGTCGTCGAGTTCGAACCCCAGCTTCGCGGCGCCGTAGCCCATGTCGTTCAGGATGTCGCTCAGCATTTCCCGCGGAAAGGGCACGTCCACGTAGCTCCGCACTTCGCCGAACCACGGCAGCGCCTCGGCCTTGGTCTTGTTGTTGCCGTACACCAGCGCGAAGGGCTTGCCCTCCTTGGGGATGAAGCAGATCTCGGGCCGCATCAGGTGGTCGAACTGGTAGCTGACGAGGCCGGTGAAGTACCAGAAGTTGTCGCGGCCCGAGGCCACGATGAGGTCCAGTTCGTCCCGCTCCATGAGCCGCTGCAACTGCTGGTGCCGTGACTCGTACTCTGCTTGGGGAAACGGTGCTTCGATCATGCGGGAGCCTCCGGGTTGGGGTTGTGGTCGGAAAGGTCGAGCATATCAAGGGGCCGTGGGGGCCGCAAATCTGCCGCCGGCTGCGTAGTTGGCGCGGGCTCAGAACTCCGCGAATCCGGGGACACGGGGGAAGGGAATGACGTCGCGGATGTTGCCCATGCCGGTCATGAACTGGACCAGACGCTCGAAGCCCAGGCCGAAGCCCGCGTGGGGTGCCGAGCCGTAACGCCGCAGCTCCAGGTACCACCAGTATTCCTCTTCCGGCAGGTCGCACTCGCGGATCCGCTGCCGGAGCTGCGTCAGGCGGTGCTCCCGCTGGGAGCCGCCGATGATCTCGCCGATCTTGGGCACCAGCACGTCCATGGCCGCCACGGTGCGCTCGTCGTCGTTGAGGTACATGTAGAACGCCTTGATCTCCCTGGGATAGTCGATGACGATGACCGGCCGCCCCACGTGCTCTTCCACGATGTAGCGCTCGTGCTCGCTCTGGAGGTTGACGCCCCACGACACCGGGTACTCGAAGGAGCGGCCGGAACGCTGGAGGATGTCCACCGCCTCGGTATAGGTCATGCGCTCGAAGGGCTGCTCCACGATGTGGGCGAGGGTCTCCAGCACGGTCTTGTCGATGCGCTCGTTGAAGAACGCCATGTCGTCGGGACAGCTCGCCAGCACGTCTCTGGTGATCTCCTTCAGGAACGCCTCGGCCAGGTCCATGTTTCCCTGGATGTCGCAGAAGGCCATTTCCGGCTCCACCATCCAGAACTCCGCCAGATGCCGGCTGGTGTTGGAGTTCTCCGACCGGAAGGTGGGTCCGAAGGTGTAGACGTTGGTCAGGGCGAGGGCGGCGATCTCGGCCTCGAGCTGTCCCGACACCGTGAGCCGGGCCTCCTTGCCGAAGAAGTCCTGGGAGTAGTCCACGCCGCCGGATTCCGTGCGCGGCGCCTGGTCGGGGTCCAGCGCGGACACCCGGAACATCTCGCCGGCGCCCTCGCAGTCGGAAAGCGTGATGATGGGAGCGTGAAGGTGGATGAAACTCCGCCGCTGAAAGAAGTCGTGGATGGCCCGGGCGGCGGCGTTCCGCACCCGCATCACCGCGCCGAAGGTGTTGGTGCGCATGCGCAGGTGCCCGAGGGTGCGCAGGAACTCGAAGCTGTGGCGCTTCTTCTGGAGCGGATAATCCTCGTCCGAGTGGCCCACCACCTCCACCTGCCGCGCCTGGATCTCGTAGCGCTGCCCCTGGCCCGGCGACTCCACTAGCCGGCCGGCCACGCGCACGCAGCAGCCGGTGGTGAGCTTGCGGATCTCGGCCTCGTAGTTGGCCAGCTCCGGCGCCGCCACCGCCTGGATGCCGGACATGCACGAGCCGTCGGAGAGGTCGAGGAAAGACACGTTCTTGCTGTGGCGCACGGTCCGCAGCCATCCCTCCACGGTTACGTCCGCGTCCGCGGCGCCGCCGTCGATGAGGTCCTTGATACGTTCCTTGGTCATGGCTCTTCAGCGCCTCCTTCCGTGTGCGGCCTATAGCCCCACGCCCACGATCATCCGCAGCGCCAGCAGCGTGACGACCCATTTGAGGATCTTGCGGAACAGGGCCTCCGGGACCCGGGCGCGCCAGCGGGTGCCGACCCAGGAGCCCAGGGTCGCGCTCAGGATCATGCCCGCCATCAGGTAAAGGTACGGTGCAAAGGCGAATCCAAGCAAGAAGAAAGTCGACACCTTGATGATGTGCACCGCGGTCATCTGGGTGGAGTGCGTGATCACCAGACGGTCCCGGGACAGCCCCTCACGGATCAGGAAGGGCATGTTCAGGGGGCCGACAACGCCCACGAACAGCGACAGGAAGGTCTGCACCGCGCCGACGATGCCGAATTTGCCGGGTATCTGCGGCACGCTCTGGACGGTCGGCGTCCACGTAATCAGAAGAATGAAGCAGCCGATGATCGCCGGCAGGTAGTCGGAGCTGATGTCCACCAGCAGCATCGAGCCCGCGGCGGCCCCCAGCACCGCGCCTGCCACGAAGGGCGCGAACAGCGTCCACACCACGTGGCGCAGCCCGAACAGCGTGCGGGTGAGGTTGCTGAAGATCTGCACCATCCCGTGCACCGGGATGATGGCGAAGGTCGGAATCAGCCCCGGCATCACCGAGATGAGCAGGATGCCGCCGCCGAGGCCCACCACCGCGGCGGTGGTGGAGGCGACGAAGGTCACGAGGATGAGGAAGAGTTCGGACATGGCTTCAGGGACGGACCGCGCCGGGCGGCCGAGGGCCGCGCCCCTGGTCCAGGTCGCGCTTCAGGAGACCGCGGGGTCCTTCTCCCGCACCACCGGATTGCGCAGCGTGCCGATGTCGCTGACCTCGACGGCCACCACATCGCCGTCCTTCATGTTCTCGGTGGCCCCGTCCGTGCCCATCCAAAGCACGTCTCCCGGCACCAGGGTCAGGTATCGGCTCATGGCGCTGATGTAGCGGGCGACGCCGAAGATGGCGTCCCGGACGTCGTACTCGCCCACCACCCGCTCGTTCAACGTGATGGTGACGTGGAGGTCGTCGGGATCGAGGTCGGTGACGATCCACGGACCCATGGGCTTGAAGGTGTCGGTGTTCTTGGCGCGCCACAGGGTGCGGTCCGACTTCTGCCATGCTCGCTCGCTCACGTCGTTGCCGATGGTGTAGCCGAACACGTAGTCCAGCGCCTCGTCCTCCGGCACGTCCCGGCACTTCCGGCCGATGACCGCCACCAGC
This sequence comes from uncultured Binatia bacterium (SeqCode), assembly GCA_965215605.1. Lineage (GTDB taxonomy): Bacteria > Desulfobacterota > Binatia > UBA9968 > JAJDTQ01 > JAJDTQ01. The sequence continues at coordinate 48,160 of OZ244070.1, read as the reverse complement.
TCGCCCTCGTACTGCACCAGCTCCGAGGCGTCACGAGGAATGACGATGGCGTCTTCGTGGGCCGCCAGCGCGTTGACCGCGCGGTAGCCTACGTCCGGCTTGGGGGGAAACACGGGCTCCTCACCGCGTATCTTCGCGGCAAAGGTGACGTGCTCCCGGTAGTTGACCCCCGCGGCGTAAAAGGTGGGCGGGACCATGGGCGCCAGCAGCTTGACCTCGCTCAGGGCATGGGTCTCGCCGGTGACGGTGTAGTTCTCGAAGGGGCTGCCCCCGATCACGGTTACGGTGTCCCCGTCATCGATGATACCGAAGCCCGTCTTGCCGTCGTGTTGAAATCTGCACAACCTCATTCGAACCGCTCCTTGTGACGAGAAAGGCCGGAATGACGGGGAGGATGCGGGAGTGACGGAGGGTGCGCCCATTTCTCGCCCGCAACGGGTCCAGGTGTCGCGGTCGTCATCGGTCTCCGCCCGTCACCACCCAGGCGTCCATGAAGGCGCCGACCCGCATCGGCTCCAGCGTGTCCCGGGAAGCGCACGCCTCGAGGATCGTGTCGCACTGTTCCCGCGTCAGATGCGCCGCCAAGTGGCGCCCGAACTTCTCCTGCAGCAGCGGCACGCCCTCGCTCCGCCGCCGCCGGTGGCCGATGGGGTAGGGCACCTCGACGCGCGCGCTGGCGGTGCCGTCCTTGAAGTGGACCTGGACCGCGTTGCCGATGGCGCGCTTGTCCGGGTCCATGTAGTCCACGGTGAACCCGGGGTTCTCCCGCACCTCCATCCTGTCCCGCAGCGCGTCGATGCGTGGGTCCCGGGCGACCTCGTCCTCGTAGTCCTGCGCGGTGAGCCGGCCGTGAATCAGCGGCACCGCCACCATGTACTGGATGCAGTGGTCCCGGTCCGCGGGGTTGTCCAGCGGTCCGGTCTTGTCGATGATCCGGGAGCCGGCCTCCTGGGTCTCGACGACGATGCGCTCCACGTCCCCGAGCCGGTCCTTTACCGCGCCGTGCAGCTCCAGCGCCGCCTCCACCGCGGTCTGGGCGTGGAACTCCGCGGGAAAGGAGATCTTGAACAGCACATTCTCCATCACGTAGCTGCCGTAGGGCTGGCTGAACGAGAACGGGCGGCCCTTGAAGAGCACGTCGTAGTAGCCCCAGCCCTTGGCCGAGAGGGCCGAGGGATAGCCCATCTCTCCCTGCAGCGCCATCAGCGCCAGCCGCACGGCGCGGCCGGCGGCGTCGCCGGCGGCCCAGCTCTTGCGCGATCCGGTGTTGGGCGCGTGCCGGTAGGTGCGCAGGGCGCCGCCGTCGATCCAGGCGTTGGACAGGGCGTTCACCACCTGATCATGGTCGCCGCCGAGCATGGCCGCCGCCACCGCGGTGCTGGCCACCCGCACCAGCAGCACGTGGTCCAGCCCCACGCGGTTGAAGCTGTTCTCCAAGGCGATGACGCCCTGGATCTCGTGGGCCTTGATCATGGCCGTCAGCACGTCGCCCATGGTGACGCCGCCGCCCGCGCGCCGGTCGATGTAGTCCGCTACTGCCAGGATGGCCCCCAGGTTGTCGGAAGGGTGTCCCCATTCCGCCGCCAGGAAGGTGTCGTTGAAGTCGAGCCAGCGGATCATGGCGCCGATGTTGAAGGCGGCCTGCACCGGGTCGAGCTCGTAGGCGGTGCCGGGCACCCGCACGCCCCCGGGCATGACCGCGCCGGGCACCACCGGCCCCAGCAGCTTGGTGCACGCGGGGAACTCCAGCGCCGCCAGCGCGCAGCCCAGGCTGTCCATGAGGCACAGGCGCGCGGTCTCCCGCGCCTCGTCCGGGAACGGTCCGCCGGAAAGGGCGTAGGCGGCCATGTCGGAGAGGACCGCATCGGGTTGGGGTCGCTGGGCGTCGCGCACGGAGGAGTCGGTCATGGCGAGGGCGGGTCGGACCCTATTCCTTGCTGAACAGCGCGTCCAGCTTCTGCTCGTAGTCGTGGTAGCCGAGGACCTCGTAGAGCTGGTCCCGGGTCTGCATCCGGTCGGTCACGCCGCTCTGGGTGCCGTCCTCGCGAATCGTGCGGTAGACGGCCATGGCGGTTTGGCTCATGGCACGGAACGCCGACAGCGGATAGAGCACCATGCCCACTCCGGCCTCCCGCAACTCGTCCACGCCGAACAGCGGGGTCTTGCCGAACTCGGTGAGGTTGGCCAGCACCGGCACCTCCGCGCTTCCGCAAAAGGCGCGGTAGTCCTCCAGCGTGTGCACCGCTTCGGGGAAGATCATGTCCGCTCCCGCCTCGACGTAGCGCCGCGCCCGTTCCAGGGCGGCGTCCAGCCCCTCGCTGGCGAAGGCGTCGGTGCGGGCCATGATCACGAACTGGTCGTCGGTGCGCCCGTCGGCCGCCGCCTTGATGCGGTCCGCCATCTCGTCGGTGGAGACGATCTGCTTGTTGGGCCGGTGGCCGCAGCGCTTGGCCTGGACTTGGTCCTCCATGTGGACCGCGGCCGCCCCGCCCCGGATCATCTCGCGTATGGTGCGGGAGATGTTGAAGGCCGTGCCCCAGCCGGTGTCGATGTCCACCAGCAGCGGCAGCGGGCTCGCCGCGGTGAGGCGGCGAACGTCTTCGAGTACGTCGTTAAGGGTGGTGATGCCGAGGTCGGGCTGGGCGAAGGAGGCGTTGGCGACTCCCGCGCCGGACAGGTAGAGGGCGCGGAAGCCCTGCCGCTGCGCCAGCAGCGCGCAGTAGGCGTTGATGGCGCCGACGATCTGGAGTGGGCGTTCCTCCCGCACGGCGCGCCGGAACCTGGCTCCTGCCGATCTTTCTTCGTCCATGTCGTCGTTTTCCCGTGCCAGTAACGCAAGTATCCGATGACGGTAGGCGTGTCAATCTTGCGCGTTTGCGATTAGAAATAGGACAGGTCGAGGGCGCCCAGTTGCTGCAGATGAGCGATGTCGCCCCAGGTTTCCAGCCCCCAGACCCCGTCCTGGCACTTGAAGAGGTTGATGCTGGCGTTCTTGAACGAGAAACGCCGGGGCGCGTCCAGGGGGATGGCGAGGGTTTGCCGGAACAGCGCGCTCAGGACGCCGCCGTGGGTGACCGCCATGATGGTCTCTCCGGCATGCCGCCGGACCAGCTCTTCCAGGCACAGCATGTTCCGCGTCGTCTGTTCCCGGAAACTCTCTCCCGAGGGCACCGCGTGGTCGGCGCCGCCGTTGCGATGCTCTTCGTACTCCGCCGGGAAACGCTCGCGGATCTCGTCGCCGTTGAGCCCCTGGAAGATGCCCAAGTTCCGCTCGCGCAGGCGCTCGTCCGGGACCACCTCGTGCCCGGTCTTCTCCGCGATGATCCTGGCGGTCTCGTACGCCCGGCCGAGGTCGCTGCTGTAGATGGCGCTGCAACTGTCGGGTGTGAACCGCTCGGACAGCGCTTCCGCCTGGGCGCGCCCCTTTTCCGTGAGGGTGCTGTCCAGGTGGCCCTGCCGCCGGCCCTCTGTGTTCCAGTGGGTCTCCCCGTGCCGCACCACGATGACGTGGGTCGCATCCATGCGGATCATCCTAGCCAATGGACCTTGAAATTTCTAACCGAATAGGGGATAGGCGACTAAACGAAACCCGCGGAGCATCAACCGTCCCCAAGGAGGTGAAACATGGGAGCCCAAACCTTTACCGTCAAGACGCCCTGCATCACCGGCGGCCGCAGCCACATGCCGCTGGTGCGGACCGACGTGCTCATGAGCGGCCTCAACTACTACGCGCCCGGCCGCAAGAACAAGCTGCACACCCACCCCGGCGAGGACCACATGTTCGTGGTGCTGGACGGCGAGGCGACCTTCTTCGACAAGGACCAGAACGCCACGGTGCTGGGGAAGGGCGACGGCATCCTTCTGCCGGAAGGCCACTACTACCAGTTCGAGAGCACCGGCGACACGGCCCTGGCGTTGCTGCGCTTCGCCGCCTACAAAGCGGAGCGAAAGGACGTCCGGCGAGTCGACGCCACCGGGGAAAATCCCCGCACGGAAGACGAGATGGACTACGTGTGCGTCGACGGCGAGACCATCGATGGGCAGGAGTGGACGCTGAGCTGATCGGAAACGCCGGCTAGAGATGTCTGTCGATCTCCTCGAGGGGCGTTACCCAGACCCGGTCGGCTTCGATCGGGTACGCGCTCCCTTGGGGAACGACGATAAACAGCTTGTCCAGGTCCAGTATCCCGGCGGCCGCCCGGTTGCCGGGCGTGAGCCTGGGGCTCGATGACGTCTTGAACTCGAACCCCAGGCGCTTTCCCTGTAGCTCTACGACCAGATCGATCTCCTCGCCGGCGCGGGTCCTGAAAAAGCCGTACATCCCCCGCGGCTGCAGCGTGGCCAGGATGTTCTCCACGGCGAAGCCCTCCCAGGAAGCGCCGTAGGCGGGATGTCCGTACAACTTGTCGAAGCTGTCCAGATCCAGCAGGGAGGTGAGCAAGCCGGAGTCCCGGACGTATAGCTTGGGGGACTTGACCAGACGTTTCTTCGTGTTGACCGCGAACGGAGGCAGCCGGCGCATCATGAACGCGGCCTCGAATACGTCGATGTGCCGCTTCAAAGTGGGGTGGGTCACGTCCAGGGATTGCCCGAGGGCGGAGTAGTTCATGATCTGCCCGTGCAGGTGGCAGCACATCAGCCACAGCCGGCGCATGTACTGCGGGTTCAGCTCGACGCCGAACCGGCGCAGGTCCCGTTCGACGAACCCTTCAATGTAGCTCTCGCGCCAGCGGAAACTGCGCGCATCCGTGGATGCCAGAAAACTCTTCGGAAAACCGCCGCGCCAAAGCATGGTACGCCAGTCCTTCGGTTCCCCCTCCGCCCGGAGCAGTTCCTGCTGGAGAAACGGCGTGATGTACACGTAGGACAGCCGGCCTGCGAGGGTTTCCGATGATTGCCGCAACAGATCGGGAGATGACGAGCCGAGGATCAGGAACCGTCCGGGCACCGGGTGGTCGTCGATCAAGGCGCGCAACAGCGGGAACAGGTCCGGCCTCATCTGCACCTCGTCGATGCACACCAGCTTGTCGCGGTGAAGGGAGAGGAGTGCTTCGGCGTCCTGCAACTGCGCCAGGTGGGATGGCCGTTCCAGGTCGAGGTATCGCGCGTTGGGATACGACTTGATGACCGACTTGGCCAGCGTCGTCTTCCCCGCCTGTCTTGGCCCCAGGATGGCCACGGCAGGGAAGTGGCCGAGATCGTCAATGACGGCACGCGTGACTGAACGCTCAATCAACATGTGCTAATTGTAAAAGTGATTTACAATCAGCACAACCATAAACGGCACGATTCCTTTCCACGGTGCAGGAATCATCCGGCTTGTGGACGTTCTACGATCGGTCTGGGTCATAAAATGGTTGGTGAGCCGTGCCGGGATCGAACCGGCGACCCTCTGCTTAAAAGGCAGATGCTCTACCTGCTGAGCTAACGGCTCGCGGTTGCGGTGCGGAGTGGCGGCCCGATGACGGCCGCGTCACCGATTCGAGTCTAACAGAGGGGTGCGACGGCGGGCAAGCCGAACGCCGCGGTGCATCCTCGTCACGGTGTCTCCGATCTGATAGACAGGGACTGTTCTTCATGGACTGGGAAGCTCGACAGCGGGGTGCCTGGCGTCGAATCGGGCGGAACGCTTCCGCGGGTCGAGCGCGCCGAATGGGGAGTTGCCAATGCTGCTGATCAGCGATCCCGATGTGAAGCAGGTGCTTCGGGTCGAGGACATCATCGACGACATGGAGCGGGCCTTTGCCGAGGAGGCGCGGGGCATCGCCGTCAACAGGCCGCGCACCCGCTACAAGGTACCGCCGGACCGCGATTCCGACGGATACATGGCCAACATCATCCCCGGCGCGGTGCCGAGCTCCGGGGTGGCGGCGCTCCGCTACGACTCCATGGTCGTGCGGGAGCGCGTTGTCGACGGGCTCAAGCGCATGGACTACCCGTACCCGGCGCGCCGAAGCTGGGGGTTCGTGCTGCTGTTCAGTCTCGAGGACGCCCAGCCCCTGGCCATCATTCACGACTTCAGCCTGTCTTCGATACGCGTCGGCGCCACCACCGGCGTCGCCACCCGCGCTCTGTCCCGGGAGGACAGCCGGGTGGTGGGGCTGTTCGGCTCGGGCAACGAGGCCGAGCAGAACCTGGCTGCCATCTGCGCCGTGCGTGACGTGCGCGAGGTGCGCGTCTACAGCGTCACGAAGGAGCACCGGGAACGGTTCGCCATGGAGATGACCGGCAAGCTGGACATCCAGGTGCGGCCGGTGGACAACGCCAGGGCGGTGGTGGAGGGCGCGGACATCGTCATGTGCGCCACCAACGCCAGCACGCCGGTGTTCGACGGCGACTGGCTGGTGCCCGGTCAGTTGGTCACTACCATCGTCAACAGCGACGGCGTGCACCGCCGCACCGAAGCCGACGCCGCCACCTTCCTCCGGGCCGATCTCATCGTGCTCAACAACAGGCAGACCTCGCTTACCAACCAGCAGCGGGAGATGCTCGATCTCATCGACGAGGGAAAGATTAGCTGGGACAACATCTGCGAGCTGGGGCAGGTGCTCATCGGCGAGAACCCCGGGCGCAAGAACGACGACGAGATCATCTACTACAAGAGCAACACGGGCGTCGGCATCCAGTTCGCCGCCGCCGGCGCAGTGATCTACGAGGAGTGCAAGAAGAGGGGCCTGGGCCGCGAGCTGCCTACCGAGTGGTTCGGCGCGGACCTGGGCGAGTGGCTGGACAAGGGTTATTCGCCGTCGCCGTAACCGGGGGTTTCCATGATCGTCGACTTCCAGCACCACTACGTGCCCAGGGAGATCGCCCAGAAGCACGGGCTCTACTCGGAGGAGCCGTTGTTCGCCAAGCTGGATACGGGCGTGCCGCGGCTGACCATGCACGCGCGGCTCTACGACGCCGAGATGCAGCTCCGGGACATGGACGAGGCCGGCGTGGACGTATCCGTGCTGTCGTGTCTGCTGGGCTGGGACGCCACGCTGGAGGACAACCGCGCCATCAACGACAGCTTGGCGGAGCTGCAACGGCGCTATCCGGGGCGTTTCGTGGGACTGGCCCAAGCGCCTCTGCTGGGCGGCCCGGAGGCCATGGCGGAGTTCCACCGGGCCATCGGCGGTCTCGGCCTCCATGGCGTCGCCACCACCTCCCAGTTCCGGGGCCTGCCGCTGGACTCGGAGCAGCTTTACCCGTTCTACGAAACGGTCAGCGCCCTCGACGTGCCCATCTTCATCCATCCCGCCATGGTCCCGGAAGGCTATGGCCTGCTGCTGGACTACGATCTCGCCCGCATCCTCGGACGCGAGGTGGATCTGGCCGTGGCCGCCACCCGCATCGTGGCGGGCGGCGTGCTGGAGCGATTCCCCAGCCTGAAATTCGTCATCGGCCACTTCGGCGGCGGCATCGCCGGCGTGAAGGACCGGCTCGTGGCCAAGGCCTACCGCTTCGGCACCCTCGACAAGCCCTTCGAGCACTACTTCGACATGCTCTATTTCGACATGGCCGGCTTCGAGGGGGGCGCCGTCGCCCTGGGCTGCGCCCTTCAGGGAATCCGGCCCGACCGGCTGGTGTTCGCCACCGACTACCCCCAGGACTTCACCGGCGTCAGCACCGACACCGGCAAGGGAATGACCGCGCTGCGGGACTACATCGACGCCATCCGGGGCCTGCCGTTGACCGACGCCGACAAGGACGCGATCATGGGCGGCACCGCGGCCGGGCTGCTCGGCCTGGATACCTGAACGCCGAGCCCGAGCGTCGCGCATCGTTGCCGGCTCCGTCATGATCATCGACATCGACCTCGAGAAGTGCACGAGCTGCGGGGACTGCGACCCGGTGTGCCCGGCGGACATCATCCACATGGAAGAGCACGGCGGCCGGCAGGTCCCGGTCCTCAAGCACGTGGAGCACTGCGTCACCTGCTTCAATTGCGAGATCTTCTGCCCCGTACAGTGCATCGACGTCCACCCCATCGTCAGGCGTCGCCCGCTTCCCTGGTAGCCCGGACAGGACACCGGATGCTCGAAAAGATCGGCAAACTCATCGACACCGACGTGCTGGTGGTGGGCGCGGGCGCCGGCGGGCTCTGGGCCGCGCTGAGCGCCAAGCGGCACCTTCCGGACGGGCGTGTCACGCTATTGGACGCCCACATGGTGGGGCGTACCGGCCACACGGCCTTCTCCAACGCCTGGATGGTGGTTGTGACGCCCGACGACGACCTCGACGCCTGCGTGCGCGACATCGTGGAAGGGAACGAGTGGATCGCCGAGCAGGAGCTCATCCGCGACGTTCTGACGGTCTCGCACTTCCAGTTGCTGGAGCTGGAGAAGATGGGGCTCGTGTTCCCCAAGGAAGACGGCCGGTTCATCCGCCGCCCCACCCGCGGGCTCAAGGTTACCAAGGTGCTCAAGCCGGACGGCGGCGGACTGGAGTACTGCTGGCGCCTGCGCCGGGCGCTGGAGGCGGAGGACGTGGAGTTCGTGGAACGGGTTTTCGTCACGGATCTGGCGCGGGATGACGGCGGGCGCGTCACCGGCGCCTTCGGCGTCGACGGACGCACCGGCGAGTTCGTCATCATCCGCGCCGGTGCCACGGTCCTGGCCACCAACAGCGTGACGTTTCGCGCCGGCTTCGTCCGTGACCTCACCGGCACCGGCACGCAACTGGCCTATGACGCCGGCGCGGTTCTGACCAACGCGGAGTTCGGCTATCTGCGTCCGGGAACACCCAAGTTCTACTTCGAGGGCATCACCTTCGCCATCCAGGACGGCGCCAAGTTCGTCAACGCCCAAGGCGAGCCGTTCATGGAACGGTACGAGCCCGACTGGGCCGACCGGGCCGACGTGCAGGCGCTGAGCAAGGCCATGGTCCGGGAAAAGAAGGCGGGAAGGACGCCCCTCTACCTGGATATGTCGCTGATGCCGGAAGAGGAGCGCGGGCAGTACCTCCAGAGCTCGGTGGCATGGATGGACTACTTCTTTCGCAAGCTCGGCGACCGGGCCCGCATCGACATGTTTGGCAAGACCGAGTACTACCCCCTGTTCCAGATGACCAAGCTGGGAATCAAGACCGACCCAGCGTGCCGTTCTTCCGTTCCTGGCCTGCTGGCGGCGGGGCTGGTGCAGGCGAGCTGCGCGAGCTATTTCGCCGGGTTCCATATCGGCGCCTGCAACGGCACCGGTTGGATTGCCGGCAAGAGCGCCGCGGACGACACCCGCCGGCTGGGTGCGCCCCGGGTGGCCGAGGGCAATGCCCGGTCGTTGAAAGCGGAGACCCTGGCCGGCTGGCGCGACGGAGACGAGAAGATCGACGACGAGATCCTCCGCGCGCTCCAGACCCTCATCTTCCCGTACGAGGTTTCGGTGCTGAAGCACGAATCGCGCCTGCGGCGGGCGCTGCGGGAGTTGGATGCCATCGAGGAGCGCGGCGCACGAAGCCGCGCGGCCCACGTCCACGGCTTCGTGCGGCTGCGGGAAACCCGTTGCATGGTGGAGACGGCCCGGTTGATGCTGGAAGCGTCGCTGATGCGCCAGGAGAGCCGCATGAGCCACATGCGGGAGGACTATCCCGGCCGGGACGACGAGGCGTGGCTGAACTGGATACTGATCGAGAAGGAAAAGGGAGGGCGGCGCCTGTGGACGGAGCCCATCGCAACACCGCTGGTGCCGCCGCCGGCCAGTGACGTCCAGCCCGACCGCTAGAACAGATCCGGAAACAGGTCTTCCGGTATCTCGCGCCCGACTCCCCGGCTCACGGCCGCCTCGTAGACCTTCCCCGCCAGGGCGGCGAACTGGAGCCCGAAACCGACGCTGTTGTTGAAGCAGGTGACCTGCTCGGCGTCCGTCCGGCCCGGGTGACGATTGAGCAGCAGGTCCGGCAGGTCGGGAGTATTGCGCCAGTCTATGTTCACGGCGTCGCCGGGCGGATAACCTTTCTCGATATCCAGCAGCACCTGCTCCGGCAGCGGCCCGTGCGAGTTCCTGGCGACAAGGGTGGTCGGTCCCAGGTTGTCCCTGGAGTTGACCGCGAGGACATCGAAACGGCCGAAGGTTTCCGGCGAGATCTCGCAGTGGCGCACGGAGCAGACGTATTGCCCGGGCTCCAGCCAGCCGGTCTGGATCACGGGCGTAAGCGCGTTGGTTGCGATGACGACGATGCCGCTGCCGCGCACGGCTTCCTCGGCGTTGTCGACGGCGGCCACATCCGGGCAAGATTCCCACCGGGGGTCCTCGACGAAACGCTCTCGATGCGCCGGGTTGGGGCTGAACACCCGCACCGACTTGATCCCTTCAAGCGCGTTCAGCATGGCGTCGAGGTGGGCACCGGCCATGAAACCGGTGCCCAGCACGCCGACGGAGGAGGCGTCGGCCCTGGCAAGACAGCCGGCCGCCAGGCCGGCGGCCGCCCCCACCCGCAGGTTGCGTATGTGCCCTTCGCTGACGAGGGCCAGCAGGTCGCCGTTCTCCAGGCTGAACAGCATCAGCAAGCCCCGCGTGACGCTGTGACTTCGCCGGGTCCCCGGGGTCCGGTCGCGGCGGAAGTTGCCGGCGCGTTTGTGCCAGAAGAGCTTGTCGGTGAGAAACCGGATGGCCGCGTACTTCTGCGTGGATGCCGACATGGTCTTCAGACTGTGGGCGCCCGGCAAGGTGTTCCCCTCCTCGTCGACGTAGGAATCGGGTGTGAGGAGGTCGATGCGGGGGCTCGTTACGGAAGCGCCCGTTCCGAGGTCGCGGTAGGCTTCCTCGAGGGCGGACAGGCTCATGCGCATGTCGAGGAGTTGCTCCGATAGGGCGTTGTCGATGGCGAGTATCATGGATCCGGTTCCTTCCAGTGTCGTGTCCCGCAAATTCCTGCACGGCCCAACCGGCGGCGGAACCCGCCGATGATCCTCGAACGATTTGGAGTTGTCAAGCTGCTGGCAGGCTTTGCCCGGCGCCGATTGAGCAGTCTCCAACGATCTCCATGCGCTTGTTGTTCAATGTCGAAAACGAGATGAGTATCCTTTGTGTTTTCGCACCGTGTTGCAGTATAGTCCGGCGACGGTAGTCCGATGGCGTCCAACGACTCTCAGGAGCCCACCAAGGAGGTGTGAAATGGCGCTCGATCCGGCGACAACGAGCAACACGTTCGACCGTTACATCGAGGAGCTGCGCTCCCTTTGGAGAGACAGTCAAGACGCGGAACTGCCCTTCAAGGTCAAGGCTGCCATGGAGCGGATGATCGCGTCCACGAGTCCGGACGATCCCTGGATCGCCGAGATCATCCGAGACGCGGACCCGTCCAGAGAACTCTACCGGGATCCGGACTACGGGTTTGTCCAGATGGGTCACGTGCATCCCGAAGGACACGGCAACACGCCCCACGACCACGGGCCTTGCTGGGTGGTTTACGGCGCCTATACGGGACTCACCGAAATCCCCCTCTACGAGCGCGCCGACGACGGCGGGAACGCCGACAAGGCGGATCTGCGCATCAAGGAGGTCCACAGGCTGGGGCCCGGCGTCGTCTACCCGTACCTGACGGGCCAGATCCATTCGACGCAGGTGGCGGAACCGCCCGCCGTGGTCTTCCGGTTCCTCAGCGCGGACCTTACCAAGATCCTCCGCCGGCGCTACAACCTGGAGACCGGATCGGTGTCGCTGATAGAGCCGCAGACCTAGCGAGGCGGATCTCCGTGGCCTGCTGGGGCGCGTCCCGTTGCGGGAGACGTGAGGCGGCCGAGGCAGCGCGATGACTCACATCCTGAACAACGACGACGTCGAGAAGGTGCTCACGATGGACGTTTGCCTGGAGGCCGTGGAGCAGGCCTTCCAGGACTTGGGCCGGGAGATTGCGGTCAACCAGCTTCGCACCCACACGTACGTCTCGTTGGAGAGTTCCAGGCAGTCCTACCGCCTCAAGACCATGAACGGCGCGGTGCCCCGCTTCGGTGTCATGGCCCTGCGGCTTTCCTCGGATATCGTCCACTTCCCCACGGTTTCCGGCTTGGTGCGTCAGGAGAAGGTCCCGGCAGCGCCCGGCAAGAAGTTCGTGGGCCTGATCCAGCTATTCAGCCTCGAAACGGGCGAGCCTCTGGCCATCATACAGGATGGATTCCTGCAGAAGGCCCGGGTGGGGGCCACCAGCGCCCTGGGCGTGAAGTATCTGGCACGGGAGGATGCCCGCGTGCTCGGGCTCTTCGGCTCGGGTCTCCAGGCGGGAGCGCACATCGAAGCCATCGCCAAGGTACGGAAGCTCGAAAGGGTCAAGGTCTTCAGCCCCAACCCGGAGCACCGGCGGGCCTTCGCCGCGGAGTGGAACGAACGTCTGGGGATGCCGGTGGACGCGATGGATGATCCCGGGGATGTCGTGGCGGGCTCCGACATCGTCATGTCCGCCACCAATACCAACGAGCCGACCTTCAACGGCGAATGGCTGGAAGAGGGCACCCACGTGGGCTCCATCGTGAACAGCGACGAATCGGTCAAGCGCATCGAGCTCGATGAGGCGACGCTGCGCCGGGCCGACGTGATCGTCATCAACTCCCGCGCCCAGTCCGAGTACGCCGGCCATCCCGACCTGCTGAAGCCCATCGAGGATGGGGTGTTCGGCTGGGACAAGATCCACGAGCTGGGCAAGCTGTTGGTGGGCGAGGCGCCGGGCCGGACCCGTGAAGCCGACATCACCGTGTACAAGAACAACGTCGGCATGGGCATCCAGTTCGCCGCGGTGGGAGCCAGGGTGCTGGAGCTGGCCAAGGAGCAGGGATTGGGCCGGGAGATTCCTACGGACTGGTTTCTGGAAACGATCCATCCGTAGGCAATTCAGGCGTGTCAATCGTAGGCTTCGATCTCCGTGTGAGTCGAAAGGAGTTGTAACCCATGGACGTCGATATCAAGTGGGGCCGGAAGGGTGGCATCGTCATCGCGATGCTGGAGGGTCGTTTCAGCAGCGCCAATGCGGACCTGTTCGAGCGCATGCTGGAAAGCGGAGTCGATCCGTCGGACAACGCCTTGATCCTTGACTTGGAGCGCGTGCCCTTCCTCGCCAGCGCCGGTCTGAGAGTCGCCCTGACCCTGGCCAGGAAATTCCACGCGCCAGGGAAGAAGTTCGCCATATGCGCGCTTCAGGAAGGGACTCGCGGCATTGTCGAAGTCAGCGGCTTTGACGAGGTGATCCCCGTCTACGACACGCAGGCGGCGGCGGTGGCGGCGTTTGAAGGCGAGTAGTCTCTGTGCGTAGGGAATGGGTTCCGTCGGGCCTGTTCCGCCAGCCTGACCGCCTTGCACGAGGCCGTCAACGAGGCTTTGGCCTCGTATCGGGACTTCCTCACCACCTGCGGTATTCGAGCCTCCCGTCCATGATCCGTCGTGACGAGGTTGCTTTTCGGCCCCTTGCGCGCGCTCGCGGGCCTGCTTCTTCGCCGCGGTATATCGATCTGCTAAGAAGAGCCTGTGCCTGATCTCGAAGATCCCGCCGTGACGAAGTTGTACCCCGGAGCCCCGGAGAGCCGGAAGATCGAGACCGCGCCGCCGGAAGTCATCCGGCAAATGCAGGGAGAGCGCCTCGCCGCCCTGGTGCAGCGCTCCTGGGACCACATTCCCTTCTATCGCGATCGCTGGCAGGCGTGCGGGGTCGAGCCTGGCGACATCCGCACCGCCGCCGATATCCAGAAGCTCCCGGTCATCCGCAAGAGCGACTTCGAGGACAGCCTCAGGCTCCATCCGCCCTTCGGCGACTACCAGGGCGACTTTGCCGCGGTGCGGGTGCAGGCCAGTTCGGGCACCTCGGGCAACCCCAAGCCCTTCTTCTTCACCCGGAACGACTGGGACATCATCGCCCGGCTGTGGAGCCGGCGTTTTCATGCCCAGGGGGTGAGGGAAGGGGACATCCTCCAGATCGTCTTCGCCTACACGCTGTTTATCGTGGGGTTCACCGCCTCCGAGGGCGCCATGCGGCTGGGGGCGCTCGTGGTGCCTACCGGAAGCGGCAGCGTCACTCCGAGCGAGCGTCAGGTGAAGATCGCCCGTGACTGGGGCGTGACCGCGCTGGCGGGGACGCCTTCCTACGTGCTCCACCTGGCGGACGTGGCCGAAGGGCAGGGATTCGACCTCCGGAAGGACTTCCGGCTGCGGCGCACCATCCACACTTCCGAGACCATGACCGAGCCCGCGCGACGGGCCATCGAAGACCGCTGGGGCGTGGCCGCCTACGACAACTTCGGCAGCGTCGAGACCGGCTCCCCCACCTTCGAGTGCGAGGAACGGAGCGGTTACCACATCAACGAGGACGCGTACATCTTCGAGGTGCTGGACCCGGCCACCCACGAACCCGTGCCGCCGGGAGAAGAGGGCGTTCTGGTGGTCACCTGTCTCTTCAAGGAGGCGGCGCCGGTGATCCGCTACAACATCGAGGACCTGTGCGAGTTCATCGAAGACGGTTGCGGCTGTGGCCGCGGCTTCCGTCGCATTTCCAGGCTCCGGGGCCGTCTGAGCGACATGGTCAAGGTGAGCGGCATCCCGTTCTACCCGACCTCGGTGGAGACGGCGCTGGAGGGTCTGCCGGAGCTTACCCGGGAATACCGGGTCACCGTGGACCGGGTGGGACAGCAGGACGCCGTGACGGTGGAGGTGGAGATGCGGCCGGGCTGCGAGGCCACCGGAGAAATCAGGCAACGGCTGGAACGGGAGCTCAAGGTGGCGACGAGCCTCACCATGGAGGCGTCGCTGCTGTCGCCGGGCGAGTTGGGCCGGTCCCTCGGAGTGGAGAACCGCATCAAGGTGCGACGGCTCCGGGACAGGAGACAAGGGTGAGGGGCGCGGAGCGGGAGCACATGGACGACCTGCAAACCGCCGCCGAGGCTCTCGCCCTGGACGCCAAGTGGCTCCAGGAGTTCGATGTCGCCGATCCCTTCAACGACGTCGCGCTGCGCGGCTTCCTCTCCCGCAGGCCGGACCACCGCTACGGAGCGCTGGCCGTCACCCACGTTAACGAGGAATCCGCTCCGCAGCTCGTCTTCGCCACCCCCAAGCTCCACTACCCCTTCGACCGGCAGGGCCGGTTCAATTTTCCGCCGGTCCGCGAGATCGAAATCTTCGAGAAGTACGACGGCACCAACGTGCTGGCGTACGCCTATCATGACGCCCGGGGGCGCCGGTACCTCACCTACAAGCTGCGCCTGTCTCCGGTGTTGCGCAACGGACGCTTCGGCGCGTTCCTGGACCTGTGGCGGGAGATGCTGGAGCGTTATCCGGCGATCCCCGGGCTGGTGGATGTCAACGGGTGCTCCCTGGGCTTCGAGCTCTACGGCCGGCGCAACACGCATCTCATCCTCTACGAGGAGCCGCTGGACTGCGTGCTGCTCTTCGGCGTCACCCCGGACGGGAAGCCGTTGTCGCCCTCGGCGCTGGACAGCCGCGGCGTGCCGGCGGCGACGCTCTACGGCACGCTGGCGGCGGGGAAGGATCCGGTGGCCGAGTACGGCGCCGTCCGCGAGCGGCTGGAGCGGGGCAACCGCCCGGCCGAGGACGGCAGGATCGCCGGCGTCGAGGGGGCGGTGTGGCACGTGCGCACGCGCGACGGCGCCACCGTGCTGTTCAAGTGCAAGCCCGAGTCCGTGGAGGAAGTGCATTGGGTGGGGAGCATCAACAAGGCCGCGGTCACCGCCACCTGCTGGAACTTGTTCGAGACTCAGGACGTGCTGACCTACGAGACCCTCTATCCACTGCTGGCGGAGGAGTACGCCGACGACGAGATCGAGCGTTTCAGGAGCTGCATCCACGAGTGCATCGCCGAGGTGTGCGAGGAGATGGAGTTCAAGAACCGGGTAATGGATGAATACCGCCGGGTCGGCATCAGGCTCTCCGAGAACAAGGGGGAGGTGATGCGCCGCCTCTCCGCCAGGTTCAGGAAGCAGGAGATGAAGAAGGTCTTCACCCTGATCGCGCTTGACGAAGGGCGCCGGTAAAGGGATGTCGCCGCCTCCGGGGGCGGCCCCCGCTCCAACGCCCCGTGGCCCTGCCTGCATGCTTGCAATCGCAACACCGGCACCTTACGTTTGACGGCATGATTTTCGACGACAATCGCGGCTTCATCGAGGCGCTCCGGCGGTCCGGCGACCTCGTGGAGGTGGAGAAGGAGGTCACCTGGGACCTGGAACTCGGCGCCATCAGCCGGCTGGCGTGCGAGAAGGACGGTCCAGCGGTGTGGTTCAAGCGGGTCACGGACTACGTGGACGAGGTTTCCGTTTTCGTCAATCCGGTGGCCACCTGGCGCCGCATCGCCATCGCCTTGGGGCTGCCCGCCACGGCCACGGTGCGGGAGATCTACGAAACCTACGAAAAGGGAGAGGGGAGTCCCGTGGATCCGGTGGAAGTGGAGGAAGCGCCCTGCAAGCAGGTGATCCGCATGGGTGCGGATGCCAACCTCTTCGACCTGCCCACGCCCATGCTGCACGAGGGCGACGGCGGCCGTTACCTGGGCACCTGGGACCTGGTGATCTCGAAGGACGTGGACAGCGGCTGGGTCAACTGGGGCATGTACCGGTTCATGGTCTACGACGCGCATCACCTGACCGGCTTTCCACGGCCCACGAGCCACCTGGGTAAGGTCTTCCAGGAACACTACGTCGCCAAGGGAAAGCCCATGCCCCTGGCAATCGCCATCGGCACGGATCCGCTTTCCCACTTTGCGGCGGCGGCCACCTACGCCCTGGGAGGCGACGAGGCCAGTCTGGCCGGAGGGCTGCGCGGCCGGCCGGTGGAGATGATCCGCTGCGAGACCAGCGACCTGCTGGTGCCGGCCCATTCCGAGATCGTCATCGAGGGCGAGGTGCTGCCGGACCGGGTGGGGCTGGAGGGGCCCTACGGCGAGTATCCGGGCTACCGCACCGGGGAGATGGGCAACGGCATCCTGTTCCGGACCACCGCCATCACCCACCGGGAGAAGCCGGTGCTGACGGTGGACGCCACCGGCTACAAGGACGACAGCTCGACGGTGACGGCGCTGTCCGGCGCCCTCGCCATCAAGCGGCGGCTGGAGCGCCACGGTGTGCCCGTCCGGGACGTCTACGTGCCGCCGGAGGGCGCCGTGCACTTGGCGGTGATGAGCGTGGACTACGGCGGCCAGGAGGTGGCGAAGAAGGTGCTCCAGGTACTGACCTCGCGGCGGGCGCTCCTGTCGAAGCTCTTCCTGGTGGATACCGACACCGACGTGTTCGACATGGGGAAGGTGCTCCACGCCTTCTCCACCAAGTGCCATCCCGCCAACGGCATCCACGTGATCCACTACGAGGGGCGGGCCAATACGCTGACCCCCTGCTACAGCCAGGCGGAGCGGGCCGCCCAGAAGGGCGCCACGGTGCTGTACGACTGCACCTGGCCGGGCGAGTGGTCGCGGGAGTGGGAGACGCCCGTGAAGGCGACCCTGGATTCGATCTTCTCCAAGGAGGTGCAGGAGAAGGTGCTGAAGAACTGGAGCGAGTATGGCTTCAAGCAGTGAGGCGCCGGTCTGGGACACCTTCGTGCGGCGGCCGGGGGATGTCCGGTGCGGCGAGGAGACGCCGTTGGTCCTGAGGGACTTGAGACCGGGCCGGGGCAAATACGGGCTCCGGCACGTCGTGGGCATCGTTCGCGAGGACGGCGGCCCCGGCGACGGGCTCGTGGTGCGCACCGTGGTGGGCGTGGTGCTGCCCGGGTCCTTTACCGTGGAGATCGTCCGCGAGATGCCCCAGGAGATCGCCGGGACGCCGTACCGGGACTTCTACGCGGCGCTGCAACGGGCGGCCGAAGCGGACCCCGCATAACCGGCGGGACCGAGTCATGGGCTGCGGCGATGAATGAGGCGGAGCTGGGCCTCTACGACGCCCGCATCCACGGCCGCGTACCGCTGGTGTCGTACCGGGCGGGCGATCCGCGCCGGCGCGGCCGGCGTTGACGGCACGTCCGGGCCGGTTTACCGTTGGGGGGGTCCGCACGCAAACAGGGGTGGCAATGGCAACCCGGCAAGGGGTTCATGATGGCTGACGAGGATGTGCTGGTCCTGACCAACGAGGACATGGAGGGTCTCCTCGACATGGGGGAGATCGTGGAGGCGGTGGAAACCGCGTACCGGGAGCTCGGCCGAAAGATTGCCGAGGGAATGCCCCGGCGCCGGCTGCACATGCCGCAGGAGGGGCTGGAGCGTACCTGGTACTGGCTCAACGTCATTCCCGGGGCGGTGCCGGCCTTCGATACCGCCGCGGTCCGGCTCGATTCGTCGCAGATCCGGTTTCGCAACGTCGGCGGCGCCAGCCGCATGGAGTTCCCCGGCGACTTCTCGGGCTTTGTCCTGCTGTTCAGCATCAAGGACCGTGCGCTCAAGGGCATCGTCCACGACCACTACCTGTCGGCGCTCCGGGTCGGGGCCACCAGCGGGGTCGCGGCGAAGTATCTGGCGCGGGAGAACGCATCGGTGCTGGGCATCTTCGGCAGCGGCGCCCAGGCCCACGGCCAGGTGTCGGCCTTCTGCGCGGTGCGGAAGATCCGGGAGGTCAAGGTGTTTTCGCTGCGGGAGGAGAACCGGCAGCGCTTCGCCAGGGAAGTCACCGAGCGCTACGGCGTCAAGGCCCGGGCCGTGCGGCGCCCCGAGGACGTCGTCCACGATTCGGACATCGTGATCACCGCCACCAACTCCGGCGATCCGGTGTTCGACGGCGACTTGCTGGAGCCCGGCACGCACTTGGTCTCCATGATCGGCCCGGACTGGTTCGACAAGCGCCGGGAGCTGGACGACGCCGCCATCGAGGCCTGCGACCTCGTCGTGGTGAACTCGAAGGAGCAGGTGGAGATCGATGAGCAACCCGAGTTGATGTCGCCGATAAGGAAGGGCATTATCGGCTGGGAGCAGATCCACGAGTTGGGGGACCTAGTCATAGGCAATATCCCCGGCCGCACCACCAACTCGGAGATCACCCATCACAACAACAACTGCGGCATGGGCGTCCAGTTCGCCGCCATCGGCCACTTGGTGCTGGAGGAAGCCCGGAAGCGGAAGCTGGGGACGCGGCTTCCGGCGGATCTCTTCATGACCCGCCGGACGGATGTGTCCTCGCCCTGAGCGGCAGGCGTCGGAAGTTACATGGCGACCACACTCAGCATCGACCCCCAACACCTGAAGGGACGGCACGTGGACCGCGCCGTCGATGTGCTGAAGCGCGACGGCGTCATCGTCTATCCCACGGACACCATCTACGGCCTGGGCTGTGACGTCACCAGCAAGGCCGGGGTGGAACGCATCCGCCGCATCAAGGGGCGCGATGCCAACAAGCCCATGTCGTTCGTGTGCTCGGACCTGGTCCAGGTGAGCCGGTACGGGCACGTGTCGAACTTCGCGCACCGTATTCTGAAGCGTTTCCTTCCGGGCCCCTACACCTTCGTGCTCGCCGCCACCAAGGAAACCCCACGGGTGTTCCAGTCGAAGCAGAAGACCGTCGGCATCCGGATTCCGGACCACCCGGTGCCGCTGGCGCTGGTGGAGCAACTCGGCAACCCGGTGGTGAGCACCAGCGCCAACGAGAGCAACGAGGAGGTGGTGACCAACCCGGCGGATCTGGAACAGATCTTCGGCCACCGGGTGGACCTCATCATGGAGTGCGGCACGCTTCCGGTGCTGGCCTCCAGCGTCATCTCGCTCGTCGACGATACCATCGCGATCCTGCGCGAAGGGCAGGGGGACCTCAGCTATTTCAAGAGCCTCGCCTGATCGCGCAGGGCTCGTCAAGAGTCCGGTGCTCCCTTTCCGTCATTCCCGCATCCGCATCCCCTCACCTGGATTCCCGCGAAAGCGGGAATCCAGGTGAGGGGATGCGCGCTCTCGTTGACACTTGCGTTACGCGTGTGGCATACGGGGGCCACGCCTGCTTCAAGAGGCGTTCGACGCGGCCACCGAAATCGTTCAAGAACCAGCGAGCAGGGATGGAGCGGGAGGGGGAGAGGGGAGCGCGGGAGACCGGCAGCAAACTGGCAGGGAGGTGCCCGATGTTAAGTAAGCTGATACGCATAGGTTCCTTGTTGGCCGTTCTTGGGATGGTCGTTCCGGCGCACGATGCATGGGCCCAGAAAGGGACCTGGCCGGAGAAGGGCAAGACCATCACGTGGTTGATCCCATACGCTCCGGCGGGCGGGTTCGATCTTCACAGCCGGGCGGTGAGCGTGGGCCTGAAGAAAGCCCTCGGCGTCAACGTCATTCTGAGGAACCGGCCGGGCGCCGGCGGTTCCATTGCCTGGAACCTCCTGTGGAAAGCCAAGCCTGACGGCTATACCATCGGGACTGTCAACATTCCCGGGGCCATCGTCTCCGAACTGTTCGCGGACCCCAAGCCGGTCTACAAGCTGAAGGAGTTTTCCTGGCTCGGACGGATCTCCTCCGGCCCCTACGTGTGGGCGGTGGGCGCCAAGGCCCCGTTCCAAAACCTCAAGGACTTCCAGGACGCCAAGGAGGTCCTTCTCACAGGTACGGGGGTAGGCGCCACCGGATGGATCGCGAACCTGTTGACAGCCAAGGTGATGGGGTTCAATCCGAAGTTCATCCTGGGCTATCCAGGCGCTCCGGCGGCAAACATGGGCATCGTCAGGGGGGAGGGCCACGCCAGGGCCCTGGGTCTGGATTCCCCGGGCCAGATGGTGTTCGTGGAAGATGGCGACATGAGGCCCATGTGGGTCTACCTGGACAAGCGCGATCCCAGGTACCCCGACGTCCCCACCGTCGGAGAACTGGGCTTCCCACAGCTCAGGGTGCTCGCCTCTCACCGTGTGGCCACCGCTCCGCCGGGTATGCCCAAGGATCGGCAGGCGATCTTGCAAAAGGCGTTCGAAACGGCCCTGAAAGACCCTGAAGTGATTGCCAGGTTCGCGAAGATGAAAGCCAAGATGTCTCCGGTCGTGGGGGAGGACTGGAACGGCATGCTCGACGGTTTCTACGGCCTGATCAACCAGTACTCGGACATATTCCGGGAGGCCCTGGACAAGAAGAAGTAGCGAAGCGTTCTCCGCTTACCTCGTATCCCCACCGGCCGGGACACGCCGGCATGGTTTCTCCATCCGTGTGTGCCGGCCGGTCTGCGTTCCGCTTGGAGTACTGAACGATCCGGGTGGGAGAGGAGCGCCTCCATGAGGAGCGCCTACGGCTTCAAGATCCCCGAAATCGATCCGGAACTGACCCGTGTCGGTCCCGGCACGCCCTGTGGCGAGCTTATGCGCCGCTATTGGCAGCCGGTGTGGACCCCGAAAAAGCCGCCTGCGTGCCGACGACGGCAGGGGCCAGAGTCTGGAAAGTGGGCGAGGAACGGACATGGGCCGTTTGATATATGGCGGAGTACCGTGCACATTGGGAAGCAACTGCAATCGGCAAGCAACTGCAATCGGCAAGGAGGTATTCGGTGTCGCGCAAAATGATCGGACTGGTTTCTCTGTTGATCGTCCTCGGGATTGCCATGGCCACGCAGGTGGCGTCGGCCCAGGGCAAATTCCCTGACAGGACGATTACCTGGCTTATACCCTATGGACCGGCAGGGGGTTTCGACCTCCACAGTCGCGCCATATCCGTGGGTCTGAAGAAGGCCCTCGGCGTCAATGTCATCATCCGCAACCGGCCCGGCGCGGGCGGCAACATCGCCTGGAACCTCACGTGGGCCTCCAAGCCGGACGGTTACACCATCTCCACCGTCAACATTCCGGGCGCCATCGTCTCGGAACTGTTCGACGACCCGAAGCCGCACTACAAATTGAAGGAGTTCTCCTGGATCGGACAGATCTCGGCAGGGCCGTACGTCTTCGCCGTCGGCGCCAAAACGCCGTTCAAGACAGTGGATGACCTGCGGAAGGCCAAGGAGGTCCTGATCACCGGCACGGGAGTCGGCGGCACGGCGTGGGTCACGGAGGCCCTGACCGCGGCGGTGCTGAAATATAACCATCGTTTCATACTGGGCTATCCCAGCGCGCCCGCGTCCAATATGGGCATCGTGCGTGGCGAGGGTCACGGCCGCGCCCTGGGCCTGGATTCACCGGGACAGATGCAGTTCGTTCATGACGGCCATCTGCGGCCCCTGTGGGTGTACCTGGAGAAACGCTCTCCGGACTTTCCCGACGTGCCGACCATCGGCGAGTTGGGACATCCGGAGTTGACGGTGCTGGCCTCTCACCGGGTGGTGACGGCGCCCCCGGGCATGCCCAAGGACCGGCTGGACATCCTCCAGAAGGCGTTCGATGCCGCCACCAAGGATCCCGAGGTGCTGGAGCGCTTCGCCAAGATGAAGGCCAAGATCGAGCCCGTGGTGGGTCAGGATTGGGTGAACATGCTCAATGGCTTCTATGATCTGATCGCGGACAACGGCGAAACCTTCAAGAAGTCGCTGAGCACGAAGAAGTAACCGGGTAACCCGCGCGCCCGTCAGGGAGGAAGGAAGTGGAGGCTGCATGCAGACCGTGAGACTTTACAGCGGAGAAGACGGGGAGTCGCATTTCGAGGACATCGAGTTCAAGTTCGAACCGGATCGCCAGATGGAAAGCACGTCCCTGGGGGCCGCCAAGAGCGTGAACGTTCGGCGTGTGCCGCCGGGCGTGCTGCTGGACTGGCATCCGGCGCCCCGGCGGCAGTACCTGTTCACCCTCTCGGGCGCTTGGGACATCGAATGCGGCGGCGGTGAGGTGCGACGGTTTCAGGCCGGGGACATCATGCTCGCGGACGACCTGACCGGCCGCGGGCACCAGAGCCGCGTCATCGGCGACGAGCCCCATGTCTTTGCGGTGGTGCCGCTGGCGGACGACTGACGCGGGCGTAGACCTACGAACCCCCGACGGCGGCGGAGGCGCCGCCGTCCACCACCAGCGCCGTGCCGGTGACGAAGGACGACTCGCCGCAAGCCAGGAACAGGATCGTACTGGCTACCTCCCGGGGCTCCGCCCACCGCTTCATCAGCGTGTGTTGCGCGCCGGTGCGGCGCAGTTGTTCCTCGCTCAGGCCACGGGCCTTGGCCCGCTCGATGTGAAAGGGTGTGATGGTGGGGCCGGGACAGACGGCGTTGACGCGGATGCCGTGTCCCACCTCCTCGATGGCCAACGTGCGGCTGAGGCTCACCACGGCGGCCTTGGTCACGTCGTACTGTCCCATTCCCGCCCGTCCGGCAACCCCGAAGATCGAGGAGACGTTGACGATGCTGCCGCCGCCCCGTGACCGGAGCAGCGGCACGGCCGCCCTGCAGCAGTGGACCGTGGCCATGAGGTTGACCGCCAGGATGGAGTCCCAACTGTCCGGCTCCGCATCCGCCAGGGCGCCGAACACCCGGATCCCCGCGACGTTCACCAGGATGTCGAGGCCGCCGAAGCGCGCCGTCGCGGCATCCATGGCGCGGTTCGCATGGGGCTCGTCGCTCAGGTCGGCCGCCAGGGGCATGACCTCCGCGGACGGGACCTTGGCGCGGACCTCTTCGGCCGCCGCCTCGGCGGCGGCGCCGTCACGGTCCACCAGCACGAGCCGGCCGCCCTCCTCGGCGAAAAGCAGCGCCGTGGCGGCGCCGATGCCGCCGCCGCCGCCGGTAATGAACGCGACCTTTCCTTCGATGCGGCCCATGCGTCGGGTCTACCTTGAGTGTCCCATGGCGGCCCGGGTGGCTACGTCGGCGGCCGGGAACGAATAGCGCTCGGCCTTGAGGGCCGCGGCCGCCACTTCCTCGTCTTCCTGCGGCGCGGCGCCGCTCACGCCGATGCCGCCCACCACTTCATCGCCGATCCACACGGGGAGCGCGCCCTGGCCGATGGCGATGTTTCCGCCGTGCACCACCTGCACGCCGGTGTAGAAGACCGGCTTCGGGTTGGCCTTCTCCTCCAGTACCGCGGTGCTCTGCCGGAACGCGGCCGCGGTGTAGGCCTTGGCCCGGGCGATGTCCGGAGCCACGAACTTGGTGCCGTCCATGCGCCCAGACCACATGAAGTTGCCGCTGGCGTCAACGATGGTCACCGCCACCTGATAGCCTTTTTCCTCCGCCGCGCGGATGCCCGCATCCACCAGCGCCCGTGCCTGTTTCATTCCAAAGCTCAATGCAAGTCTCCTCTCTCCGCGTTCGTAGACTGAAGTTGGCGTTTCGTGTCAACCGGTTCGAGTTCTCATCAACCTTGCCAGCGGACGGCGGGGAACCGGTACCTGCGTCCCCTCGGCGAGGAGTTCCCGGACCATGCGCTCGCGGTTGCGATCGAGCTCGGCCAGGGCATCCTCCGGTGACAGTCCCTCGCCGAAACAGCCCGGCAGCTCCGGATACTCGGCCCGTCGCAGCCAGCGGCCATCGGCACCCTGGACCGCCGCCATGCACAGCACGTAGGGCACGGCCATATACTCTTCAAACGTCATGGTTGTCGGTTGGCTGGTAGGTTGAAACGATTCATTCCGTAATGAAATCAATGTGTTATAGCGTTATATTAACCCGATCCTTCACTGCCTCCACCCACACGGCGTCCTTGGGCAATCGCACGGAAGCGGCGCGGAGGTGGTGGAGCCTGGGATCCAGTCCCGGCGGGTCAGCCTGCTCCTGGCGCAACATCCTGGCCGAGTCGATGAGGCATTTGCGTACCTGGATGATGGCGGTGTCGCTGGTGCCCAGGCGTTCGAGGGTGCGGTCGAAGATCGGGCCCTGGCTCTCGGTCATGGCGCGGTCTTGCATGCCGAAACCGGGTATGCCGCAGAACATGCGCGTACGGTGCGCCTCCCAGTCCATGCCGTAGTCCGCGGCCCGGGTGGCCGCCGGGCGAACGTCGCCGTAAGGACCGTTGGCGGGTGGTCCATACTCCGTGATGTGGGCGCTGAAGCCGGCGTTGAGCGACATCAGCTCCTCTTCCTTCAGCGGCCGCGTCGGGTGCCACGTGATGGTCCAGTTGATCAGGTGCCCGTCGTCGGCCGGAACCCAGGCGTGGGAGTGCAGGATCGGGTCCTCGTCCTGGGGCGGCGGCATGGTGTAGAAGGGCATGATGAACTGCGTGATGCGCCAGTAGTAGCGCTCGCCTTCGGCGTTGCGGCGGGCGCCGATCATCACCCCGTAGTCCGTGTCCACCACCTCGAACCGGGGGCTCCGGTCCGAGGTCCCCACCGCCGTGTCCACGCCGAATCCCGCCTTCTCGATGTTTTCGAGGGAGGCCTGGTCCGCGGTGTCCAACGGCGCGTGCAGGAACGAGATGTGGCTGGAATCGATGCCGCCCTCCAGGGCCTGAAAGTAATTGCTGTCCTGGTAGTATTTGGAGATGAATCGTTGATTGTCGGGTAATCCCAGCCATTCGAAGTCGGGCACTTCGGTGGTGTGGGCGGGATCGCCCATGAACGCCCAGACGATGCCGCCGCGCTCGCGGCAGGGGTACGCGGGATGCCGCACCGCGTGCTTGAAGTCGGTCTCGGGGGACTCGTTGGGCATCTCCAGGCAGCGGCCGTCGAGTCCGTATTTCCAGCCGTGGTAGCAGCAGCGGAGCCCGTCCTTCTCCACCCGGCCGAAATAGAGCGACACGCGCCGGTGCGAGCAATACTCGCCCAGCAACCCGGCCTCGCCCCCGGCGGTCCGGAAAGCCACCATGTCCTCGCCCAGGATACGTACCCGCTTGGTCCGGCCCCCCGCTTCCAACTCGCCGGAAAGCACCACCGGCACCCAGTACCGCCGCATCAACTCGCCCATGGGCGTGTCCGGACCCACCCTCGTCAGAATCTCGTTGTCTTCCCTGGTCAGCATGTCGTCCTCTGTGCCTTCGCCGTTGTCCGCCGAGCCTAAAGAACTACAATCGGGGTTCCGTTTGTGTCAAGTTCAGCAACTATCGAATGGCCCAGCTGGACTCACACGTGCGCGTTGCACGAGGAATATCGGATGGCGAGTTTCACGACCAATCCTGTACGGCTTGAGGAACTCTTGCGCGAATGCGAGCGCGGGATCATCAAACTGCCGGACTTCCAGAGAAGCTGGGTCTGGGACGAGGAACGCATCCGCAGCCTGATCGCCTCTGTCTCGTTGGCGTTCCCAGTGGGGGCCTTGATGACGCTGGAGGCCGGGGGAGCGGTCGAGTTCAAGGCTCGACCGGTACAGGGTGCGCCGGACGACGCGGAAACACATGCAGCGCGTCATCTGCTGCTGGACGGGCAGCAGCGCATGACATCCCTCTATCAGACCTGCGTGCGGCAGCAGATCGTTGAAACGGTAACGGCGCGGCACAAGAAGGTGAAACGCTGGTACTACCTCGACATAGAAGCGGCGCTTGATCCACAGCGCAACCGCGAGGACGCTGTGGTGGGCGTCCCGGAGGATCGCATTCAACGGGCCGACTTTGGGCGCAATGTTCTCCTCGATCTCTCTTTACCGGAGTACGAGTACAAAGAGGGGATTTTCCCGGTCAATCAGGTGTTCGACTGGGACGCTTGGCAGGACGGGTTCGGCGACTACTGGATCGCGCGCGGGAGAGCCGAAAAGCGTGACCTCTTCAAGCGCTTCAAGGACGAGGTCTTACAGAACTTCAAGAACTACCATGTACCAGTGATCGCGCTGGCTCGTGACACGTCACGCGAGGCCGTCTGTTTGGTCTTCGAGAAGGTCAACACCGGCGGCAAGCCTCTCGACGCGTTCGAGTTGGTGACGGCGATGTATTCGGCCCAAGGCTTTGAGTTGCGCAAGGACTGGTTGGGTGAAAGCGCTGGCTCGTGTCGCAAGAACCGCCTTTCCACCTTCGGGCGTGCAGCCGGCCAGGACTATGGCCTTCTTGAGAAGATCGCGCCGACCGATTTTCTACAGGCAATCTCGCTGATCCACACACGCGACGTGCGCGTTGAGCTGTCTGCCGAGGATCCGGGACGTCACGATCTGCCATCGGTCAGTGCCACACGCCAGTCCCTGCTCAACCTGCCGCTCGATGCGTACAAATTGCATGCCGACCCCGTTGAGAAGGGTTTCGAGACGGCGGTGAAGTTCTTGCGAATGCAGCGGATTTATCGGGTCCATGACCTCCCTTACCAGAGCCAATTTGTGCCGCTCGCCGCGATCCTCATGACCATTGGCGACCTGTGGGAAAACGCCGAGACTCGCGCACGCATTGCACGCTGGTACTGGTGTGGCGTGTTCGGCGAACTCTACGGTTCAGCCGTGGAGTCTCGAATCGCCAGAGATATTGTCGAGGTTCCGATTTGGCTTGCCGGTGGAGACTCCCCCTCGACCATGGAGGATCCGATCTTCCGAGTCGATCGCCTTCGTACTATGCGCACCCGGCTGTCAGCCGCCTACAAGGGCATCAACGCCCTGCTCATGGCCAAGGGTGCCAGGGATTTCCGGTCCGGCCAGGACTTTGACCAGACGGTGTTCTTCGAAGAGAGTGTCGACATCCATCATGTTTTCCCGCGCGAGTGGTGCCGACGAAAGGGAAAATCCCCGGACGTTTATGATTCGATCATCAACAAAACGCCGCTAACGGCCCGCACCAACCGCATGCTGGGTGGCGCGGCGCCCTCAGAGTATTTGGCGGGCCTCGAACGCGGTGGAGTTGGCTCGCCGCCGATTCCTGCCGCCGACATCGACGGTTTCCTGCGGACGCACCTGATCGATCCGGAACTACTTCGGGCAGACGACTTCGAGGGCTTTTGTCGTGCGCGCCGGGCGGCCCTGCTTGGACTGATTGAAGAAGCCACCGGTCAAACTGTCTATGGCGGTGAGGCGACCAACGAGCCTGAAGTGGACGTGCCGGATGAGACGGTTGACGATTCCATCCCAGACCTGGCGGGGTGATGTGAGCTCGCACACATGACGAACTGGTCTGTGTCAACCGCGGTGTTTTGGTCGTCGAGTTGGAGGTGTTTCAGCGCAGCTGACAGGCTGTCTGTGCTCTGTGATGACCAATGAATGCCGTCGAAATAGAAGAGGCCATTTCGGCTCTTGCGTTGGAGCCTTGCGATGAGCTGGAGCGCATCGACAACATCACCGACGCTGCCCTGAACGCCTTTCGCGAGCGCTACGGCGACGACCCGGACATTACAAAGGACGCCATCCTCGACTACGTCTACGGCGTGCTCCATGCGCCCGCCTACCGGGAGCGTTTCGCCAACGATCTCGCCAAGGCACTCCCACGAGTGCCTATGGCGCATGACTTTCACGCCTTCGTCCAAGCGGGAACAGCGCTAGCAGAATTGCACCTCGGCTATGAGACCTGCCCCGAATACCCGCTGAATCTCGCGCCTGTTCAGCCCGGCACCCTCGAACCGCAACACTTCCGCATCGGCCAGCGCGCCATGCGTTTGGCTGAGGACTCCCGAACGACTCTGATCGTAAACGAGCACCTCCGACTGGAGGGCATTCCGCACGAGGCGCACGAATACTCCGTAAACGGGCGCACCCCGCTGGAATGGTTCATGGACCGCTACCGCATCACCCGTGACCGGGAGAGCGGCATCGTCAACGACCCCAACGGCTGGTTTGACGATCCACGCGATCTCATCACGGCCATCCGTCGCATCGTCCACGTCAGCGTGGAAACCGTCCGTATCGTCGCGCGGCTGCCAGACCCCTTCGCCGGAGAGAATCGCGACCATGGTGAGGGACAACCATGACCGCCGACGAGATCAAGGCGATGGCTGCGTCCGGGGAATCCGAGACGCTGGAGATGAAGAGCACGACAAGGTTGCGGCGTGAGGCCACAAGAACGGTCTGTGCGATGCTCAACCAGAACGGTGGCCAACTGCTGTTTGGAGTGAACCCAAATGGCAAAGTGATCGGCCAACAGGTGAGCGACCGCACTATCGAGGAAATGAGCGAGGAGTTGCGACGAATCGACCCGCCAGCCTTTCCATCGATCGAACGAGTTCGGGTGACTCCGGATCGAGAGGTCGTCATGGTTCGCGTGAGCCCCGGCGCCACCAAGCCGTACCGGTATCGGGGCGAAGCCTACCGTCGAATGGGCAATACAACCGTCCAAATGTCGGCTGAAGAGTACAACCACATGCTCTTGGAGCGGTTGCATAGCGACCAGCGTTGGGAGAACCAGCCCGCCGTGGGATGGTCGGTAGACGATCTCGATATCGAGGAGATTCAACGAACGGTGTATGAGGCGGTCCAGAAGGGGCGCATGGACGATCCCGGCACCCGAGACCCAAAGGATCTGCTGCGAGGTCTCAAGCTCTACCGGGACGGGATTCCATGGCGCGCTGCCGTCGTCTTGTTCGGCAAGGCCGAGCGTATCGGATTCGACATGCCGCAATGTCTGCTCCGGGTCGCCCGGTTCCGCGGCGATGACCGTAGCGAATTCCTCGACAATCGCCAGTTTCGCGGCCACGCCTTCAAGCTGCTCAGGGATGCGGAACATTTCGTGCGCGACCACAACCCCATCGCCAGCCGGTTTGAAACTGATCGGTTCGAACGCATCGACGAACCGCTCTACCCGCTCCTGGTCGTGCGTGAGGCCATTGCGAATGCACTGTGCCATCGCGACTACGCCATCGGCGGCGGATCGGTGGGCTTGGCGATCTACGATGATCGCCTGGAGGTCACGTCCTCGGGTACGCTTCACTTCGGATTGACGCCGGAGCTATTGTTCAAGCCGCACTCATCTCAACCCTGGAACCCTTTGATCGCTAACACCTTTTACCACCGGGGCATCATCGAAGAGTGGGGGACTGGCACCCTGAAAATGGCAGCCGGTGCGACTGCGGCGGGTCTACGGCCGCCAGAGATAGAAGATGCGGCAGGCTGTGTAACCGTGTGTTTCCGGCACGGGAAGCGCCTCATTGACCTTCCTCTACGCTTTCACGCAGAGGACACCAAGTCCTTTTCGCTGCGTTTGGAACACCTGACAATTAGTCAGCAAGCGATCCTTGCGCTGCTCGAACAAGGCGAGCGAGCCTTGGCGTTGCGTGAGATCCACGCACGGCTGGCAGAGCTGGATATCCGACGACTGAGGGGAGACTTGGCATCCCTCAAGGCCAAGGGACTCGTGGCAACCACAGGTCGTGGTCGAGGTGCTCGCTGGAAGCGACTATAGAGCCGAATTCCGGCCAATTCCGGCCAATTCCGGCCAATTCCGGCTTATTCCAGTGTTCAGAAACGAAAACGCGACCATCCCCGAACCCCTGCTCTTTCTACTCGATGAACAAAGGCTCGGAACAGTCCTTGGCATTGGTGAACAAGATTAGGCGCGACTCAAGATTGACATTAGCAGGAGCGTGGACCTTCACAGGTTTCCCACATGAGGGTGTTGAATCCCGGAACGGGTCGTGAGGGAAGAAAAACCAAACGGACGACAAAGCGACAAGGGCGCGCTGAGAGGCACCGTCGTTATACTCAGACCGCTTGCGGATCGCTTACGGCGACGGAATGCTTGGATAGAGGCCTGATAAGAAACTGCTATAAATCAGCATGTTATACGTGTTTGGAGAGGCTGGTTTCCATTAGTGTCAAGTTGCGCAAGCCTCGTGAGGTGTCGGCGGGCTCCGAAGTCGATTAAGCTGAGCACGTTATGCGGAAGAGACGGCGCGGCATAGCAGGGAGACTCGGTATGGACGGGGGCTTTTGGTTCATGTTCGGGGCCAGCATCGTCGTGGGCGTGTACGTGCTCCATTTCTACGGTGCGCCACGGGCGATGGCGGGCCTGTCGAGCGGCGGCCAGCTCCTGATGGCCACGCTTCCCAAGATGATTTTCGCCTTCGCGGTGGCGGGCATGATCCAGGTCATCCTGCCGACGGACCTGGTCTCCCAGTGGATCGGGGAAGGGTCCGGGGTGCGTGGGCTCTTGATCGGCACCGCCGCCGGGGCGTTCACCCCGGGCGGGCCCATGATGCACTTCCCCATCGTGGCCTCACTGATGGCCTCGGGCGCCGGCGCCGGACCCATCATCGCCTATCTGACGTCATGGTCCCTCATCGGCTTCCACCGGGTCATCATCTGGGAAATTCCCATACTGGGCCTGGAGATAACCGTAGCCCGATTCCTGGCCAGTCTCGTGCTGCCCCCCTTCGTGGGCTTCGTGGGCGGCTTGCTCTTCCACGGCATGGCCGCCAGAGTGCCGGGGCCGTGACCGCGCGCCGGCGTCTCAGGACGCTGTTTCCCCTTCCTTGACCAGGTCGATTTCCCAGGACAGGTAGCGTTCCATGTCCTCGCGGGACTTCCCCAGCGCGCCGTGCCAGACGCTGTGGCCGAAGTCGGCCTGCGCGTCCTCGGTGGAGACGCCGGTGCCCTCAAGGCCGTCCTCCAGTGCAAGGCCGCCGCTCTCCCATGCCCGGGTCCCGCCTTCGAGCACCTGGACGGCGGTGTAACCGAGTTGCCGCAGGGTACCGGCCGCCAGCGTCGAGCGCGTACCGTTGTCGCAGATCACCGCCAGCGGCGCGGTCTTGTCGGGCGCCGTGCGCTCGACGTCGAGCTCCAGGCGGCCGCGGGGGAGCCAGCGGGTGCCCGGGATGTGGGCGAAGCCGTATTCGCCGATGCTGCGGACGTCCAGGGCGAGGGCCGATGATTCGAGATGGGCCTGGAGCGCCGGCGGATCGATGAGGGCGGTCTGGGCTCGTGCTTCCTCCAACCCGAAGACCGTGGACTCCGGAGTCCCTTGTTGCAGGGGCAGACCGGCCCGGTCCCATGCCCGAAGGCCGCCGTCGAGGATGGCGACTTGGCGGAAGCCGAGGTTTCGCAGCAGGGAAGCGGCCCACACCGGCCGCAGGTCGTCGTCGGAGACCACGAACACGGGCGCGCCGCGCACGGCGAGGAAGTTCTCGTGGGCCAGTGCCATCTGCCCCAGGGGCAGCGAAACGGACCGGGGTACGTGGCTCGTGTCGTATTCCTCGGGCAGCCGCACGTCCAGCAGGTAGAAGGCCCGGTGGTCGTCGTAGACCGTAAGGAAGGCGTCGAGCGGACAGCGCTTGGCGCCTTCTCGCGAAGCGAGAGCCTCGGTGGCCTGGCGGACCTGGGCGGCCCGCGCCGCCGCCGCCGTCTCGGGCACTTCCTTGCCCTGGCCCGTGGCGATATGGCCGCCGGCCAGGAACCAGCCCATGACGCCGTTCTCCAGGGCGTAGACGTTGGTGAAGCCGTTGTCGTGGAGCAGTTGGGCGCCGAGGATGCCGCGGGTGCGGCCGGCGCAGCTCACCACCAGCGTGGTGTCCTCGGCCAACGGCAGCCGCGGGGCGTCCAGCAAGAGGTTGCCGCCGGGAATGTGGTAGGTGTCCGGCACGTGGCCGCGCAGGTACTCCTCACGCGACCGCACGTCCACCACCACCACGTCCTCGCCGGCCTTGCGCCGGCGCGCCAGCTCCACGGCGTCGAGGTGGGTGACGTTGCCGCCGTGGGCGACGCGCTCGCCGTATTCCTTGCCGTGTACGCCCCAGCCCGAGCGCACCGGCAGGCCCTGGCGCTGCCACTCGTCGATACCGCCCGCCAGCACCTTGACGTCCGTGTAGCCCATGCTCGCCAGCGTCTCCGCCGCCAGCCCGCTGCGGCGTCCGTCGTCGCAGCATACCACCACCGGAACGCGCCGGTCGGGCACCATCACCGGCAGCCGGAGCTCCAGGGCGCCCCTGTTGACGGGGCTGGTGCCGGCGATCTGCGCCCGCGCGAACTCGCCGCGCTCGCGCACGTCGATGCAGGCGTGAAGGGTATCCGAGGCCAACAGGGCCCGAGTGGCCAGCGGGTCGATGGATGGCATGTTCAAGTTCTTCTCCCTCGCCGGATGA
The DNA here is from genome assembly GCA_965215605.1 of uncultured Binatia bacterium (SeqCode). GTDB lineage: Bacteria > Desulfobacterota > Binatia > UBA9968 > JAJDTQ01 > JAJDTQ01. The sequence goes on along the minus strand of OZ244070.1, from coordinate 15,493 downwards.
TCAGGAAGGTCCTGTTCGGTGTACAGTCTTGATCCGGTCGTATGCGGCCGACAAACAAAGGGGACCCCACGAAGGGCAGGGGATCGAAAACGCCGGCCTGTCAGGCCACGTGGGCGGGCCGGGCCGCGTGCACGATGGCGCCCGCGGTGGTGGGCACGCAGGCCGCCCTGTCGGGATCCCTGATGATCCCCTTGGGGTCCCTGCCGGCCTTGACGTCCTCGATGGCGGTCTTGAGGATCTTGCGGAACAGCAGCACGCCCTCGTCCGAGCTCACGTGGCGCTCCATGGCGTGGATCACGATCTCTCCCTGACCCTCCTGGGCTTCCTTGTCGTCGGGGTAGCGCTGGCTGTATTCGTAGTCCCGGGGTCCCCGGCCCGCCGGGGCGAGCTTCTCGCGTCCCGACAGTTCCGAAGGGTCGGCGCCGTCCGGAATCCAGCGGATGTTGGCGCCGAGCTGGTGGGTATCGTCCACGGGAACGCAGAAGGACACCTGGTTCACCTTCTCCGTCACCGGCTCGTCCGTGTAGGTCAGGTGCACGTTGAGCGGCATGATGTTTTCCCAGATGACGTCGGCCCAGCGCCCGTCGTCGAGCTTGCGGGTCATGATGAACCGCATGCCGATGTCGGTCTCCTCGTAGACCAGCCGCTCCGGCAGCGTCGAATGGGCCTGGGTGGGGAACTGGGCGCCGCTGTGGACCGTGTGCAGCCACACCGCATGGAGCGCGTCCATGAGGTTCTCCTCGCTCTGTAGCCAGTTGCAATCCTGCGCGCCGCCCACGCGAGGGCCGAAGCGCGGCTTCAGCGTGCCTCCTTCCGCCTGCAACAGGTCATAGCGCGGCAGCAGCGGCATCTTGTCCAGGGGGCCCATGTAGGCGAACAACAGCCCGCCGAACTCCTGCACCGGGTAGGCGGGGTGCCAGAGGTGGTCCTTCACGGTGCTCTCGGGGGGCTCCAGCGGCATGTCGAGGATGCGGCCCTCCACGTCGTAGAGCCAGCCGTGATAGCAGCAGCGGAGCCCGTCCCGCTCCACCCGCCCGTATTCCAGCGAGGTGCCCCGGTGGCTGCAACGGAAGAACAGCAGCCCGGCGCGTCCCTTTCCGTCCCGGAAAGCAATCAGGTCCTCGCCGAGGATGCGGATGCGCTTGGGCAGGTCGGAAAGGTCGGCCGACAGGCACACCGGTTGCCAGTATCGCCGCATGAGCTCGCCGCACGGCGTGCCCGGCCCCACCCGGGTGAGCTCGGGGTCGATTTCGGGAATCTTGAGACCGTAGGCGCTTCGCATGGCGATCCTCCTCGCAGCGGACCTGACTCGGCAGCGGGTATATCAATACCCACATGCGGAGTAAAGTGAGCCGCCAATGGCGGGTGAAATGCCCGGAGGGGTGAATTTGACAGCCGTCATGCGATGGACTAACATCGGCGCGCTTGGCGGCGAATTCGGTCGTTCGTATCAGGAGACATCATCCATGGCGAAACAGGAGGAGTTGACGCTTGGTACAGCACCCGACACGGAACCGCTCAGAGGGCCGCGGAAGACCGCTTCCGTCTTTTCCGAGGCCGGGCGGGACGTCGCTCTCCGCGTGGGCTCCGTCTTGGCGCTCATCCTTGCATGGTGGGCGATGGGCCTCTTCTTCCCCCCCGCCCTGGTGCCGAGGCCGTGGGAAACGTTCGCCGAGGTAGGCGTCATCATCAAGACGGGGGAGTTCTATCATCACATGGGCAACACGCTTTGGCGCGTGTTCGTCGGCTTCGGCCTCGCCATGGTGGTGAGCACGCCACTGGGGATCATCATGGGGAGCTTCCGGAACCAGGAGAGCTTCTTCGAGCCTCCGGTGATCCTGGGCCTCACCATGCCGGGCCTCATCTGGGCGCTGCTGATGATCATGGTCTTCGGCATCAAGGAGATCAGCGCCTACATCGCCGTGGCCGTGACCATCTCGCCCATGCTCACCATCAGTATCTGGCAGGGGACCAAGTCATTGGACAAGGACCTCATCGACATGAGCACCGCGTTCCACGCCAGCGTATACTCCAAGCTGGTGGACGTGATCCTGCCGCAGTTGGTGTCCCATATCCTGGCCGCCATACGATACGGCCTGGGGCTGGCGTGGAAGGTGATCGTGCTGGTCGAAGGGTTCGGCTTCAGCAACGGCGTCGGCTACCAGGTCATGCACCAGTTCGACCTCTTCTCGGTCAAGGGGGTGCTGGCCTGGGCCATCACGTTCCTGATCGTGATGATCTTTCTCGAGTTCGGCGTGGTAGGCGTGCTGGAGCGCAGCGTCACCCGCTGGCGGCCGCGCGTCGAGGCCTGGAGGCGGTAGTGTCCTACGTACGTATCGACGAAGCGGTCAAGTTCTTTTCCCGCGAGGACGGCTCGCCGCTGAAGGTGTTGGACGGCATTTCCTTCGACACCAAGGAATACGGCATCACGGCGTTGCTGGGGCCGTCGGGCTGTGGCAAATCGACGCTGTTGAACATCATCACCGGACTCGAGCGCCTTGACCATGGGCGGGTGGAGATCATTTCGGAGGGCGAGGACGAAGGGCGGGCGCACCCGCAACTGGGCTACGTGTTCCAGGATCCAAGGCTGCTCAACTGGAAGCGGGTGGAGGACAACCTGAAATTCGCCCTCAGGGGGATGGAGGTCCCGGCGGACGAGTGGGGCGAGCGGCTGGACAAGTACCTGTCGCTGGTGGGACTCACGGATTTCCGCAAGCAGTATCCCCTCTACCTGTCCGGCGGCATGCGGCAACGCGTGGGTCTGGCCCGCGGGCTGGTGATCGAGCCGCAGGTGCTGCTGATGGATGAGCCCTACAGCAAGCTCGACCAGCTTACGGCGCGCCAGTTGCGGGAGGACACGCTGCAGATATGCTCCCGGCTGAAGCAGACCGCCTTGCTGGTAACCCACGACGTTGAGGAATCGGCCTACATGGGGGATCGTATCGTGATCTTCTCCGCCCGTCCGGCGCGCATCGCCGCGGTCTACGAGAACCCCCTCCGCTCCTCGGAGCGGGATACCGACGACATGCGGTTCATCGAGTTCAAGCAGGAAGTGCTGCAAACCATACTCAACCTGGTGAAGGAGGAAGCATGATGATCGCGAGAGTCAAGAAGTTTCGTCTGCTGGTCCTGGCCGCGGGGCTGTTCCTGTTGGGTCCGGGCCTCTCGGCGCCGGCCTTGGGCGCGGACCTGCCCGTGGTGGAGTTCGGCCTGCCTTCCGGCGGCGTCTTCGGCCTGGGCGGCCAGTACATGATCGACAAGAAGCTCGACCGCAAGAACGGCTTCGTCGCCAAGCCCCGCTGGGGCGGAGTGGCCAACGTCGAGCGCCTCATCGCCATCGGCGCCATCCCGGTGGGTCTGGCCACCGTGGAGTCCGCCCTGCGTGCCAACATGAAGGGCATTCCCCTCAAACTGATTCAGCCCTACATGAGGACGATGCACAACTACGTCCTGGTCCGCAAGGACTCCCCTTACAAGACCATCGCCGACCTCAAGGGGAAGTCCATCGCCGTGCCGCGGGAAGTCACCTCGGCCTACAACCTGTTCGATTTCATGATGAGGAAGCAGGGCGTCTCCATCGAGAAGGACTTCCAGCTCAAGAAGATGGGCGCCGCGGGCATCATCGCGGTGATGGAGAAGGGTGAGGTGGATGCCGCGCTCCATTGGGAAGCACACGTGACCCGGATGATGGCCACGGGCAAATACCGCTCCATCGCCAAGCTGGGAGACGTGATTACCCAGGTGCTGAACAAGGACATTCACCTGTTCGGCTGGGTGGGAGCTCAGGAAACCTGGGCGAAAAAGAACCCCCAATTGGTGGGGAAGATACGCGCCGCGTGGCAGGAAATGATCGCCGGCGTGCAGAACGACCCCGAACACTTCCGGAAGTACGCCAAGAAGATCTTCGGGCTGGAGGGGAAGGACGTCGTGGACCTCGGCTACAAGCGGGTCAGGCCGTTCCTGCTTCCGGGTGACTTCAAGTGGCCGAACCCGAAGAACCTGGCGAATCAGAAACAGTACCTGAAGGACGGCATCGCCCTGGGGATCTTTCCCAAGGAGGCGGAGGCTCATATCGACGGTCTGTTCGTGCCGTAAATTTCACCAAGACGCCACGCTGGGCGAACCCCGTCGCTCCGGAGGTTCGATCCCGGCGCGGCGGCCGGCCGGAAAGCCGGGGAAATGCGTGCATTTCTCCGGCTTTTGCGTTCAGGGTGCGACGCCTTGTATCCGAACCCCGGCGGGCCAGGACCGGAATTCCGAAGAGCGGCGGCGGCCAGGTCCTGCGCCCGGGTCTCGCCGAGTCCAGCTACCGCCGAAAGGGCTCTTGGCGGGCGCGCTCGTTCGCCCAACCCCCGAAGAACCATGGAACACGCGTCCCGCGCCTCGATCAATCGCTGCAGACTGTTCGCGCTGTTCGCCGCTTTCTGCTGGAGTCTGGCCGGCGTCTTCATCAAGTCGCTGGCGCTCCCCGCCGCGGTCATCGCCTTTTACCGGAGCCTGTTCGCCCTGCTCTTCTTCATCCCGTTTGCGGGTGCCCGGCGATGGCGCCCGCGACCGCGGCTGCTGTTCTCCGGCCTGGCGTTCACCGCGGCCACGGGTTCTTTGGTGTGGGCCACCAAGCTCACCACCGCCGCCAATGCCATCGTGCTGCAGAACACCGCCCCGGTGTTCGTCTGTGCACTGGTGTACCTGCTGTTCCGCGAGCGTCCCACCCGCGCCAATCTGGTGACGCTGCTCTTCGGCACCGCCGGCATCCTGATTATATTCGCCGGCGCCGCCGGCGCGCGGGACCTGCTGGGCGTTTCCGTCGGCCTCGGCAGCGGGTTCATGCTCGGGGTCTATTTCGTCAACCTCCGCCCGCTCAAGGGCTTCGACCCGTTCGCGCTGATGCTGGCCAACAACTTCATCTCGACTCTCGCCCTTCTCGGTCTTGCCTACGGCGCGCTCTCGGTGTCCCTGACCCAGCTTGCCGCGCTGGCGTGCCTGGGGGTCGTCCAGTTCGCCTTCGCCCACTTCTTTTTCTTCAGGAGCATCGAGCACATATCGGTGCAGGAAGCATCTCTGATCTCCCTGGTGGAGCCGGTCCTCAACCCGCTATGGGTGGCGTTGTGGGTGGGGGAGGTGCCGTCCCTCGCCACCTGCATCGGCGGCGGGATGATCCTCGGCGGCCTCGCGCTGCGGTACCTGCCGTCCGGACTCTCCAAGCCGCCATCCCGGCGCATCAGGGCCTGAACCCGGCCCCGGCGTTGACATTCCGGGGAACATGCTCCTAACTGACGGGATGGGTCGAAACCACAGCGAGGAGTCGTCAGGATGGCCGCAGGCACGACGCTGAACCGACATCTGATCGAGGAGGGGGGCTGGCGCCAGGACGGGGCAGGGGACCTGCTCGGGCTGCTGGAGCCCATGGCGTTGGCGGGGAAGATCCTCGCCCGGGAGGTCGACCAGGCCGCCCTTGCCGGCAAGCTGGGTCTGGCCGGCGACGCCAACGCCACCGGCGACATGCAGAAGAAGCTGGACGTGATCGGCAACGAGATCGTGATGGAGGCGTTCTCGGGCTGCCCTCTGGTGGCGGGCATCGCGTCGGAGGAGCTGGACGAGGCGGTGGTGATGAGCACGTCGGAGGACGCGCGGTACCTGCTGTGCACGGATCCCCTGGACGGTTCCTCCAATACCGACGTCAACGCCCCGCTGGGGACGATCTTCGGCCTGTTCAGGCGCGGCCGGACCGGCGAGCTGTCCGCCGACGAGTTCCTGCAAAAGGGGACGGAGTTGGTGTGCGCCGGCTACGTGCTCTACGGCACCAGCACGGTGCTGGTGTATACTGTAGGCGCCGGCGTTCACGGATTCACCCTTGATCGGGGGGTGGGAGAGTTCATGCTGTCCCACCACGATATCCGCTGTCCGGAGAAGGGCAGCGTCTACAGCGCCAACGTCGGCCGGCACAAGGCGTGGGAGCCCGGCGTGCGGAAGTATCTGGACCATGTGACGGAGCAGGACAAGTCCACCGGCAGGCCCCATTCCCTCAGGTATACGGGCGCCCTGGTGGCGGACCTGCACCGCTGTCTGCTGGACGGCGGCGTGTACTTCTATCCCGGCGACCCCGGCAGCCCCAACGGCAAGCTGCGCCTGCTCTACGAGTGCGCGCCCTTGGCGTGCGTGGCGGAGCAGGCGGGAGGAGCGGCCAGCACCGGCCGCGGGCGGCTGCTCGAGGTGGTGCCGGAGGGCATCCACCAGCGCACGCCCATCGCCGTCGGCAGCGTCGACAACGTCGCCCTTTATGAACGGTTCATGGCGGAGGAATGAGACCGCCCGAGGAGGCTGAGCGATGACCGAGAGAGTACGAGAGGTTCTGAGTTGGTACGGCAGCGACAATCCCGGGACCCTGACCAACCTGGCCCGGATGCTCAACCACGGCCGCCTCGGCGGCACCGGCAAGTTCGTGATCCTGCCCGTGGACCAGGGCTTCGAGCACGGCCCGGCGCGCAGTTTCGCTCCCAACCCCGCGGGATACGACCCCCGCTATCACTTCGAGTTGGCCTTGGCCGCGGGCTGCAACGCCTACGCGGCGCCGCTGGGTTTTCTGGAGGCGGGCGCCCGGGAGTTCGCCGGCGAGGTGCCGCTCATTCTCAAGGTCAACAACCACGATCTCCTGAACGACGAGAGGGACCCGACCCAGGCCGTCACCTCCAGCGTGGAGGACGCGCTGCGCTTGGGATGCGTGGCCGTGGGGTTCACCATCTATCCCGGCTCGGAGCACCGTTTCGGGATGTACGAGCAGATTCGCGACATCGCCCGGGAGGCCAAGCGCCACGGTCTGGCGGTGGTGATCTGGTCGTATCCCCGGGGCTCGGGGCTCAGCAAGGCCGGCGAGGCGGCCGTCGACGTGTGCGCCTACGCGGCCCAGATCGCCGCCCAACTCGGCGCCCACATCATCAAGGTGAAGTTCCCTGGCGAGAACGTCGAGCAGGACGCGGCGCGCAAGGTCTACGAGAAGGAAGGCGTCCCCCTTGCCGATCCCGCGGACCGGATCCGCCACGTGGTCCAGTCGGCCTTCGACGGCCGCCGCATCGTCATCTTCTCGGGCGGCCCCGCCGCCACGGACGAGGCCGTGCTGGCGGAGATACGCGCCATCCACCAGGGGGGCGGGTTCGGCTCCATCATTGGGCGCAACTCCTTCCAGCGGAGCAAGCCCGACGCCATCGCGCTCCTCGACAAGGTGATGCGCATCTACGCCGGCGAGGCGGTCTGAGGGTAGCCGGCGGGGAGTTGCGACCCGTGTGCGCCTGTGTTAACCGTCATCGGCATGCCTCTCCAGAGAATGATGGAAATAAAGCGGCGGCGCAGGCGCCGGAAGAGTTTGGCCAAGCTTCGTGTGAAGCTTCAGGGCGCGAGGGGCGACCAGGCGCGCGCCAAGGTGCTGGACAAGGCCTTCAAGATCTCCCCCGGCGCCGTTCTGGAATCGTAAGGGCGGGTTTCGAATCCGCTCCTATCCGGGCTTGCGCCCGATGACCAGGGACGAGGTCAGCGGCGCAGGCAGTTCCACCCGCTCCACATCCACCAGCCCCCCACGTTCGAGCCAGCCCCGGACTTCGCCCAGGGAATAGCAACGCCCGCCGCTGGTCGTCAGCAGCATCAGCAGACTGAAGACGGCGCCCGCATCGGTCTCCGCGCGGCCTCCTTCCAGGATGTGGTCCTTGATGATGAGGCGCCCGCCCGAAACCAATGATTTCGAGAGCTTCTCCATCAAAGCCGCATTGGTGACCTCATTTTCTCCGTGGATGATGTTGGACAGAAAAACCACGTCGTAGCCGCCCGGAACGGCGTCCGTCCGATAGTCCCCGGCAACGTATTCGACGCGGCCGGCCACGTCCGACGCTTGGACGTAGCGCTCGGTGATGCGCAGGGTCCCGGGCAGGTCGTACAGGGTCGCGCGCAGGTTGGGATAACGGCGGCACAGAGCCACGGGATAGGTGGCCGGTCCGGGGCCCACGTCGAGCAGCCGCCGCGGGTCGCGGAGGTCCAGGATGCCCGCCGTCACCTCCGCGTCGCCCCGCGCCCGGACCAGTGAATCCATGGCTTCGATGAAGATCCGGATCTCGGCTTCGTCGCCCTGGTACATGTCCGGCCTGCGCGCGGGCCGTCCGGTGCGCACCGCGTCTTCCAGCCTGCCCCAGGCGTCCCACGACAGCGCGTCGAAGCGGACCATGCCGCTGAAGTCCCTGGTCGAGCCGCTTGTCAGATAGGTGGCCGACAGCTCGGTGAGACAGTAGCGCCGGCGGTCCCTGTCCAGCAGTCCCATGACCGCCAAGGCGTCCAGCAGCAGGCCGGTGGCGCGGCCGTCGGCGCCGATGGCGCCCGCCACCGCGGCCGCGTCGGCGTTCTTGTCGTCCCGCAGGGCGTCGAACACCCCCAGCGCCACGGCAGCCTGCAGGATTCGCGCCTCCACGTACCCGCCGGCGATTTCCGCCAGCCGGGCATAGCCGTCGCTCATATCGGTTCCACCACCCGGTAGGTGCGGCTCTTGGGCTTGATGGGGGCGAGGATGCCCATTTTCACCAGCCCGCGGATGTCGCGGTAGGCGGTGTCGCGGTCGACCTCGGCGACGCGCTGGTAGTCGGCCGTGGAAAGCAGCTTGTCGTGGGACAGCGCGTACACCAGCAATCGCTGTTGGCGCGGGCCGAGTCGGGAGCGGTCGAAGTGGTCGAGCCACCGCAGCGTCTCATCGTCGTAGACGGGAGTGTTGCGCAGCGTCACGGTGAAGAAGAAGCCGTCGGTGGAGAACTCCGGCGGCCGGAGCGCGTTGTGCTCCATTTCCTGGAACATGCGCGGCACGCCTTCGCCGATCTCGCGCATGTAGCCCAGGTCCGACAGCACCCGCACCAGCAGCGGGTTGCGCGAGAAGTGCACTCGCTGCTGCCGGTTCAGATGGTCCACGGCCACGGGCGCGGGCAGCGCGCCCGGGCTCCGTGCTTCCAGCCGGTCCTCGAACATCCAGAGCTCTACCCCCGCGCCGGTGATGGCGTAATCGCGGTGGGCGACGGCGTTGACCAGAGCTTCCTGCCAGGCAAAGGACGGGTATTCCAGGCGCTCTCGGAAGAACAGGTCGTGGAGCACCATGCGTTCGCGGATGTGCTCCTTGATGCGTCCCACGGCCTCGTCGATGAGGGTCCACAACGGCTGGTCGATGCGCACCCGCTTCACCACGTTCAGGGATTCTCCGTAGTTTCGTTCGGTGCCCTCGTACTTGACGAAGTCGATGCCGCAGCGCGGGTGCCACCGGGTCGGTTCGGCGGCGAACAGAAGCAGGGCGGCCATGGAAACCTCGGGCCGTTCCCCGGGGCCGCGGACCAGGTGATAGGTACGGGTCAGCAACGACCGGGGGTCTGCCTGCGGATCGACGCGTTCCGCGAAGGACTCCAGCGCGGCGTCGTCCAGGTCCTCCCAGGCGGCGCCGTGGACATGCTGCCGTTCGTAGGAGTACGACAGCTTCGCGTCCTTCAGGAGCCGGATCTGCTCCGGCGACACCGCCGGGTTCTCCGAGGCGATCCGGTAGAACGTCCTGCCGCTGGCCACCCGGCGGATCTCCAGTCCCGGGCTCACCTCGAAACGGAGCAGCAGCAGGTTGCCGATGTCGATACGTTCGTGGAGGGACGAGAGCGGCGGACTGAGGAGGCTCCGAGGCACCTCCCCGAGCTCCCGGATTTCCGGCTCGGAATAGGGGAGCCCGGTGAGGCTCTTGTCGGGCTCCACGCCCACGAGGAGCACGCCGCCGTCGGCATTGCTCATGCCGTTCAGGATGCGCGCGATTTCGCGGGCCAAGTCTCGAGGCCGTTTCGTCTGAGTGCCGCGCTTCTTCTGTTCGAAAGCGCTGATGAACTCGAAGAACTGCCCCCGCTCTTCCTTCAGGAGTGTTTCAAGCTCGCGTCCAAGCATGCTTGACGGGCTCCTTCCAGCCGGACGACTTCGTGGATGATCCGGGCGGCGGCCACCAGGTCGTTGACATCGAGCCATTCATGGACCGTGTGGATGTCCCGCATGCCGCTGGCCAGGTTGGCGACCTGAAGCCCCCGCTGGTTCAATACGTTCGCGTCGCATCCGCCGCCCTTGGCGACGGTGTCGAGAGCGAAATCCAGATTGCGCGCCGCCTCGCGAACGCGCCGGACGATGGCGGTCTCGTCGGGCACGTCCATCCGGTCGTATTGCCGCCGGACGCGGGATTCCACGCGCGCTTCGTGGCGGCGGCCGTCCAGTTCCAGGGCGGCGGCGCCGGCGGCCTCCTCCAGGCAGGCGACCATCGCCTGCGTCTGCCGTTCGAGCTTGTCCTCGTCGTGGCTGCGCACTTCGCCGGTGAGCGCCACCCGGTTCGGCACGATGTTCACGGCCGTGCCGCCGCTCACCAGGCCCAGGTTGGCCGTGGTGTCCTCGTCGATCCGTCCGAGTTGCATGGCCGCGATACCGCGGGCGGCTACCTGGAGCGCGCTGATGCCCCGTTCCGGGCAGATGCCGGCGTGGGCCTCCAGACCGTGGACCTCGATCTCCACGAGGTTGGCCGCCGGCGCCTTGGTGATGAGGAATCCGATGGAGTCGCTGTCCAGCACCAGGCCGGTCTTCGCGCGAACGAGGCTCAGGTCGAGATGCTTCGCGCCCAGGAGGCCGACCTCCTCGCATATGGTGAAGACCACATCGATGTGCCCGTGCGGCAACTCCTCCTCGCGCAGGGCCTCGAGCACTTCCAGGATGATGGCGATGCCGCTCTTGTCGTCGCCCCCGAGCACCGTGTTCCCGTCGCTACGGATCACGTCGCCGTCCACCACCGGGACGACTCCCTCGCCCGGGGCCACCGTGTCCATGTGCGCCGACAGCAGCATCGGCTCGGCGCCGTCCACGTTGCCGTCGAAGCGGGCGACGAGATTCCCCACCTCGCCTCCGACCGCGGCCCCCGCGTCGTCCATGAAGACGGCGCCGCCCAACCCTTCGACCATGTCCCTGAGCCGCACGGCGATGGCCCCCTCCTTGCGGGACAGGCTGTCGATCCGCACCAACTCCAGCACGCGCTCCTTGAGACGCGTCTTGTCGATCAAGAGTACCTCCTCTGTCCGCGCGACCCCGCGGCTGCAAGGCGGCCAACGGCACACCTTTCGCAGGCATGGCCGAGTCCGGCGCGACCCCCCGCAAAGCGGAATCGGCAGGAGTCTACTACGAAACCGGCCGGCAGGTCCATTCTCCATGTCGACATTGGCCGGTCCAGAATGGTCTGATATGCTCCGGGCTTGCGCCGACACGGCGCATCAGCCAGGGGCCGGTTCTCCGGGAGGGCATCCGATGCAGACCGACGAATCCCACCACCGCGCGAGCATTCGTTACCAACCCGATGAGAATCCGCCGGCCGCGCTTGCGGCCGGGCTGGGCCTCCAACTCGCGATTCTCTGTGTCGCCGGCATCGTGCTGACTCCGGTCATCGTGGTCCGCGCTGCCGGCGGCAGCGAAGCGTTCCTGTCCTGGGCGGTGTTTGCCGCCGTGGCCGTCAGCGGGGTCACCACCGTGCTGCAGGCCGTGCGGGTCGGCCGCTTCGGCGCCGGCCACGTGCTTCTGATGGGCACGTCGGGCGCCTTCATCGCGGTATGTGTCACGGCGCTGGCCGAGGGCGGCCCCGCCATGCTGGCCACCCTGGTGCTGGTGTCGTCGTTCTTCCAGTTCTTGCTTGCATCGCGGCTGTCCCTGTTGCGGCGGGTTCTGACGCCCGCGGTAGCGGGCACCGTGATCATGCTGATACCGGTGACGGTGATGCCGATCATCTTCGGCCTGTTGAACGATGTGCCGGAAGGCGCGCCGGCGGTGGCGGCGCCGCTGAGCGCTTTCGTCACCGTCGTGGTGATCGCCTGCATCGCTCTGAAGGCCACGGGGGCATTGCGCCTCTGGGCGCCGGTCATCGGCGTGGCGGCGGGCTCGGTTGTGGCCGGCATTTTCGGTCTCTACAACGGGGCGCTCATAGCCGAGGCGTCCTGGATCGGACTGCCGGACGGAGAGTGGCCGGGCCTGGATCTGGGTTTCGGAGCGGTTTTCTGGTCCCTCCTGCCGGCGTTCGTGTTCGTGACCTTGGTGGGCGCCATCGAGACCATCGGGGATGCCGTGGCCATCCAACGGGTATCCTGGCGCGGTGAGCGGGCCGTGGACTTCCGCACGGTGCAGGGGGCGGTGGGGGCGGACGGCGTGGGCAACCTGTTGTCGGGCCTCGCCGGGACGGTGCCGAATACGACCTACTCCACGAGCATCTCCGTTACTGAGCTGACCGGAGTCGCATCCCGCCGGGTCGGCGTCGCCATCGGCATCATCTTCATGGCGCTGGCCTTCCTGCCCAAGGCCCTGGCCGTCGTTCTGGCGGTCCCGAACCCGGTGGTGGCCGCCTATGCCACCGTGCTGCTGGCCATGCTGTTCGTCGTCGGCATGAAGGTGGTGGTCCACGGAGATCTCGACTACCGTACCGGGCTCATCGTGGGCGTGTCTTTCTGGGCCGGGGTCGGCTTCCAGAACGAGGTCATCTTCCCCGAGTACTTCGCCGATTTCGCGGGAGGGCTGCTGCAGAACGGCATGACCGCCGGAGGCTTGGTGGCCATCCTCATGACGCTGTTCGTGGAGTTGACCGCGCCCCGCCCGAGCCGAATGGAGGTAGAGTTCGGAATGGAAGCGCTGCCCAAGATACGTGAGTTCCTGGCGGGCTTCGCTTCACGCGGCGGCTGGGGCAAGGCCATGACCGAACGCCTCGACGCCGCCGGCGAGGAGACGCTCCTGACCCTGACGCGGCAGGACGAGGAGGGCGAGGGGAAGGGACGCCGCCGGCTGCGGCTGACCGCCCGCAAGCAAGGCGGCGGGGCGCTGCTGGAGTTCGTCGCGGCCGCCGGCGCCGAGAACATCCAGGACCGCATCGCACTGCTCGGAACCGGGCCTGTCGAGGCGCCCGACGAGCGGGAAATCTCGCTCCGGCTGCTCCGCCACCTCGCTTCAAGAGTCCATCACCAGCAATACCACGACACCGACATCGTGACGGTGCAAGTGGATGCCCCGCCGGGGCGTCCTGCCGAATCATGAGCCGACGCTGCGGTCGAGAGGGTTGATGAGGGGATGAATGGTGGCGGTGGCTGGACTTGAACCAGCGACGCCGCGGATATGAGCCGCGTGCTCTGACCAACTGAGCTACACCGCCATTGTGTGTGAATCGCGCTCGCGCGAGGAGAGACATACATCATAGAACGCGGCCGGGGAACATGCAAGCCGGACCCTCCGCGCGACACGGACCGGCCCGATTGCCTTGCAAAACCTTCAGGCTTTCACTATTAGTCAGCGGAAGCAGCGTTCCCCACGGATTGGGCTGCGTTGCCCCCGAACCGGACACGACCGCACCGACGCGAGTTCGCCGGCTCGCCTGTCACGGCAGAAATGGGTCACGTCTTTGAAAGGAAGGAAGCGTCATGCGGGGCTGGGTGACACACGCGTTCAAGGACATGCGGCTGGAGGAGTTGCCGGAACCCGACTCCCGGCCCGGCTGGGCGGTTTTGAAGACACGGGTGGTGCAGCCCTCGGTGACCGAGGTGCAGCTCTTCTACGGTGAGCGCTCCAACAGCTATGACAAGGTGAAGAAGAAACTCGCACAGGGTGCCGAGCCGTTGTTCGGCCACGAGTTCTGCGCGGAGATCGTCGATATCGAGAAGGACAATGCCTACGGGCTTGCGGTGGGCGACCGGGTCGGCGCCACGCATACGGAGATCGGCACCATCGGCCGGGACTTCCCGGGCCTGTTCTCCGAGTATGCGGCGGTGCCGCTGGATGCGCTGGCCAAGATTCCCGACGGCATCAGCGACTGGGAGGTGTCGGCGTTGCAGCCCCTCACCAGTTGCGTGCACAATATCCAGGTGCTGGGGATAACGCTGGGAGACACCGTGCTGGTGCTGGGCCAGGGCGTCATGGGCCTCAATTCCGCCCAGGCGGCCAAGGCCGCGGGCGCGGACACCGTCATCGGCACCGACATGCGGCCGGAAATTCTCGAGTTGGCGAGGGATCTGGGGATCGACGTCACCATCGACGCGTCCAGGGAGAACGTCGTCGATGCGGTCATGGACCTGAGCCACGGCAAAGGCATTCCTTTCGTCATCGAGGCCGCCAGCGGCAGCCCGCAGATGGGACTGTCCGGCGGCGCCACCGTCTCGGAGGCCGTGGCCTGCGTGGCCGCCGGGGGAAAGGTGCTCAGCATCCCGCACTTTCACGAGCCGGTAACCCTGGACTTCAACTACCTGCGGGCCAAGCGGGTCACCTACATGTTCCCGCCGGAGCTGGCCCACCCCGGGGAGATGACCCTGGCCGCGCGGCTGGTGGCGCAGAAGCGCATCAACATCGATCCCATGATCACCCACAAGCTGGAAGGCATCGAGAAGATGCCGGAGGCCCTGGACATCACCGCCAACAAGTCGAAGCACGGTGCGCTGAATCCGGCGCAGGTGCGGTTCTCGCAATAACCTTGAAGCTTGAAGGAGGCCGTTTATGAGTGTGAACGCCAAGATCATTGACGCCGACGGACACGTCAGGGACCGGGACGCGGACATCCGCGCCCACATGGAAGACCCCTGGAACAAGCGGGAGGGCTCGCTGCTGCCGTCGGACGAGTGGGACTCCAGCATGTTCGGCACCCTGGGGATGAACATCACGGACGTTCCCACGCGCCTGCGCGACATGGACACCGAGGGGATCGAGATGTCGGTGCTGTTTCCCACCGGCGCGTTCCACGTCAACCGCATGCCGGAGAAGGCCTACGCGGGAGCCTTCGCGCGCGCCTACAACAACTGGATCTCGAGCATGTGCAGCGAGGCGCCGGAACGGCTCAAGGGCGTCGGCGTCGCGCCCTTCCAGGACGTGCCGGCGGCGGTGGAGGAGATCAACCGCGCGGTCACCAAGCTCGGCGTGGTGGGGATCACGGTGGGCACCTTCGGCATGAAGGACCATTTGGGTCTGGAGCTCTTCTGGCCCATCTACGAGGAGCTGGAGCGGCTCGACGTGCCGCTGCTGATCCACAACTCGCGCTCGGGTCCGGCCGGCGAGAACCGTTTCGACACGTTCCTGTTCAAGCACACCATCGGCCGTCCCTTCGAGACCCTGCTGGATTGCGCCGCGCTCATGTACGGCGGCGTGCCCGAGCGGTTCCCGAAGCTCCGCATCGCGTTCCTGGAGTGCGGCGTCGGCTGGGTGCCCTACTGGATGGATCGGATGGACGAGGAGTACGAGCACCGGCAGTCGGAAGCGCCGTTGCTCAAGGCCATGCCCAGCGAGTACATGAAGGCGGGAAACTGGTACTACGCGGCCGAGCCGGAGGAGGAGAGCCTGCCCTACGGCATCGAGCGGATCGGGGACAAGAACATCGTGTTCGCCTCCGATTATCCGCACTGGGACGGCATCTTCCCCAACGTGACCAAGACCATCAAGGAACGGACGGACATTTCCGACG